>NZ_JNNN01000061.1:0-64306 GCF_000735635.1 Massilia sp. LC238 | reverse complement strand
AGGCTGGTTAGCCTCCTGAAAGACGAACGGCCCGGCCGCAAATGCGACCGGGCCGTCAAGGCAGCGCCGAAGCGCTATGCCGTTCGAAAGGTCAAGAAGCTACCTTAACTGAACGGCATTACCGCTGACGCGGGGCTTTTTTCAATCTCCAGCCATCTTCATCAACACCAGCCCCGACACGATCAGCACCGCCGCCACCACGCGCATGGTGTTGAGCTGCTCCCCGAGCACCGCGACCCCGACCACGAAGGCGCCGACGGCGCCAATCCCGGTCCAGATGGTATAGGCGGTGCCCAGGGGAATGCTGCGCATTGCCCAGGACAGCAGCAGGAAACTGGCGATGCTGCCGACCAGGGTGATGATGCTGGGCCACAGCCGCGTGAAGCCATGCGACTGCTTCATGGCCACCGCCCACACCACTTCGAAAAGCCCCGCCAACAACAACAATATCCAAGCCATTCGGCCATCCTCTCAAAAAGCCGGGCCGACCCGGTCGTAGCCCCCCCCACGACGGGGAAGGTCGTTTTCCAAAAGGGCGCTATTCTACCCTTTCAGCGCCTTTTCCAGGTCCGGCAGCTCGGCCGGCTTGACCAGGTGGGCGTCGAAGCCGGCCTCCATCGCGCGCCGGCGGTCTTCCGGCGAACCGTAGCCGGTGTGGGCCACCAGGCGGATGTGCGCCAGCTGCGGGTTCTTCTTGATGCGGCGCGCCACTTCGTAGCCGTCGATGCCCGGCAGGCCGATGTCGAGCACGATCACCTGCGGCTTGTGGCGCAGCGCCAGCCCCTCGATCTCGGCGGCGTCCGAGGTGGTGCAGGTCTCGTAGCCCATCTCGGCCAGCAGGAAGCCCATCATCTCCATGGCGTCGACGTTGTCGTCCACCAGCAGCACGCGCATGCCGCTGCCGCCCTGCTTGGAGGCCTCGGAATGATCCAGGCCCGCCGAATCCGCGCTGACGCGCAGCAGCGGCAGCTCGACCGTGAAGGTGCTGCCCATGCCGATGCCCGGGCTCTGGGCCGACAGGCGCCCGCCATGCAGTTCGATCAGGTGCGACACCAGGGACAGGCCGATGCCCAGGCCTTCCGGGGCGCGGTCCGGCGGCACGTCCACCTGGGCGAACATGCCGAAGATGCGCGGCAGGTTGTCCTCGGCGATGCCGATGCCGTTGTCGCGCACCGCGATCTGCACCCGTTCGTTCTCGAGCAGGGAAACGCGCACCGACAGCTCGCCGCCCTTCGGCGTGAACTTGGCCGCATTGTGCAGCAGGTTGCCCACCGACTGGGCCAGGCGCACCGGGTCGCCCATCACCCACACCTGCTGTTCCGGCAGCTGCACGTCCAGGTGGTGGCCGCGCGCCGCGATCAGGGGCCCGGCGGTCTCGATCGCCTGGGCGACCACGGCGCCCAGGTCCACCTCTTCGGTGCGCAGCACGATCTTGCCTTCGGAAATGCGGGCGACGTCGAGCAGATCGTCGACCAGGTGGGCCAGGTGGTCGACCTGGCGCGTGATGACTTCGCGCGCGCGCGCCTGGCGCTCGGTATTGCCGTCGCTGTTCGCGCCCAGCAGCGCGGCCGCGTTGCGGATCGGGCTGAGCGGGTTGCGCAGCTCGTGGGCCAGCGTGGCCAGGAACTGGTTCTTGTTGCGGTCGGCCGCGCGCAGCAGCGCTTCCATCTCCTTGCGCGCGGTGATGTCGCTGGTCACGCGCGCCACCCGGTACACTTCGCCACGCGCATTGCGGACCGCAAACAGACGGTCGCGCACCCAGTGCGTGCGCCCGTCCGGTCCGAGGATGCGGAACTCGTCGTCGTAGTGCGGCGCCTGCTGCAGCTGGCGCCAGCGCTGCGCGATGCGCTCGCGGTCCTCCGGATGCACGGCGTCCAGCCAGCTCCCGGGCCGCTGGCGCAGCGCATCCAGGCTGCCGCCCCAGACGTCCGAATACGCCGGACTGACGTACTCCAGGTCGCCTTCCGGCACGGCGAACATCCAGAACACGTCGTCAATGTTGTCGGTGATCTGGCGAAAACGCTCTTCGCTGTCGCGCAGCTGGACCTGGGTCTGGTGCATGCGCAGCAGCGCATTCACGTTGGCAATCAGCTCATCGGCCTCGATCGGCGCCGCCAGGTAGTTGTCGGCGCCCCCTTCCAGCCCGCGGATCTTGTCGGCGCGACCGGTCAGCGCCGCCGAGGTCTGCAGCACCAGCACCATGGCGCTCTCGGGATTGGCCTTGATGCGGCGGCAGACTTCGAGGCCGTTGATGTCCGGGAGCTTCACGTCGAGCAGCACCAGCGCCGGGTTCAAGCGCTTGACGATCTCCAGCGCGTCGGTGCCGTTGGTCGCCTCCACCACCTCGAATCCCGCTCCCTGCAGGATGCGGTTCTTGGCGTAGCGGGCGCCGTCGTTATCGTCAACGTTGAGGATCAGGGTGGAATTGGCTTTCATGATTCGGTTCCATCGTGGCTGGGCTGCGGAAAGCGCCGCGGCAAGGTCAGCGTGAAGGTCGAGCCTTCTCCGACCGTGCTCTGCACGTCGACGCGCCCATGCAGCAGTTCGGCCAGCTTGCGGCACAGCGGCAGGCCCAGGCCCGTGCCCTTGCTGCGCCGCTGGAGCGGATGCTCGATCTGGCTGAACTCTTCAAAAATCAGTTGCAGGTTGTCCGGGCTGATGCCGATCCCGGTGTCGGCGACCGCAAAAGCGATCGTATCGAGCTGTGCGTCGTAGGTGGCGGACACCCGTACGGCGCCATGCTCGGTGAACTTGAGCGCATTCGAAATGAAGTTGCGCAGGATCTGGGAGATCTTGCCCTCGTCCGAATCGAAGGGCTCGGTGAAGTCGCTCGGCTCGAAGATCAGTTCGACCCGGCCTTCGTCGACCAGCGGCCGCATCATGCCCTTCAGTGCACGGAACAGGTTGTCGACCACCACAGGCGCCAGCTGGACCTCGACCTTGCCGGCCTCGATCTTGGCCAGGTCGAGCAGGTCGTTGACCAGCTCGGACAGATCATTGGCGGCCTTGGCGATGAACTGCACCTGGCGCTCCTGCTCGGTCGTCAGGTCGCCGTCCATGCGGTCCAGCAGCAGCTGGGCCAGGGCGCGGATCGAGGACAGCGGGGTGCGCAGTTCGTGGCTGGTATTCGACAGGAAGCGCGACTTCATTTCGTCCGCCTTGCGCAGGCGTTCGGCCTTGTCCTCGATCTCGGCGTACAGCGCGACGATGCCGCGGTTGGTGTCTTCCAGTTCGCGCGTCAGCGACAGCAGGTCTTCCTGGCGCTCGCGCAGCTCGGCCAGGGTGCCCAGCAGCTCGTGGTTCTGCAGCTGCAGTTCCTGCAGCATGTTCGAGACCGGGCTGCCGGCCAGGCGGTTGCTGATCTCGGCCAGGCGCGCGCTGTCGACGATGGCTTGCGGCGGCAGCGTCTTGCGCATGGTGACCGCGGTGACCATGCCATCCTCCGGCTCGACCTCGCAGGAATCCATGAGGCGGTGCGCGCTGATCACGGCCAGTTCCGGCAGCGTTCTGCTGAAGCCCGCGTTGCGTGCCGCCGGCGTGGCGGAGCGGCGCTCGCCGGTGCCGGGATTGATCGTGACCTCCAGGTACTGGCGCCCGAAGTTCCGGCCCAGCAGGAAGGCGGCGCGTCCTCCCGAGCCCAGGTGGCACGCGGCCCGGGCGATTTCGGACACCGCGGTGGCCACGCGCACCTGGTCCTGCTGCGAGAACCCGAGCAGCTCCGATACCTGGCGCGCGCGCTGGCGCACCACGACCACGTCCTGGTCGCTGTCCAGCGCCACGTTGAGGATGCGGTGCAGGCTCATGTCAGCTCCCATGCCGGCGCACGACCAGCACCATGGCGTCGTCGCGGCGACGGATGAAATCGCGCATCAGGATGGCCGCGATCAGCACCGGGCTGCGCCCGGCCAGTCCCGGGTACTTGTCCAGGTCCCACTGCGTCTGGATGCCGTCCGAGTGCATGATGCACGTCGCCCCCGGCGGGAAGGGCTGCGCGAACTCCTGCACCTTGCGCATGTTGTGCCCGACGATGCCGTTGTGCGACACCAGCGCGCGCCGGCTGCCGTCGATCACGCAGCCGGCGATGTTCCCGACGCCGGCAAAGCGCAGCTCGCCGGCGTCGAAATCGATGCGGGCGGTCGCCAGCGCCGCGCCGCGCGTCGGGCGCAGGGCGTCGTGGGCAGCCTGCATCAGCTCCCCTGCCCCTACGCCCTTGCGCGCTTCCAGTGCGCGAACCGCGGCAGCGGCGGCGCGCGCCGCCTCCGGACCGTGACCCAGGCCGTCGGCAGCCAGCAGGGTCGCGCCCCTGCCGTCGCAGCGCACCGCCCAGCCGTCGCCGCATTCCTCCTCGCCGGCCATCGGCGCCCACAGGGCGCCGATCTCGACGCCGCAGGGTTCGGGCGCCGGCACATCGCGCCAGATGCGCATGAAGAAGGCCGTGCCGCCGCCGGGCTTGGTGTACACATCGAACTCGTCGGACAGGCGGCGCAACGCGCCCAGTCCGGTGCCGGCCGTGCCCGTGGTGGACATGCCGTCGACCAGGCTGGCGTTCAGGTCGAGAATGCCCGGGCCGTTGTCGACCGCGAGCACGTCGACGCCCACGCCGGCGCTCGATTGCGCCGGCCCGACGTGCATCTCGCCCTCGCCCGCATGCTTGAGGATGTTGGTGGCGGCCTCGGTGATGATCAGCGCCAGCTGGCCGGCGCGGGTCTCGCTGAAGCCGAGCGCATCGGCCAGTTTCTGGCCGCTGCGCCGTACCGCCGCCACGTCGCTCGCGTGGTTGATCGCGAAGACTTCCTGCTGCGTGAGTGAACTGATCAGCGCTTCCATTTCACCACCAGCACGGCAGTGCCCTCTCCGGGACGGCTTTCGATGTCGAATTCATCCGCGAGGCGCCTGGAGCCGCCCAGGCCGAGGCCAAGGCCTCCGCCGGTGGTGAAGCCGTCGCGCAGCGCGGTATCGATGTCCGGGATACCCGGACCGGCATCGACGAACAGCAGCCCGATGCCCTTGCGGATGCCGTCGGTCAGGCTGTCGAGGTGGACTTCGCCGCCTCCGCCGTATTTGATCGTGTTACGTGCCAGCTCGCTCGCGGCTGTGACCAGCTTGGTCTGGTCGACCAGGGACAAGGCAATGGCCACCGCCCGCTCGCGCACCTGCTTGCGCAGGCCTACAACGTCCTCATCCGACTGCAGGCGCAAGGTCACGCGTGCGGTGCGATGCTGGCGGTGGCGGTCCAGCAGCGCGGTCTCGAACAGGACTGCGTCGGTTTGCGCGCCGTTCATTATTTATAGCTCTTTCCCAACAGGGCCATGCCCTTTTCAACGTTGAGAGCGGTCTTCACGCCATGCAGCGTCAGGCCCAGCTCCACCAGGGTGATCGCCACCGCCGGCTGCATGCCGACCACCACGGTGCGCGCATCGAGCACGCGTGCCATGGCGGCCGTATTGCTGATCATGCGGCCGATGAAGGAGTCGACCAGGTCGAGTGCGGAGATATCGATCAGGACGCCCTTGGCGCCATCGCTCACGATGCGTTCGGTCAGGTCGTCCTGCAGCTGCATGGCGAGGCGATCGTGCATGTCGACCTGGATCGTGACGAGCAGCAGGTCGCCCATGCGCAGGATAGGAATGCGTTCCATGGTCTCTGCTTACGCCTTCTGCACGACGGCGGTGCCGGTGCGCTCGAGCGCGACCAGGAAGGCGTCGGCCAGGGTGGCCTTGGTGATCACGTCTTCCAGGTTCACGCCGAGGTGCACGATGGTCTGGGCGATCTGCGGGCGGATGCCGCTGATGATGCAGTCGGCGCCCATCAGGCGTGCGGCGGCGATGGTCTTCATCAGGTGCTGGGCCACCAGGGTGTCGACGGTCGGCACGCCGGTGATGTCGATGATGGCGATGATGGCGCCGGTGTCGACGATCTTCTGCAGGATGTTCTCCATCACCACCTGGGTGCGCGCCGAATCCAGGGTGCCGATCAGCGGCAGCGCCAGGATGCCGTTCCACAGCTTGACGACCGGGGTCGACAGCTCGAGCAGTTCCTGCTGCTGGCGCACGATGATCTGGTCCTTGGTCTTCTGGAATACCTCGATGGTGTACAGGCCCAGCTTGTCGAGCAGGGTGCTGATGGTCCAGGAGGCGGCAGCGACGCCTTCGGGATCGCCCTCGAAGCCCTGGCGCAGGTGACCGAACAGCGGCTGCTTCAGCGAGAAGACGAAGGTCGCGGTTTCGCTCGGGGTGGAGCCGGCCTTGGCGCGGGTCGAGGAGATCTCGGCCAGCAGGTCGCGCACTTCGTCCCAGGAACGGTGCTCGATGTTCTCCAGTTCGCCGCCGCGGCTCGCGCTGGCCAGCGCTGCAATGAATTGCTGGCAGTGGCTGCGCAACTGCTCTCTCGAGCTCGAGGTTCCGCGCACGGTCAGGGCTTCCAGCTGCGCGATCCACTCCGCGCCAATCTCGGCTTGGTGTTCCTGGATGAGCTGGCTGATACGGGCGGCGTAATCCTTCGTGGTCATCTGTCGATTCCTAGATTTGGATGGTTGAAATCAGTGGGGGCTACGCGGAACACGGGCGTGCGATCCCATGGTTAAGTAAATAAATAACTATAACACTTATTGCATTATGGTCACGACACAGTTGTGCAGTGCGCACAACGGCAAGCCTGCCGATTTTTCAAAGTTGCAATGTTAATTGCATACTCGAAATGTGTCGACTGTGACATATGCATCTCGGCTAGAATGCGGCCCCTTTGTCGGAGAAACCTGGGTCGCGTGATAAGAGAAGCATTGGGCAAGATGCCCGCGGAGAATCGAGAACGCAGCAAGCAGTTCGTCCTCATCGATCTGCTCAAAGGCGGCGCAGCCCAGCTGATCGTCCTGCACCACCTGGCCTTCTATGGACCGATGTCCGACCACGCGCGGCGCATCCTGCCCACGCTGGTCGACTGGCTCTACGACCACGCGCGGATCGCGGTCCAGGTCTTCCTGGTCATCGGCGGCTTCCTGGCTGCGAAATCGCTGTCGCCCGACGGCCTGCCGGGAATGAAGCATCCCCTGCAGCTGATCCAGCGCCGCTACCTGAAACTGGCTCCGCCCTTCATTGCGGCGATGCTGCTGGCCGCCCTCGCGTCCGCCTGGGCCGGCAGCTGGATGCACCACGACTCGATCTCGCCGCCGCCGACCCTGGTCCAGCTGGGCGCGCATGCATTGTTGCTGCACGGTGTGCTCGGCATTGAATCACTGTCCGCGGGGGCCTGGTATGTCGCGATCGATTTCCAATTGTATGCCTTGCTGACGCTGCTGGCCTAATTCTCCGGTCGCCTGGGAGGACAGCCGCGGCCGTGGTTGATGCCGGGCCTGGTGGCGGTGGGCGTCGCGGCCTCGCTGCTGCACTTCAACCGCGACGCGGAGTGGGACGTGTGGGCGCCCTACTTCTTCGGCAGCTACGGCCTGGGGGCGCTCGCATGGTGGGCGGGCGCCCCTGGCCGTCGGCCGCGCGCCCTCGCCCTGCTGCTGGCCGCGTTGCTGCTCCTGCCCGGCATTGCGCTGCTGCTGGGCTTCCGCAGCCGCATCGCGCTGGCGCTGGCGGTGGCTTGCCTGCTGTTCCTGTTCGGCCGCCGTCGACCCGCTTCGCGTGCCGGCAGTGGGCTGGCTGTCATCCATTACACCGGCAAGATCTCGTTCTCGGTCTTCCTGGTCCACTTCCCGGTCTGCCTGGTCGTGAATGCCGCGTTTGCCCGCTTCGTGCCGGAGCAGGCGCATGCGCAGGCCGTCGGGATGCTGGTCGCGTGGATCGCCAGCCTGCTGGTAGGCAGCGCATTTTTCCGGTGGGTGGAGACGCCGCTGGGCGATGTGTTCTCGCAGCCTCGCAGCGTCGTGCATGCTCCGATCAGTGCGCCGGCCGTAACGCGACCTCGACACAGCGGCCGGTGATCCGATCGATCCTGAACACCAGCAGCTGTTCCCTGCCTGCGCTGCCGTTCGATCCGGACTGGGCGACCAGGTAGGCCGGGTCCTCGAAGTCGGCATAGGCGCTGGGCTCGCCCAGCCATAATTTGATCTCCACCACGGACATCCCGACCGGATGATACTTGTCGAGGAAGGAGGACATCATGCAGCCGCGTCCGATCCGATCCGCCTGCTCCCAGCGTTGACGGTCGAAGTCGCAGGAGCCCCATTCGAAATAGAGGGCAACCGAGGTGTTGCCGCCGCAGGCGTGCAGGCAGAGCGACAGGGAGATGGCAGGAATCAGGGAACGCATGCTTGGCCCGCTCAATAGGACACCAGCTTACGATTGTCGGATTATGCTTCCGGCACTCGTTGTGCCGCCGCAAACCGGGGTAGGGTAAGCGCTCCTATCTTGTGACTTCAGGCACTAGCCGAGCCTTTACAACCTGGCCAGCACGCTTATCCGTCACGAATATCAACAAGTAGCCTTTTCCGTACTCGCTCTGGACAGTTGGCGGCCCAAGCACATAGGCCGGGTCCTCATCGTAATCGGCGTAGCCGGTAGGCGGACCGAGCAGTTGCCTTACGTCTGCGGCTGTGAGCTGATCGACGGGATGCTTGGCAAGGAACGAGGCCAGCATCTCGCCGCGCTCGATCTGGGACGCCGCCGCCCAAGCCTGTGGCGAGAATTCCCGGTCTCCCAGCATGCGCGCCTGCTCGGTCAAGGAAGGACGACTACACCCACAGACAAGGCACAGCAGGATGAGAGAGATAAATGAGCGGCGCATGGTCACTGGACTATGACCTGCAGCTTTCCTGCGCGAAGTGCAGACATGCATCTGTCACTCAGTGTGCTATTTGACCCACCCTGGCGTCCGATATGCAAGCCGACCCGATTGTTGTGCAAATCCATGCGCTTCTCGTCCATTTTGTTCCCTGAGAATGACTCATGCGCCGTCGTGAATGCAAGTCCGTTATTGAAGCCCACATCACGGGCAAGGAGTGCAGACCAGAAGCAATGGCGAAATGCGTCTGACTGATCGTTATGCCCATTTTTGCCAAAGCGCCGCACGGTCTCCGCAAACGCTGCCGTGCGCGCATCATTGATTGTGAGTACATGATGCGGATGGCGCCGCAAATATGCCTGTTCAGACTCAGTTAATTGCTCGTATTGATCGTAGACTGTGGTCATTCGCGCTCCTCACAAGTTCCAATTCCTCACGTAGCTTGGTCACGACAGATGCGCTGCAATCATTAAGGCTAGAGCACAGGCATCAGTTGGCGCAGCGCAAGCAATATCCACGGAACCTGGCTAACCTTGACCTCGCTCGAAATCGGACGGCCATAACAAGAAAAACCGCCAGGCTCACGCACTGGCGGTCTTCGTAGGCTAGAAGCCGCGATCGCTTACTGCGCCGCGCCTTCCACCGGATCAGCAGCCTTCATCGACAGCTTCAGGCGGCCGCGCTCGTCGGTCTCGAGGACCTTCACGCGCACTTGCTGGCCTTCCTTCAGGTAGTCGGCCACGGCGTTGACGCGCTCGTTGGCGATCTGCGAGATGTGCAGCAGGCCGTCCTTGCCCGGCATGACCTGGACGATCGCGCCGAAGTCCAGCAGCTTGAGCACGGTGCCGTCGTAGGTCTTGCCCACTTCGACCGATGCGGTCAGCTCTTCGATGCGGCGCTTGGCTTCCTGGCCGGCGGCGGCATCGACCGACGCGATGGTCACGACGCCTTCGTCGGTGATGTCGATCTGGGTGCCGGTTTCTTCGGTCAGCGCGCGGATGACGGCGCCGCCCTTGCCGATCACGTCACGGATCTTTTCCGGGTTGATGCGGATGGTGATCAGGCGCGGTGCGAAGTCCGACAGCTCGGTCTTCACGCTCGGCACGGCCTTCTGCATCTCGGCCAGGATGTGCTGGCGGGCTTCCTTGGCCTGCGCCAGCGCCACCTGCATGATTTCCTTGGTGATGCCCTGGATCTTGATGTCCATCTGCAGCGCGGTGATGCCTGCCGGGGTGCCGGCGACCTTGAAGTCCATGTCGCCCAGGTGGTCTTCGTCACCCAGGATGTCGGTCAGGACGGCGAACTTGCCGCCTTCCTTGATCAGGCCCATGGCGATGCCGGCGACGTGTGCCTTCATCGGCACGCCGGCGTCCATCAGCGCCAGGCAGCCGCCGCACACCGATGCCATCGACGAGGAACCGTTCGACTCGGTGATTTCGGAAACCAGGCGCACCGAGTATGAAAATTCGTCCGCCGACGGCAGCGCAGCGACCAGCGCGCGCTTGGCCAGGCGGCCGTGGCCGACTTCGCGGCGCTTCGGGGTGCCCACGCGACCGGTTTCGCCGGTGGCGAACGGAGGCATGTTGTAGTGCATCATGAAGTCGTCGGTGTACTCGCCCATCAGCGCGTCGATCTTCTGGCTGTCGCGCGCGGTGCCGAGGGTAGCCACGACCAGCGCCTGGGTTTCGCCGCGGGTGAACAGGGCCGAACCGTGGGTACGCGGCAGCACGCCGGTGCGGATCGCGATCGGACGCACGGTGCGGGTGTCGCGGCCGTCGATACGCGGCTCGCCGTCCAGGATCTGGGTACGCACGACCTTGGCTTCCATGTCGAACAGGATGTTGCCGACTTCGGCCGCATCGGCTTCGACGCCCTGGGTTGCCAGGCCGGCCATCACTTCGGCCGAGATCGACTTCAGCTTCTGCTGGCGCAGCGACTTTTCGCGGGTCTGGTAAGCGTCGCGGATGCTTGCTGCGGCCAGGTCGCTCACGCGGGCGATCAACTCTTCGTTCTTCGGCGCCGGGCTCCACTCGACTTCCGGCTTGCCGCCTTCGGCCACCAGGTCGTGGATCGCGTCGATGACGGCGCGCATCTGGTCGTGGCCGAAGACGACCGCGCCCAGCATGACTTCTTCCGACAGCTGCTGCGCTTCCGATTCCACCATCAGCACGGCGGTTTCGGTGCCTGCCACGACCAGGTCCATCTGCGAGGTCTTGAGCTGGGTGGTAGTCGGGTTCAGGATGTACTGGCCGTTCGCGTAGCCGACGCGCGCTGCGCCGATCGGGCCGTTGAACGGGATGCCGGCGATGCACAGCGCAGCCGAGGCGCCGATCATGGCCGGGATGTCCGGGTCGATCTCAGGATTGACCGACAGGACGTGGATGATGACCTGGACTTCGTTCAGGTAGCCTTCCGGGAACAGCGGACGGATCGGACGGTCGATCAGGCGCGAGGTCAGGGTTTCCTTTTCCGAAGGACGGCCTTCGCGCTTGAAGAAGCCGCCCGGGATCTTACCGGCTGCGTAGGTTTTCTCCATGTAGTCGACGGTCAGCGGGAAGAAGTCCTGGCCCGGCTTGGCGTCCTTCTTGGCGACCACGGTGGCCAGGATGACGGTGTCTTCGACCGACACGACGACGGCGCCGCTTGCCTGGCGCGCGATTTCACCCGTCTCCAGGGTGACCGTGTGTTGACCGTACTGGAAGGTTTTCGAAACTTTATTAAACATGGGTAATCCCTTTCTATTTGCCGACAGATTTTCAGGAGCTGTCGTTCACCTCACCACGGGTGGTTCGTCAGAACCACCATTTACTCAACAACAACGAACAACAGAAACAAAAAATGCCCGCGACAGGTATCTGGCGCAGGCATTTCGTGACTAAATCGTCTTGACCAACGATTACTTACGCAGGCCGAGCTTGGCGATCAGGTCGCGATAACGGTTTGCGTCTTTGCGCTTCAGGTAAGCCAGCAGGCTCTTACGACGGTTAACCATCATGATCAGGCCACGACGCGAGTGGTGATCTTTCTGGTGTGCCTTGAAGTGGCCGTTCAGCTCGTTGATGCGTGCGGTCAGCAGTGCAACCTGGACTTCCGGCGAACCGGTATCGTTCTGGCCACGTGCGTTGTCCGCGATAATCGCGGCTTTGTTGATGTTTTCTACGGTCATGATGTTACCTTTCACATGCGGTGCATGAGTCGAAACCCAGCGCACCGTGATTGACGAATCGCCTGCCCAAAATGGACAGACCCGCCAGTATAGGGGAAAACGGGGCATGGGGCCACTGTTTGCATCGTCCAGAAGGCAGATTTTGGGGATGTTGGCGCGTTTGGAGGGCCAAATGATGAACAAATTGATCAGATTTACAACATTCGTGGCGCTCGTCTTGCTCGGCGGCTGCGCCGGAATGCTGCGCGAGACGCCCACCATCGGCGACCCGGAAGACCTGGTGCAGAAGAAGATGGGGCCGCCCACCAGCATCTATGGCGCCGGCAACGACCGCATCTTCGAGTACGCGACCGGGCCGATGGGCCAGTTCACCTGGATGGCGCGCATCGGGGCGGATGGGCGGCTGGTATCCTACGAACAGGTGCTCACCGGGGAAAAGTTCGCCACCATCAAGATCGACGGGGCGGACAAGGACGAGGTACTGCGCACGATCGGGCGGCCGGCCGAGAAGTCCTATGTGGCGATGAGGGGCTACGAGGTATGGTCGTACCGGTACAAGGAGGCGGGCGTGTGGAATTCCATGATGCACGTGCACTTCGACGGGCAAGGGATCGTGCGGCAGATGCTCAATGGACCCGATCCGATGTACGAGCCAAGGGATCGGATGGGGTGGTGAGGCCGATCCCGGCGAAGGCGGGAGCGGCCCGGGCAGGCGCGCTTATACGCCCTGCGGATTGACGCGTTCCACCTTCGAATGCAGCTTGTTCAGCCCCGACAAATACGCCTTGGCCGAGGCCACGATGATGTCCGGATCCGCCCCCACGCCATTGACGATGCGCCCCGAGTGCGACAGGCGGATGGTCACCTCGCCCTGCGATTGCGGCCCGTTGCTGATCGCATTGATCGAAAACAGCACCTGCTCCGCCCCGCTCTTCACCACGCTCTCGATCGCCGTGATCACCGCATCCACCGGTCCGTCGCCCGAGGACTCGGCCGATACTTCCTTGCCATCCGCCGCGAACACGATCTTCGCATGCGGCAGCGCGCCGGTCTCGGAGCGCTGCGACAGCGACACCAGGCGGTAGATCTCGCCGGCCTGCTCATGGTCCGCGCTGGATGCCAGCGCCATGATGTCCTCGTCAAAAATCTCGGCCTTGCGGTCCGCCAGCTCCTTGAAGCGGGCGAAGGCCGCGTTCACTTCAAGCTCCGATTCCAGCTCGATGCCCAGTTCCTGCAGGCGCGACTTGAAGGCGTTGCGGCCCGACAGCTTGCCCAGCACGATCTTGTTGGTGGTCCAGCCCACGTCTTCGGCGCGCATGATCTCGTAGGTTTCGCGCGCCTTCAGGATGCCGTCCTGGTGGATGCCGGAGGCATGGGCAAACGCGTTCGCGCCCACCACCGCCTTGTTCGGCTGCACCGCGAAGCCGGTGATCTGCGAGACCATTTTCGAGCTTGGGACGATCTGCGTGGTGTCCACACCCACCGTCAAGTTGAAGTAGTCGTGGCGGGTGCGTAGCGCCATCACGACTCCCTCCAGCGAGGTGTTCCCGGCCCGCTCGCCCAGGCCGTTGATCGTGCATTCGATCTGGCGCGCGCCGCCGATGGTGACGCCGGCCAGCGAGTTCGCCACGGCCAGGCCCAGGTCGTTATGGCAGTGCACCGACCAGATGGCCTTGTCGGAATTGGGCACGCGCTCGCGCAGGCGCAGGATGCGGCGGCCGAATTCCTCGGGCACGGCGTAGCCGACCGTGTCGGGGAAGTTGATGGTGGTCGCGCCCTCGGCGATCACCGCTTCCAGCACGCGGCACAGGAAGTCTTCTTCCGAGCGGCTGCCGTCTTCGGGCGAGAACTCGATGTCGTCGGTATGGTTGCGGGCGTAGCGAATGGCCAGCTTGGCCTGTTCCAGCACCTGCTCCGGCTCCATGCGCAGCTTGACCTGCATGTGCAGGGGCGAAGTGGCGATGAAGGTGTGGATGCGCTTGCGCGCGGCGGGCGCCAGCGCCTCGGCGGCGCGGGCGATGTCGCGGTCGTTGGCGCGCGACAGCGAGCAGATGGTGGATTCGCGCACCGCGCTCGAGATCGCGCGGATGGCTTCGAAGTCGCCCGGCGAGGCGGCGGCAAAGCCGGCTTCGATGACGTCCACCCGCAGGCGCTCGAGCTGGCGCGCGATGCGCACCTTCTCGTCCCTGGTCATGGATGCGCCGGGCGATTGCTCGCCGTCGCGCAGGGTGGTGTCGAAAATGATGAGGCGGTTCGGGTCAGGCATTGCAGGCTCCGTATGCTAATTGAATTAGCGGGCGCCCTGCCCGACCCGAAGGTCCGCGCTAGCGGCGCACGCCGTCGTCCGGCTCGTCGTCGAGCGGGATGATGCTCACCGGCTTGCCCTTGGCTGCGCGCCAGGCGAACACGGCATATCCCGACAAGCCGTAAATCACAAAAATCGGCCACAGGACTTTCGGTGGGTCGATCGCCAGCAGCGCGAAGCCGAGGGCAATCAGGAACACCACGATGAACGGCACCGACTTGCGGAAGTTCACGTCCTTGAAGCTGTAAAACGGTACGTTCGACACCATCGTCAGGCCGGCGAACACCGCCAGGCCCCAGCTCACCCAGTCCACCTGGCGCGAGCTGACGTTGATGTCCGGGTCGGTCATCATCATGATGAAACCGACGATCAGCGCCGCAGCCGCCGGACTCGGCAGCCCCTGGAAGAAGCGCTTGTCCACCACCTCGATGTTGGTGTTGAAGCGCGCCAGGCGCAGCGCCGCGCCCGCGCAATAGATGAAGGCCGCAATCCAGCCCAGCTTGCCCAGCCCGCGCAGCGACCATTCATAGATCACCAGCGCCGGCGCCGCCCCGAAGGACACCATGTCCGACAGCGAGTCGTACTGCGCGCCGAACTCCGACTGGGTGTTGGTCAGGCGCGCAATGCGCCCGTCCAGCCCGTCGAGGACCATGGCGATGAACACCGCCCAGCAGGCGTGCTCGAAGCGCTGGTTCATCGCCATGACGATCGCATAGAAGCCGCAGAACAACGCGCCGGTCGTGAACGCGTTCGGCAGCAGGTAGATGCCGCGGCCGCGCTCGCCCTGGACACGGTCTTCCGCCCTGCGCCCGAAGCGTTTCAAGCGGGAAAATCGTGGCGCCTTGGGCGCGGCTCCAGGTACTCGGCGTCGTGGGAAATTGGGCATAGTGGTCCGTCAAAAAATAATGCTGTTGTCAGCATTATAAAGGCGTGAACCCCTGCTTAGCGAATGATCACTGTTGTGTGAGCACTCATTTAAAGCGAACCTTTCCCACAAGACGCATCTGGAGCGTGGTTTCTCCCGGTTCAAAGCTTGGTTCCGGCATCTGGTCGGCCGCTTCCTTCATGGCGCTGGCCCGCATCATCATCGGCGCCGGCGCCCCCTGGCCATCGCCCGCATAGTTGCCCGAGCCCTCGAAATCGACGGTGTCGAGCATGGCCTCGGCCGGCTTGCGGCCCATCGCATTGGCGATCGAGGCGATGCGTTCGTTCAGGTTGCGGTAGGTGGCGGCGATGCGCTGGTCATCGAGGCGCTTTTCCAGTTCCGGGCTGAGTCCGAAGCTCACATTGTTGATTTGCAGAACTTTCTGGGCTGCGGCGGCGGTCTTCGGCAGGTCTGCCAGGTTGGTGGTCTTCACCTCCAGGTACTGGCCGACGCGCCAGGCGATCGGCACCGGTTTCACGGGCGTGCGCAAGGCCAGTTGCGGCATCGGCGGCACTTCCGGATAGACCGGATAGGTGTAGTAGCCCATCGTCTTCAGCTCGGCCTTCGGATCGGCGCGGCGCACGATCTCGGTTCCCTCCTTCATCTTGCGGTTCACGCGTGCCGCAGCGGCATTCTTGTCCTTGTCATGCTCTTCGACGGCGAAGGTGACGGTGGCCTGGTCGTTGGCATGCTTCACTTCGCCGAAGGCCGGGACAACGACCAGCGTGCCGGCGGTGGACGGGGCGGTCTGCGCCTGGGCCTGGGTGTGGAAAGCCAGCACCAGTGCGGCGGCGACGAGCGATTTGGAAAGTTTCATTGTTGTTCTCCAGTAGTTGCGACGAATGTCTGCGTCACTTATACGATACTGGCTTCACAACTTCCTTCGTAGTTTTGTAATGAACCGTTGCAACTGTCTCGAATTGTAGGGTGGGCAGGGTAATTTCGGGCAGTGCCCGGAATTACGCCCACGCGGTCAACTGTCGCCGGCACTGCCGCGAAGTATCAACTTCCATCTATCGCCGCGTGGGCGGGAGACCCGCCCACCCTACGGATCAGTTTTTGCTCTGGTCGACCAGCTTGTTCTTCGCAATCCACGGCATCATCGCGCGCAGCTTGGCGCCGACTTCCTCGATCTGGTGCTCCGAGGTCAGGCGGCGGCGCGAGATCAGGGTCGGGGCCCCGGCCTTGTTCTCGAGGATGAAGCTCTTCGCGTATTCGCCGGTCTGGATGTCCTTCAGGCACTGGCGCATCGCATCCTTGGTCGCCGAGGTGACGACTTTCGGGCCGGTGACGTACTCGCCGTATTCCGCGTTGTTCGAGATCGAGTAGTTCATGTTGGCGATGCCGCCTTCGTAGATCAGGTCGACGATCAGCTTCAGTTCGTGCAGGCACTCGAAGTAAGCCATCTCCGGCGCGTAGCCCGCTTCCACCAGGGTCTCGAAGCCGGCCTTGATCAGCTCGACGGTACCGCCGCACAGCACGGCCTGCTCGCCGAACAGGTCGGTCTCGGTCTCTTCGCGGAAGTTGGTTTCGATGATGCCGGCGCGGCCGCCGCCGTTGGCCATGGCGTAGGACAGCGCGATGTCGCGTGCCGAGCCCGATTTGTCCTGGTAGACCGCGACCAGGTGCGGCACGCCGCCACCCTGGCGGTAGGTGCCGCGCACGGTGTGGCCCGGGGCCTTCGGCGCCACCATGATCACGTCGAGGTCGGCGCGCGGCACGACTTGGCCGTAGTGGACGTTGAAGCCGTGGGCGAAGGCCAGCACGGCGCCCTGCTTGGCGTTCGGCTCGACGCTGTTCTTGTAGACCTCGGCGATGTTCTCGTCCGGCAGCAGGATCATGATGACGTCGGCGTTCTTGACCGCTTCATCGACCTCGGCGACCTTCAGGCCGGCCGCTTCGACCTTGTTCCAGGACGCGCCGCCGCGGCGCAGGCCGACGGTGACGTTGACGCCGGATTCGCTCAGGTTCTGGGCGTGGGCATGGCCCTGCGAGCCGTAGCCGATGATGGCGACGTTCTTGCCTTTGATGAGGGAGAGGTCGCAGTCTTTGTCGTAGAAAACTTTCATGGTCATTCCTTAATAATTTTTAAATGTGTGAATACGTGTATGTCGTTGAGCTACGACTTCAGACTTTGAGGATGCGTTCGCCGCGGCCGATACCCGAGCCGCCGGTACGGACGGTCTCCAGGATCGAGGCACGGTCGATGGCGTCGATGAAGGCGTCGAGCTTGCTCTTGGCGCCGGTCAGTTCGATCGTGTAGGTCTTCTCGGTCACGTCGATGATGCGGCCGCGGAAGATGTCGGCGGTGCGCTTCATCTCTTCGCGCTCCTTGCCGACCGCGCGCACTTTAATCAACATCAGCTCGCGCTCGATGTGCTGGCCTTCGGTGAGGTCGACCACCTTCACCACCTCGATCAGGCGATTCAGGTGCTTGGTGATCTGCTCGATGATGTCGTCCGAGCCGCTGGTGACGATGGTCATGCGCGACAGGGTCGCGTCTTCGGTCGGCGCCACGGTCAGGGTCTCGATGTTGTAGCCGCGTGCCGAGAACAGCCCGACCACGCGCGACAGCGCGCCGGCTTCGTTCTCGAGGAGGACGGAAATGATGTGTCGCATTACAGGTCCTCCGAGCCGAGCAGCATTTCATTCAGGCCCTTGCCGGCCTTGACCATCGGCCAGACGTTCTCGCTCTGGTCGGTGATGAAGTTCATGAACACCAGGCGGTCCTTCATGGCGAAGGCTTCGCGCAGCGAACCCTCGACGTCGCCCGGCTTCTCGATGCGCATGCCGACGTGGCCGTAGGCCTCGGCCAGCTTTTCGAAGTCCGGCAGCGAGTCCATGTAGGACTCGGAGTAGCGCGAACCGTAGTCGATCTGCTGCCACTGGCGGACCATGCCGAGGAAGCGGTTGTTCAGCAGGATGATCTTCGGCGTCAGGTGGTACTGCTTGCAGGTGGCAAGCTCCTGGATGCACATCTGGATCGAGCCTTCGCCGGTGACGCAGGCGACGGTCGCATCCGGGTTGGCCATCTGCACGCCCATCGCGTACGGCAGGCCGACACCCATGGTGCCCAGGCCGCCCGAGTTGATCCAGCGGCGCGGCTTGTCGAAGCCGTAGTACTGCGCCGCCCACATCTGGTGCTGGCCGACGTCCGAGGTGATGAAGGCGTCGCCGTCCGTGACCTTGTACAACTGCTCGATGACCGATTGCGGCTTGATCAGTTCGTTCGAGCCCGTATAGGCCAGGCAGTCCTTGCCGCGCCATTCGGCGATCTGCTTCCACCATGCCTGCAGCGCATTGGTATTGGTCGCGGCCTGGCTGGCGTCCAGCTGCGACAGCAGCTCGACCAGCACGTCCTTGACGTTGCCGACGATCGGGATATCGACCTTGACGCGCTTCGAGATCGACGAGGGGTCGATGTCGATATGGATGATCTTGCGCGGGTGGGTGGCGAAGTGCTTGGGGTTGCCGATCACGCGGTCGTCGAAACGCGCGCCGATCGCGATCAGCACGTCGCAGTGCTGCATCGCCATGTTGGCCTCATACGTGCCGTGCATGCCCGGCATGCCCACGAAGTGCGGGCTCGAGGAGCGCGAGGCGCCCAGGCCCATCAGCGTGTTGGTGACCGGGAAGCCGGTCTTGTCGACCAGGCGGTTCAGTTCGTTCGATGCATTGGCCAGGATGACGCCGCCGCCCGCATAGATCATCGGGCGCTCGGCGCCCTGCAGGAGCTGGACGGCCTTGCGGATCTGGCCGGCGTGGCCCTTGTCCACCGGCTTGTACGAGCGCATCTCGATCTCGCGGGGATACTCGAAGGCGCACTTGTGCATCGTGATGTCCTTCGGGATATCGACCAGCACGGGACCGGGACGGCCGGTGCGGGCGATGAAGAAGGCTTTCTTGATGGTCGATGCCAGTTCGCGGACATCCTTTACCAGGAAGTTGTGCTTGACCACCGGGCGGGTGATGCCGACGGTGTCGCATTCCTGGAAGGCATCCTGGCCGATCGCATGGCTCGGCACCTGGCCGGAAATGACGACCATCGGGATCGAATCCATGTAGGCCGTGGACAGGCCGGTGACGGCATTGGTCACGCCCGGACCGGAGGTCACGAGGGCAACGCCGACGGTGTTGGAGCTGCGCGAATAGGCGTCTGCGGCGTGGACCGCGGCCTGTTCGTGGCGGACGAGGACGTGCTGGAACTTGTCCTGCTTGAAGATGGCGTCGTAGATGTAGAGGACTGCCCCGCCGGGATAACCGAAGACGTGCTTGACGCCCTCTTCCGCGAGACAACGCACCACTATTTCAGCGCCAGTGATCTGGGCTGATCCTTCGTTATTCATGTTCATTCCTTTCAAGACCCAATGGGAGTTTGATCGGATGCCCGTTCCTAACGAAATGCGATGTGCGCAACGACCCTCATGCTTCCCTTCTCTCTGCGGTCGCGACTGTGGTTCGGGACACCGTAGGGTCCTTACGCACGGGCGCTGGGCGCAACTCGTTCGGCTTGAGTGTCTGTAGCGTTTATACGCATCTCTCGCGCTTGTGGCGCGGGTCGGAGCAAACTGCCTACAAATGAAAGCGCGTCAATCCGGAGATGGCTTGTGGGCCTTCACCGGGTGACCGGAGAGCTTCGGGGGTGCAAAGCGTTCAAACACATTACTGCGTTGCACCATTTTGGTCAAGCCAAAAGCGTGATTATTTTTGCTCGACCAGAATGCTGCACCTGGATGGTGCGATGCGGATGGTTTTACCGCTGCATGCCCCAGCGTCGAACAGTCACGCGTTCGAGGGTCTGGAACACGAGGTGTTCCACGGCCAGGCCGATGAGGATGACGGCGGCGAGGCCGGCGAAGACCTTGTCGGTGAAGAGTTCGTTACGGCTCTGGAAGATATACCAGCCCAGTCCGCCCTGCCCCGAGGTGCTGCCGAACACCAGCTCGGCGGCGATCAGGGTGCGCCATGCAAAAGCCCAGCCGATCTTCAGTCCCGACAGGATCGCGGGCAGCGCGGCCGGGATCAGGATCTGCAGCACCATGCGCAAGCCGCCCAGGCCATAGTTGCGGCCGGCCATGCGCAGCGTGTCCGGCACCGAGCGAAAGCCCGCGGTGGCGCTCAGGGTCAGCGGCCACAGTACGGAATGGACCAGCACCATCAATAGGCTGCCCTTGCCCAGGCCGAACCACAGTAGCGCCAGCGGCAGCAGTGCGATCGCCGGCAGCGGGTTGAACATCGAGGCCAGGGTATCGATCAGCTCGCGCCCGACCTTGCTCGACACCGCGAGCCAGGTCAGCAGGAAGGCGCCGACCACGCCGAGGGTGAAGCCCTGGGTCAGCACCCGCAGCGAGACGCTCACATAGCCCCACAGTTCGCCCGAGGCCAAGCCCTCCACGAAGGCTTTACCCGTCTGGATGGCGCCGGGCAGCAGCAGGTCGTTGTCGAACCAGCGCGCCAGGGCCTCCCAGATCAGCGCGATGACCAGTAGCATGCCGAGTTTGCGCAGCCAGCCGAGGTCCGGCAGCGAAAGTTTTACCGATTGGTCAAAAACCGTCGGCGGCGTGGCTTCCAGCACGTATTCAGGCCGGATCGGCGGATTAAGCATGGACGACCTCCGTAGGGGCGATCTGGTCCAGTGGACCAGATCGCGGTTTCCCGCCCACGCGTTCAACCGGCTCCTGCGTACCGAACAACAAACCATGAATCCGCTGCGTCGCCGCCTGGAACTCGCTGCTGCCCGCGCTGGCCAGACTGAACTGATGACTGTTCAGCTCCGCCCTCACCCGCCCCGGATGCGGCGACAGCAGCAGGATGCGGTTGCCCACCACCAGCGCCTCTTCGATCGAGTGCGTCACGAACAGCATCGTAAAACCGATCTCGTCCCACAGCGCCTGCAGCTCTTCCTGCATGGTCCGGCGCGTGAGCGCATCGAGCGCCGCAAAAGGCTCGTCCATCAGCAGGATGGCCGGCTGCATCGCCAGCGCCCGCGCGATCGCCACGCGCGCCTTCATCCCACCCGACAGCGTGTGCGGATAGGCATCGGCAAAGCGCGCCAGCCCGACCTTGCCGAGCCAGTGACGCGCGCGCCCATCCGCTTCCTTGCGCTTGACGCCATTGGCGAGCATCGGGAACATCACGTTCTCGCGCACCGTCTTCCAGGGCGGCAGCTGGTCGAACTCCTGGAACACCACGACCCGGTCCGGCCCCGGCCGCGTAATCGCCTTGCCGGAGAGCGTGAGGCTGCCTGCCTGCGGCGCGATGAAGCCGCCCACCGCCTTCAGCAGGGTCGACTTGCCGCAGCCCGAAGGCCCCAGCAGCACGAAACGATCGCCCCGGTGCACGTCGAAGCTGACGTTCTCGGTAGCGCGCACGATGCCGCGCTCGCCCCGGTATTCGAGCGTGACGTGCTCGGCGCGCAGCAAGGGTTCGGGCGGCGGAACCAGGATCAGTGGGCTCATGTCAGCTTCCTTTATCCAGCGCGGGGTGCACGAAGAAGTAGTCGCGCCAGCTGGCGGGTCTGCTCTTGATGGCGCCCACCTCGTGCAAAAATTGGGCAAGGCCGAGCGTGTTCTGCGGCGCCACCTTGAACTGCACCTGCGGATTCTTGATGACCTTGAGCAGCAGGGCCCGGTCGATGTTGCCTTTGTTAACGCGCAGGTAGGCGTCGGCCGCCGCTTCCGGGTTGCTGGAAGCCAGCTGCGCCGCCTCCACCAGCGCATCGATGAAGGCGCGGTAGGTCTTCGGGTTCTCCTTGACGTACTTCTCGGTTGCATACAGCACGGTGGCCGAGCTCGGCCCGCCGAGCACGTCGTAGGAATTCAGCACGATGTGCGCCTGCGGATTGCCGGCCAGTTCCTGGTCCTGGAAGGGTGGGTTGCCGAAGTGGGCGTTCAGTTCCGTCTTGCCGGCGATAATGGCGGCGGCGGCATCCGGGTGCGGCACGGTCTGGGTGATCGGGTCGAGCTTCTTGAATTCCGCCTTGCCCCACTGCTTGGCGGCGGCCATCTGCAGGATGCGCGCCTGCACCGACACGGTGACGGCCGGCAGCGCGATCCGGTCCTTCTGGCTGAAGTCGGCGATGGTCTTCACCGCCGGGTTGGTGCTCACCAGGTAGTACGGGAAGTTGCCGAGCGAGGCGACGGCGCGCACGTTCTGGCGTCCGCTGGTGCGGTCCCAAATGGTAAACAGCGGCCCGAGGCCGGCGCCGGCCACGTCGATGGAGCCCGAGAGCAGCGCATCGTTGACGGCCGATCCGCCCGATAGCTTGACCCAGTCGACGTCGATATCGACGCCCTGCTTCTTTCCGTGCTTCTCGATCAGCTTCTGGTCCTGGGCCACGTTCAGCAGCATGTAGACGATGCCGAACTGCTCGGCGATGCGGATCTTGCCTTCTGCCTGCGCCGTCGAGGACGCGCCCAGGGCCAGCGCCGCGGCCGCGGCCACGAGTTTCATCTTCAGTAACATGGTTTTCCTTGGTTCAGAACGGGACATCGCCCTCGATGGTGGTGCGGTACAGCTTGCGGCGCTGGTCTTGCGGGAAAGGCGTGGCCAGGTGCATCACGGAGCGGTTGTCCCAGAACACCATGTCCTTGGGTTTCCACTGGTGGCGGTAGACGAATTCCGGCCGGGTGCTGTGCTCGAACAGCCCACCCAGCAGCTCGCGGCTGCGCGCTTCCGGGATATCGAGGATGCGGGTGGTGAAATGCTCGCTGACGAACAGGGCGCGGCGCGCCGTCTCCGGATGGGTGCGCACGACCGGGTGCACGGCCGGCACCACTTCATCGATCTGCTCCTGGGTCAGCTTCGGGCGCCACGGGTTGCGCTGACGCAGCTCCTCGTACTTGGCCAGGTAGCTGTGCTCGGCGCGCAGGCCGGCGATCTCGCGCTTGAGCTTGCCCGGCAGCGCGTCGTAGGCGGCGTGCTGGTTGGCGAACAGGGTGTCGCCGCCCTCCGAGGGCAGCTCCTGCGCATGCAGCATCGAACCCAGGCTCGGCACTTCCTTGTACGACAGGTCCGAGTGCCAGAGATGGCCGGCGTCGCCCAGGCCGATCGGCTGGCCGTTCTCGCGGATGTTCGAAATTACCAGCACTTCGGGGTGACCGGCCAGCTGGAACTGGCGCAGCACGTGGATCTGCAGGCGGCCGAAGCGGCGGCTGAACTCCACCTGCTGCTGCGGGGTGAAGGTCTGGTCGCGGAACACCAGCACGTGGTGTTCCAGGTGGGCAAGGTAGAGGCGGTCGAAGTCGTCGATGCTGAGCGGGCGGGCCAGGTCGAGCCCGAGCACTTCCGCGCCGAGCGGCTGGTTGACGAAGGGGCGGATGTCGAAATCCTGGCGGGTCGAGTCGAGCGGCATGATGAACCAGTAAAGTTGAGTGAACCTGATTCCAGAATAGCCACGCACGACAGGCCCAACAACGAATCATTTCGACTAACTTCATGCAGTTTTTGTCATCGAGGGGGCCTGCACAATAAGTGGGCACTGCGCGATTTCGATGCGTTGAACATGGTTTTTTGCTAGGATTCGATAGTTTTCCTTACGGCATTCGCACCAAACGCCCTTTCAAGCACGCATGGCCACAGACAAAGAACTCAACGACTTCCTCGAGAATGTCGAACGGCGTGCGTTCAAGCAGGCGGTATATGCGGTTCGCAAGGACGAATCGGCGCTCGACATCGTGCAGGATGCGATGATCAAGCTGGCCGAGAAATACGGCGACAAGCCGGCCGCCGAGCTGCCGATGCTGTTCCAGCGCATCCTGCAGACGACCATCCTCGATTACTTCCGCCGCGAAAAGGTCCGGAACACCTGGGTCAGCCTGTTCTCCGGCTTCAGCCGGCAGGATGGGGACGATGAAGAATTTGATATACTTTCTTCCTATGAAGCGGAGGAAGGAACGGCCGCTGCGGAGTCGAGCGCCGACCAGTATGAGCGCACACAAACGCTGCGAATCATCGAAGAAGCGGTAGAAAAGCTCCCACCGCGTCAACGGGAAGCCTTCCTCATGCGTTACTGGCAGGACATGGACGTGGCAGAGACGGCCGAAGCGATGGGTTGCTCCGAGGGAAGCGTCAAGACGCACTGCTCGCGCGCCACCCACGCCCTCGCCGAGGCGCTCAAGGCCAAGGGAATCAAGCTATGAACACGGACGACATCAACCTCGCGTACAAGATACGCCATGCCCTGAACGAGAACCTCGACGCGCTGCCGGCCTCGACGAACGACCGGCTGGCCGCCGCGCGCGCGCGCGCCTTGTCGCGCAAGAAGCCCGACGCGCCGGGCGTCGATACGTCGCGCCAGGTCCAGGCCGCCCCGCGTCCGCTGTTCGACCTCAAGGGCCTGTTCAGCGGCCCGGCCCTGGCGCGCTTTGCCGTCGCGGCGCCGATGCTGGCGCTGGTCATCGGCATGGGCGGCGTCTACCAGTACGAGCAGCAGCAGCGCCTGGCCGCCCTGGCCGAGGTCGACGCTGCCGTGCTCGCCGACGAGCTGCCGCTGACCGCCTACCTCGACCAAGGGTTCAACGCCTACGTGGAGTCGCAACAGCGCCAGCAATGACGAAAACCGCGCCGAAGCCCCGCATCGCCGTTGTTGCAACTGCGGCAGCGGTCTTGATTGCCGGGGCCGCGACCTGGGCGGTCTACAACAAATCCGAATCGACGGCGCCGGCCGCGCGCGGCGCAGGCAATCCCCCGACGGTCGCCGCCGGCGCGAAGCCGCCTGCCAAGACCCTCGACAAACCGCTCTGGCGCGAACTGACGCGCAGCCAACGCACCGCGCTCCAGCCCCTGCAGCCCGAATGGGACGCGATGGACGGCGTCCGCAAGCGCCGCTGGCTCGAATTGTCGGCCCGCTTCGCCTCGATGAGCCCGGACGAGCAGGCACGCGTGCACGAGCGCATGCGCCAGTGGATGCGCCTGACCCCGGCCCAGCGCAACCTGGCGCGCGAAAACTTCAGCAAGACCCGCAAGCTCGACCCCGGCAAGAAAGCGGCGACCTGGGAAAGCTACAAGCAGCTGTCCGAGGAAGAAAAGCGCCGGCTGGCGCGCTCGGGCAACAAGCCGCAGGGCGCGCCCTCGCTGCCGCATTCGCCGATCATCGACACGCCGACCAGCTGCCCGCCGGGCGCCACGCGCCGCGGCACCTCCTGCATCATGCCGCCGACGGCGCCTGCGGTAGCAACGGGCGCCGCGACGGTGCCGGCCACCGTGACGCCGACATCGCCCGCCGCCGCACCTGCGCAGGCGCCTGTCGCACCCTCACCCGCTGCCCCAACCGCTCCGAGTGCAAACAATGCAAGCAATGCAAGCAACATCGGCACCGCCAGCAACTAAGCCGGCGCCGGTCGCTACCCCGACCATCCTGCGCCGCGTCACCGTGATGCTGTACGAAGCGCTGCTCCTGTTCTCGGTCGAGATGCTGGCGATCGCCTTCTACATGCTGGTGACGCTGAACAGCCAGCATCCGGTGGCCAAGGAAGGCATGAAGGCCTGGCTGTTCCTGGTGACGGCCGCCTACTTCATGTGGTCCTGGATTAACACCGGCAACACGCTGGCCATGAAGACCTGGCGCATCAAGGTCGTCAAGCTGGGTCATCACAAACTGCCCTTCGGGACGGCCGCCCTGCGCTTCCTGCTGGCCTGGGGCTGGTTCCTGCCGGCCCTGCTGGTGTGCTGGGCCTTCGGGCTGCACGGCAAGGGCCAGATCGCGATCGCCCTGCTGGTCGGGGTCGCGGCCTGGGCGATGACGGCGCTGTTCGACAAGGACCGCCAGTTCCTGCACGACCGCCTGGCCGGCACCCGCCTGATCGCCCTGCCGAAAGCCAAGCGCTAAAGTCAACGCGCGCTTGCTGCGCGGCATTCGAACGCGGCAAGAATCCAAACAGCGGAATAATCGAAGGCTTCACATCTCATCCTTCCAGAAAGGTGGACCATGAAGCTTTCGAACATCCGCGTCGTCATCATGGGCGCATCGAGCGGTATCGGCGCCGCCACGGCCCTCGCTTTTGCCCGCGAGGGCGCGCAGCTAGTGCTGGGCGCGCGCGGCAAGGAAGGGCTCGAAAACGTCGCCCGGCGCTGCCGGCAGGCCGGCGGCAGCGCCGAGACCCTGGTCGTGGATGCGATCGATGCCGACGCGGTCGCGGCCTTCGCGCAGCGGGCGCGTGCGATCCTGGGCCGGATCGATCTCTGGTTCAGCAACATCGGCGCCGGCGTGGTCGGCAAGTATGCCGAGGTGCCGATGAGCGACCACCGGCGCATCATCGAGACCAACCTGATCACCCACATGAACGACGCCCATGCGGTCATGCCGATCTTCCTCGAGCAGGACCACGGCATCTGGGTCAACATGATCTCGGCCGGCGGCTTCGTCGCCTCGCCCTACGCCGCAGCCTACGCGGCCAGTAAATATGGCCTGCGCGGCTTCAGCGAAGCCCTGCGCGCGGAGCTGGTCAAGCGGCCGCGCATCCGCGTCTGCGACGTGTACCCTACTTTCGTCGACACGCCGGGCATGCGCCACGCGGCGAATTACACCGGCGCCAGGCTGTCCATCCCGCCGGGCGCGCTCACGCCTGAAAAGGTCGCCGCAGCCATCGTCGACCTGGCGCGGCATCCGCGCGACTCGACCGCCGTCGGCGCCCCGGCCTTCCTGTTCAGGCTGAGCAATGCGCTCGCACCCAACCTGCTCGCTGCCGGCATGAACCGCTTCCTGGATGGGTGGGCGAAGCGCGGGGAGCGCGCGCCGGATACGGTGGGGACGCTGTATGCGCCGCAGCATGGCGCCAGCGGGATCCACAGCGGGGAGCGTCGGCCTCAGCAGGCGGGCAACAAGGCGCTGTTGCTGGGAGCAGTAGCGCTTGGAGCGGCCGTGGGGGTGCGATTGTGGCGTCGCAAATAATTGCGTTCACATCGAGCTGAGGAATTGGATCCCGGCGAAAGCCGGGATCCAATTTTTCGTGCAAACCGCTAGCGCAAATTAGAACCGTTCGTAGTCGAGAAGGTAGCGCCACTGCCCGGCCTGCAGGCCGGCCATCGGCACGCGTCCGATGCGGATGCGGCGCATCTCGACGATCTCCAGGCCCACTTCGCGGCACATGTGGTCGATCAAGCCCGGGCGCACGTCCTTCAGTGCGAAGCGCAGCCGGTGCTCGCTCTGCCAGCTCACCTTCATCGGGGCGAGCGGCTTGCCGTTGAAGTTCAAGCCGTGGTTCAGCAGCGCCAGTCCGCCTTCCTTGATGCTGCCGGTGACGTCGACGATGTATTCCTGCTCGATGCGCGCGGCATCGTCCACCAGCTTGCGCGCCACCCGGAAGTCCTGCGTATAGACCACCAGCCCGCTCGCATCGGTCTCCAGCGGCGAGGTCAGGGTGAGCTTGTGCAGGTGCCGCTTGAGGAAGCGCGGCTGCCCGTGCCCCTGCGCCTTGGATTCCGGCAGCAGGCAGCCAAGGGCCGGTTCGCCACGCGCGCCGACGCCGGAATTCAAGCCGGCCGGCTTGTGCAGCAGGATGGTGACCGGCGGCGCTTCTTCGCTCGATGCCCCCGGCAGCAGGCGCACATCCTGCGAAGGCAGTACCCGGCTGGCGGGATCCTCGACGACGGCGCCGTCTACCGTGACGCCGCCGCCGGCGATGTAGCGCTCCGCCTCGGCGCGCGAGCAGCCGAGCTGCGCGGCGATGCGCTTGGCCAGACGGATGCCCTCCTCGCTCATCTTGTCGCTCATTGGCTGCGCCAATCGGCGAAGAAGGCCTGGAACACCTCGACGGTGCGCGCAACATCGGCAGCGCTCACGTCCAGGTGCGTCACCAGGCGGGTACGCGGGCCGATCGAGGCGCGGATCTGCGCACGCGCCAGGTACTGGCGCAGCGGTTCGCAGGCGGCCGCCGGCATGTCGAGCCAGAAGATGTTGGTCTGCGGGGTGCCCACGTTCAGCTGTTCGATCTGGGCCAGGCCCTGCGCCAGCGCGGCGGCGTTGTCGTGGTCGTTGGCCAGGCGCTGCACGTTGTGCTCCAGCGCGTACTGCGCGGCTGCCGCCAGCACGCCGGCCTGGCGCATGCCGCCGCCCAGCATCTTGCGCCAGCGCTTGCCCTGCTCGATGAAGGCCTTCGGCCCCAGCAGCACGGAGCCGACCGGCGCGCCCAGGCCCTTCGACAGGCAGACCGAGACGGTATCGAAGCCTTGCACCACCTCGCGCAGGCTGATCCCCTGCTTCACCGCCGCATTGGCGATGCGGGCGCCGTCGAGGTGGGTGGCCAGGCCGCGGCTGTGCGCCAGGCCGGTGGCAGCTTTCACGTAGTCCTGCGGCAGCACGCGGCCGCCGATGGTGTTTTCCAGCGCCAGCAGGCGGGTGCGCGCGAAGTGCATGTCGTCGGGCTTGATGTAGGCCTCGATGTCCGACAACAGGATCGAGCCGTCCGCCTGGTTGACGATCGGCTGCGGCTGGATCGAGCCCAGCACCGCGGCGCCGCCGCCTTCGTACTTGTAGGTGTGCGCTTCCTGGCCGACCAGGTACTCGTCACCGCGGCCGCAGTGGGTCATCAGCGCGATCAGGTTGGTCTGGGTGCCCGAGGGGGCGAACATGCCGGCTTCAAAGCCGAACAGCTCGGCCGCATACTCCTGCAGACGGTTGACCGAGGGGTCGTCGGCGTACACGTCGTCGCCGACCTCGGCCGCCGCCATGGCGGCGCGCATCTCCTCGCACGGCTGGGTGACGGTGTCGCTGCGCAGGTCGATCCACTCGGTCGCCCGCTGGCGCTGGTTGGTGTCGCTCATCTCGTTCTCAGTCTGCTGTGACAGGTGTATAAAAGCGCTGCTTCATTTCGTCGAGCCCCAGCTCGGCCATCACTTCCTGAAGGCGTTCGGACGGGCGGCGGCGCGGCAGGTTCTTGTAGGTAGCGACGATGAGTTCATTCTTCATCGAGTGCTCCCAGCCCACCAGCTCGGTCACGGTCACCTGGTAGCCGTGCGCTTCCAGCTGCAGGCAGCGCATGACATTGGTGATCTGGCTGCCGAACTCGCGGGTGTGGATCGGGTGGCGCCAGATCTCGGTCAGCGCGCTGCGGCCCAGGTCCTTGCCCTTGTTCTTGCGCAGCACGCTCGCCACTTCGGCCTGGCAGCACGGCACCAGCACCATGTGCCTGGCCTTCTTCTTGAGGGCGAAGTCGATGGCGTCGTCGGTCGCCGTGTTACAGGCGTGCAGTGCGGTGACGATGTCGATGGTGGGCGGCAGCTGGCTGGACGTTGTCGATTCCGCCACCGACAGCGGCAGGAAGGACATGCCCGTGAAGCCCAGGCGTGCGGCCAGCTCGGTCGATTTGCTTACCAGCTCGTCGCGGGTCTCGATGCCGTAGATGTGCGAACCCGCTTCGAGTCCCTTGAAGAACAGGTCGTACAGGATGAAGCCGAGGTAGGACTTGCCGGCGCCGTGGTCGACCAGCGAGACGCTTTGCTTCTCCTCGAGCACGCTATTCAGCAAGGGCTCGATGAAGTTGTACAGGTGGTAGACCTGCTTGAGCTTGCGGCGGCTGTCCTGGTTCAGCTTGCCGTCGCGCGTGAGGATGTGGAGTTCCTTCAGCAGCTCGACCGACTGGCCGGGACGGACTTCCGGCGGCAGCGCCGCCGGGATGTGGTTGGTTTGCTTAGCGTGCTTCATCGATCCATGCCGCCTGAATGGCTTCCAGTACGCGTTCCCCGCCGCGCGCGCGGTCGTCGTCGAAGCCTTCGAGGGCGACGACCCAGTTGTGCAGGTCGACGAAGCGCACGGTGGCGGGGTCGACCTCGGGGTACTTCTCGTACAGCGCCTCGGCAATGGCCGAGACCTCAGTCCACTTCATGGCAGCCTCCGTTCAGTGGCTTTCTCAGTGACTCTTCTCTGCGGCGTGGTTGATCGTGTACTTCGGGATCTCCACGACCAGGTCTTCCTCGGCGACGATGGCCTGGCAGGACAGGCGCGAATTCGGCTCCAGGCCCCAGGCCTTGTCGAGCATGTCTTCTTCCTTTTCTTCCTGCTCGTTCAGCGAGTCGAAGCCTTCGCGCACGATCACGTGGCAGGTGGTGCAGGCGCAGACGCGGTCGCAGGCGTGTTCGATCTCGATGTCGTTTTCCAGCAGGACGTCGCAGATCGACTTGCCGGCCGGGGATTCCAGCACGGCGCCGTCGGGGCAGAAGACTGGGTGGGGGAGGATGACGATTTGTGGCATGTTAATAATCTCGATAATTGTTTTTCGTAGGGTGGGCGGCTTTGCCGCCCACGCGGTGATAGTTGACAGCGAGATCAGCCCGCACGAGAGCGGAGCCGTAACGTATCACCGCGTGGGCGGGGGACCCGCCCACCCTACACTTCGTCCAGCGACTTGCCCGCCAGGACCTTGCGCACGCTCTTGTCCATCCGGCGTGCCGCGAACTCTTCCGTGCCCTTGGCCAGCGCCTGCACAGCCGCGTGCAGCGCGTCCTGGCGCACGCCGGGCTCGATCGAGGTGTCGTTCGAGCCGTGGATGGCATTGCGCACACCATGCACCAGCTTTGCGGTCTCTTCCTGCTCCGCCTCGCTCAGCAAATCGGCATCGGCATCCAGCGCCGACTGCGTCGCCAGCAGGATGCGCTCGGCCTCGACCTGCTCTTCGCGCAGCGCGCGCATCTGCATGTCGCCCTGGGCCGAGGTGTAGGAATCCTGCAGCATGCGCGCCACTTCGTCGTCACCTAAACCGTAGGATGGCTTGACGGTGATGGACGCTTCCACGCCCGAGCGGGTTTCGCGTGCCGATACCGACAGCAGGCCGTCGGCGTCGACCTGGTAGGTCACGCGGATGCGCGCCGCGCCGGCCGCCATCGGCGGGATGCCGCGCAGCTCGAAGCGCGCCAGCGAACGGCAGTCAGACACCAGCTCGCGCTCGCCCTGCACCACGTGCACCGCCAGGGCCGTTTGACCGTCCTTGAAGGTGGTGAATTCCTGGGCTCTAGCACACGGGATGGTCGAGTTGCGCGGGATGATCTTCTCGACCAGGCCGCCCATGGTCTCGATGCCGAGCGACAGGGGGGTGACGTCCAGCAGCAGCCAGTCGTCGCCCTCGGCGCGGTTACCGGCCAGCAGGTTGGCCTGGACGGCGGCGCCCAGCGCCACCACCTTGTCCGGGTCGATATTCGCGTGCGGGATGGTGTGGAAGAACTCGCCCACCGCGCGGCGCACGTGCGGCATGCGGGTGGCGCCGCCGACCATCACGACGCCGTCGACGTCCTCGACGCTCACGTCGGCGTCGCGCATGGCCTTGCGGATCGCGTTCATGGTCTTGGCGACCAGGTGCTTGGTGATGTCGGCGAAGGTCTGCGCGGTGATGGTCACCTGCACGATCTCGCCCGACTTCAGGATCGCCTCGATCGTGGTTTCCTCGTTGGTCGACAGCAGTTCCTTGGCCTGGCGCGCCTTGACCATCAGGGTGGCGGTGTCCTGCTCGGAGAGCGGCGCCAGCTTGGCCTGCTCGACGATCCAGCAGAACAGGCGGTGGTCGAAGTCGTCGCCGCCCAGGGCCGAGTCGCCGCCAGTCGACAGCACCTCGAACACGCCCTTGGAGAGCTTGAGGATCGAGATGTCGAAGGTGCCGCCGCCCAGGTCGTAGACGGCGTACACGCCTTCCTTGCCGTGGTCGAGGCCATAGGCGATCGCCGCGGCGGTCGGTTCCGACAGCAGGCGCAGCACGTTGATGCCGGCCAGCTGGGCCGCGTCCTTGGTGGCCTGGCGCTGGGCGTCGTCGAAGTAGGCCGGCACGGTGATCACGGCGCCGACCAGCTCGTCGCCCAGCGAATCCTCGGCGCGCTGGCGCAGCGTGGCCAGGATCTGGGCCGAGGTCTCGACCGGGCTCTTCACGCCGGCGACGGTGTTGATCTGCACCATTCCGGGGGCATCGACGAAGTCGTACGGCAGGTTCTCGGCGTAGGCGATGTCCTTCAGGCCGCGGCCCATGAAACGCTTGACCGAGACCACCGTGTTCTTCGGGTCGGTGGTCTGGTGTGCCTGGGCCTTGTAGCCGATGTTGGCGTTGCCGTTCGGGAGGTAACGCACGACCGAAGGCAGCAGCGAACGGCCGTCCTCGTCGCTCAGCACTTCCGGGCTGCCGCTGCGCACGGTGGCAACCAGCGAGTTGGTGGTGCCCAGGTCGATGCCGACCGCCAGGCGATGCTGGTGCGGGGCGGTGGACATGCCGGGTTCGGCGATTTGGAGTAGTGCCATGGTCGTGTTACCTGTTTGTTTTTCTGTGCTGCTATGTGCTCGGGGTCGTTTGTGCCATCGACACAAACGACCCCGACCATATGCGAAATCGATTACGCGTCCAATGCTTCGAACGCGTACTGTACATCTTCCCCGAATTTATCGAGGAACATCATCGCGCGCACGCCCTGCGCGGCCGCCTGGTAGTCGCCGGCGTCGAGCTGCTTGCCGACCTGTTCCAGCATCGACTTGCGCTCGCGGCGCATCTGCGCATCCAGCTCGTCCAGCGCGCCCGCATCTTTCGAAGAACGCGCATCGTCGAGCGCTTCGCGCCATTCCATCTGCTGCATCAGGAAGCTTGCCGGCATCGCCGTGTTCGACTCGGTCTGCAGGTCGACGCCGTTGATCTCGCAGAGGTACTGCGCGCGCTTCTGCGGATTGCGCAGGGTCTGATAGGCCTCGTTGGCGCGCGTGGCCCACTGCATCGCGACCCGCTTCTCGGTGTCGGTGGCGCTGACGAAGCGATCCGGATGCACGCGGCCCTGGATTTCGCGATAGGCCGCGTCCAGGGCATCCTGGTCGACCGCGAAGCTCGCAGGGAGCTGGAACAGCTCGAAGTGGTTCTGCTTCATCCTTAAATGCGGAAGCTTTCGCCGCAGCCGCAGTTGTCCTTGACGTTCGGGTTATTGAAGCGGAAACCTTCGTTCAAGCCTTCGCGCGCGAAGTCGAGTTCGGTGCCGTCGATGTACGGCAGGCTCTTCGGGTCGACGAAGACCTTCACGCCGTGCGACTCGAAAACGTTATCGTCCGGGGTCGCATCATCGACGTACTCGAGCTTGTAGGCCAGGCCGGAGCAGCCGGTGGTGCGCACACCGAAGCGCAAGCCGATGCCCTTGCCCCGGCGCTCGAGGTAACGGTTGACGTGCTTCGCGGCTTTTTCAGTCAGGGTGATTGCCATAACGGTGACTCCAGTCTCTGTGCTTACGTGTTACGCCTTCTCGGCGTGCTTCGCTTTGTAGTCGGCCACGGCGGCCTTGATCGCGTCTTCCGCCAGGATCGAGCAGTGGATCTTCACCGGCGGCAGCGCCAGCTCTTCGGCGATCTGGGTATTCTTGATCGCCAGCGCTTCGTCCAGCGACTTGCCCTTGACCCATTCGGTCACGAGCGAGCTCGATGCGATGGCCGAGCCGCAGCCGTAGGTCTTGAACTTCGCGTCCTCGATCAGGCCCTGGTCGTTGACCTTGATCTGCAGCTTCATCACGTCGCCGCAGGCCGGCGCGCCGACCATGCCGGTGCCGATCGCATCGTCGCCCTTGTCGAAAGCGCCGACGTTGCGCGGGTTCTCGTAGTGGTCCAGTACTTTGTCCGAATATGCCATGGTAGTGCTCCTAGAATTCCGTAATGATTAGTGGGCTGCCCATTGGATCGAATTCAAATCGATCCCTTCCTTGAACATGTCCCACAGCGGCGACAGTTCGCGCAGTTTGCCGACCTTCGACTTCAGCAGATTCACTGCGAAGTCGATGTCTTCCTCGGTCGTGAAGCGGCCGATGGTAAAGCGGATCGAGCTGTGCGCCAGTTCGTCGCTGCGGCCCAGTGCGCGCAGCACGTAGGACGGTTCCAGCGAGGCCGAGGTGCAGGCCGAACCCGAGGACACGGCGATGTCCTTGATCGCCATGATCAGCGACTCGCCCTCGACGTAGTTGAACGAGACGTTCAGGTTGTGCGGCACGCGGTGGTCCATGTCGCCGTTGATGTAGACCTCTTCGATCTCCAGCAGGCCCTTGGCCAGGCGGTCGCGCAGTGCCTTCACGCGCTCGAGTTCCGACGCCATCTCTTCCTTGGCGAGGCGGAAGGCTTCGCCCATGCCCACGATCTGGTGGGTCGGCAGCGTGCCCGAACGCAGGCCGCGCTCGTGGCCGCCGCCGTGCATCTGCGCTTCCAGGCGCACGCGCGGCTTGCGGCGCACGTACAGGGCGCCGACGCCCTTCGGGCCGTAGGTCTTGTGCGCGGTGAAGGTCATCAGGTCGCACTTCGTTCTATTCAGGTCGATCTCGACCTTGCCCGTCGCCTGCGCGGCGTCGCAGTGGAAGATGATGCCCTTCGAGCGGCACAGTTCGCCAATCTCGTCGATCGGCTGGATCACGCCGATCTCGTTATTCACCAGCATGACCGAGACCAGGATGGTGTCCGGACGGATCGCCGCTTCCAGCTGGGCGACGGTGATCAGGCCATTATCTTGCGGCTCGAGGTAGGTCGCCTCGAAACCCTGTCGCTCCAGTTCGCGCACGGTGTCCAGCACCGCCTTGTGCTCGGTCTTGACCGTGATGATGTGCTTGCCCTTGGTCTTGTAGAAGTGGGCGGCACCCTTCAGGGCCAGGTTGTTCGATTCGGTCGCGCCCGAGGTCCAGATGATCTCGCGCGGGTCGGCGCCGACCAGGGCCGCCACGTTGGCGCGTGCCTCCTCGACCGCCGCTTCGGCGCTCCAGCCGTACATGTGGCTGCGCGATGCGGGGTTGCCGAACTGCTCGCGCAGGTAGGGAATCATCTTGTCGGCCACGCGCGGATCGATCGGAGTGGTCGCCGAGTAATCCATGTAGATCGGGAAATGCGGCGCAGTCACGAAGCTCTGCTCGGTTTTTTTGTCCAAAGGCGCGTTCATCAGTTCACTCCGGTTTCAATGTTTTGTGCAGCGGTGGCAGCGGTGCGGTGCACCACCACGACGTTCTGTTCTTTCTGCTTCTGCTGGTCGACCAGGTCTTGCAGCGAGACCGAATCGAGGTAGTCGACCATCTTGGCGTTCAGCGTGGTCCACAGTTCATGGGTCATGCAACGGGTGCCGGAAGCAGCGTCGGCGCCGTGACAATTTTCTTTGCCGCCGCACTGGGTGGCATCGAGCGGCTCGTCGACCGCGATGATGATGTCAGCCACCGTTACCTTGTCGGCGGTCCTGGCCAGGCTGTAGCCGCCGCCGGGGCCGCGGATCGACTCGACGATCTGGTGGCGGCGCAGCTTGCCGAACAGTTGTTCCAGGTACGACAGCGAAATGGCCTGGCGCTGGCTGATGCCCGACAGCGTGACCGGACCATTGCCCTGGCGCAGGGCGAGGTCGATCATCGCGGTAACAGCAAAACGGCCTTTGGTGGTCAGACGCATCGGAACCCCGGTTAGTGTAAAATATTGCCTCTTTTCAACCCATCGGTGCAGCGCAACAATCAAATCTCTTGAGAGAGCCTGCCGAATACGCCGATTAGTTGATCGATTTAGTCAAGTATAGCAAAACTTGACCGGCTTGTCTTCGGAGCCCCCAAAACCGTAGGGTGGGCAAGTCCCTTGCCCACGCGTTCAACCAGCCTTAGCGCAGTCGCAACAATTCCATCGGCCCGAACAGCGCCTGCATCCCCTGGTGCTGGATGAAAGACAGATTGTACGGATGCTCGGCATGGATCTGCGGCAGGCGCGCCGCTTCCGGCAGCTTTTCCAACTGCTCGGCGATCTTTCCCCACAGAACCAACGTCGGCGGCTGAGGCTGGCTTGCCAAGGCGGCAAGCACGGTCTGCAGGAAAGGCTGCCAGGCGCGTGCGTCGAAGGCCGGCGCGACGTGCTTGCGGAATACCAGGGCCGCGTTCAGCAGCAGGAAGCCCTGTCCGATCAAGTTGTCCTGCAACTGGGCCAGGGTCTGGATGGAGCCGTTCGTACGGGCAGCCTGGGCCACCGGCACCATCGCGCTGCCGCCAGTGTCGCCCGCATCGAGTTGACCATTTGCCACCAGCAGCATCTTCATGAAGTTGCGCAGCGAGGTGGCGCGGTTGACCGGTTTCGACAGGCCCGTTTCCGACCACAGGTCGCCGACGGCACCATCCATGAAGCAGACCCCGGTCGCACTCTCGGCGCGCGGGTAGGGCCCCTCCCCCACCAGCACGTGCTTCACCCGATCCAGCGGCTGGGCAAAGGCGGCGAAGATACGCCCTTCGGTCGGCAGGTAGTCGTCGACGGCGAGCGCCGGCAGATAGGCTGGATCGGCGGCGGCGACCGCCTGCAGGCCGGCCTCGAGGATGGGGCGCCAGGAGGCGTCGGCACGGTCGAGGGCGGCGATGATTGGGGCGGGAATTGGATGGTTGGACATGGCGAAATCGCAAGATGCAAAGAGGCGGGATTGTAGCCCAGGGCCTGGCGCATTCCCACCGATGAGATTTCGTCGTCGCCGGAGCCGGACCGGTCGGAAACCCGGCATTGACACATGTTCGTAGGGTGGGCGGCTCCACCCTGCAGCGCGATCAGCCCGCTGCGTCAATGCCGCCCACGCGGCCAGTCAAGCGCTGGTTGAACGCGTGGGCGGCGCCAGCGCTATGTTTTGTCACCTGCCCGGGTAGAGCCGCCCACCCTACGGATACATCAGCTCGGGCGCAGCCAGCTCACTCCGCGTCCGGCTGCTGCGACGGATGCGCCGCCTTGAACGCCGGCAAATCCACACACAGCGCATTGATGCGCGCAATGGTCGGGTACGCATCGACGTCGATATCGAAGCGCTGCGCATTGAACACCTGCGGCACCAGGAAGCAGTCGGCGATGGTCGGCGTGTCGCCGTGGCAGAAGCGCCCCGTGCCCAGGTTGCGCGCCAGTTGCGCTTCCAGCGAGCGCAGCCCCTCGATCACCCAGTGGCGGTACCAGTCGGTCTTCGCTTCTTCCGACAGCCCCAGATGCTTTACCAGGTACTTCAGCACGCGCAGGTTGTTCACCGGGTGGATGTCGCAGGCGATGATCTGCGCCAGCTCGCGCACGCGGGCACGGCCGACCGCGTCCCTCGGCAGCAGCGGCACCATCGGGTGCAGCTCGTCCAGGTACTCGATGATGGCCATCGACTGCGTCAGCGTCATGCGGTCGTCCTGCAGGGCCGGCACCAGCCCGCTCGGATTGATGGTCAGGTAGTTGCCCATCAGGTGCTGCCCGCCCTCGCGCAGCAGGTGCACCGGCACCGCCTCGTAGTCCAGTCCCTTCAGGTTGAGCGCGATGCGCACCCGGTACGCGGCCGAGCTGCGGAAATAGGTGTAGAGCTTCATGCGGTCTCCTCTCAGGCTTTCCTGTGATAAGGGCATACTTCCTGGTCGATCGCGCCGAAGATGCTGGCGCCGTCCTGGTCGACCATCTCGATGCGCACGGTGTCACCATACGCCAGGAAGGGCGTGTGCGGCTTGCCCCGCTCGATCGTCTCGTACATGCGCACCTCGGCCAGGCAGCAGTAGCCGACGCCGCCGTTCTCGATGCTGGAGCCGTGCAGGCTGCCCTGCTTGTTCGACACCGTGCCGGAGCCGACGATGCTGCCCGCGCCCAGCTCGCGCGTCCGGGCGGCGTGGGCGATCAGCTGGGCGAAGCTGAAGCTCATGTCCTCGCCCGCGTTCGGGCGGCCGAAGGGGCTGTCGTTGAGCGTGACCAGCAGCGGCAGGTGCAGCTTGCTGTCCTGCCAGGCCTCGCCCAGCTCGTCCGGCGTGACCGCCACTGGAGAAAACGCGCTGGCCGGTTTCGACTGGTAGAAGCCGAAGCCCTTGGCCAGCTCGTTCGGGATCAGGTTGCGCAGCGAGACGTCGTTCACCAGCATCACCAGGCGGATCGCGGCGGCCGCTTCTTCCACGGACGCGCCCATCGGCACGTCGCCGGTGATGACCGCCACCTCGGCCTCCAGGTCGACGCCCCACTCTTCCGACAGCACGGCGATCGGGTCGCAGGGGCCCACGAAAGCGTCCGAGCCGCCCTGGTACATCAGCGGATCGCTGTAGAAGGATTCCGGGACCTCGGCGCCGCGCGCCTTGCGCACCAGCTCGACGTGGTTGATGTAGGCCGAACCGTCGCACCATTGGTAGGCGCGCGGCAATGGCGAATGGCATTCTTCCTCGATGAAGGACTCGGCCTTGTCGGCAGTGCCGGCGTTCAGGCGCTCGTACACCTTCTTGAGCTGCGGCGCTAGCTCATCCCAGTTGTCCAGCGCGCACTGCAGCGTGCGGGCGATCTTCGGGACGGCCTGGCAGGTGACCAGGTCGCGGCTGACGACGACCAGCGTGCCGTCGCGGCCGCCGGTCTTGAGGGTGGCGAGTTTCATGGTGTTTCCTTTGCTTGGTGTTTGCTTTTCGCCATTAGAGAACAAAACGTACTATCATTCAAACAGTATTTTTCGCTCGATTTATTAGATAAGCTTATGAATCCGACCTTGCGCCAGATGCGCGCATTCGTGGCCCTGGCCAAGACGGGTAACTTTACGCTTGCCGCGCAGGCGATGCACGTCACGCAATCGGCGCTCTCGGGTTTGATCAAGGAGCTCGAGCAGACCCTGGGCGCCAAGGTGGTCGACCGCAGCACGCGCCGCGCCCTGCTCACCGACATCGGCAAGGAACTCTACCCGCTGTTCAGCCAGATGATCGACGACCTCGACGGCGCCCTCGCCAATGTGGCCGACCACACGCGCCTGAAAAAAGGCATCGTGCGCATCGCCGCACCCCAGCTGCTGTCCTGCACCCTGATGCCGGAGGCGATCGCCGCCTACCGCGCCCGCTACCCCGATATCGAGGTACGCCTGGGCGACACCGGCGTGGAGAGCGTGGTCAACCGGGTCTTGTCCGGCGAAGCCGACATCGGCATCGGCCCGGAACGCGAACCCGCGCCGCCGCTCGACGCGCGGCTGCTGTTCGAGATGCCCTTCGCGCTGGTGTTCCCGAAAGGGCACGCGCTGGAAAGCCAGGCGCGCGTCACCTGGAAGGACGTCGCGCGCTACCCGCTGATCTCGCTGCAGGGCCAGTTCACCGAGCGCCTGCTGGACGACATGCACGCTTCAAAGCACGCGCCCTCGGTCAAGCCCGCCAACGAGGTCACCTTCATGACGACCGCGCTGGCGATGGCCGCCGCCGGCCTCGGGGTGACGGTATGCATGCCCTACGCCGCGCCGCTCGCCACGCTCTACGGCCTGGTCATGCGCCAGCTGGAGGAACCGGTGCTCACGCGCCGCTTCTTCCTCTACACGCGCCCCGGGCGCTCGCTGTCGCCGGCGGCGGAGAGCTTCATCGACTTCCTCGACGGTTTCGTCGGCAGCCTGGCGCCTGCTTCGTCAGCGTGAACATGGGCTGCGGCGCGCATCACTTGGCCGCTTTCGCGGACGGATAGAAGACCTGCTCGCCGCCCGCCTTGAACGAGGCGATCAGCCTTTGCCCTTCGGGTGAAGTCATCCACTCGATCAGCTGCATCGCGCCCTTGTAGTTGACGTGCTTGTGGCGCTCCGGATTCACCGCGATGATGCCGTAGGGGTTGAACATCCTGGGGTCGCCCTCGACCGCGATCTGCAGGCCGGTCCTGGCCTTGTAGGCGATATAGGTGGCGCGGTCGGTCAGGGTGTACGCGTTCATTTCCGCCGCCATGTTCAGCACTTCGCCCATGCCCAGCCCGGCGGAGATATAGGCGGCGCCCTGCGGCTGGGCGCCGGCCTGCTTCCAGTAGGCCTTCTCCATCTGGTCGGTGCCCGAGTTGTCGCCGCGCGAGACGAAGCGCACCTGGCTAGCGGCGATCTTCTTCATCGCCGCGAGCACGTCCTTGCTGCCCTTGATGCCGGCTGGGTCGCTTAGCGGACCGACCAGGATGAAGTCGTTGTACATCACGTCGCGGCGCTTGACGCCATGGCCTTGGGCGACGAACTTGTCCTCCGCCGCGCGCGCATGGACCAAAGTCACGTCGACGTCGCCATTCTTCGCCAGCTCGAGGGCCTTGCCGGTGCCGACCGAGATCACGCTGATCCTGTAATTGGTCTTGCTCTCGAACTTGGGCAGCAGGTATTGCAGCAGGCCCGAGTTCTCGGTGCTGGTGGTGGTGGAGAGCCTGATCGCCTGCTGGGCCAGGGCTGGCGCAGTCGCCGCCAGCAGGAAGCCCAGCAGGGCAAGCTGTTTGCTCAGGAAGCGCATGTTTGACCGCCCCATCGTAAGTGGTGGATGCGCCATCCTAAGCTATACTGAAAATCTTTCAATATGAACAAGTTTGCATATGTTGCGCATCAAGCTGTCCTACACCTTCGACGATGCGGCAGTCTCCGGGCAGCAGCTCGGCAATCCCTTGTTCGATATCCTGGGCGCCATCCATGCGTGTGGATCGGTGGGCGCGGCGGCGGCGCAGCTCGGACTGTCCTACCGCCACATCTGGGGTGAACTGAAGCGCTTCGAGACGGCGCTGCGGGCCGACCTGATCGTCTGGGAACGCGGCAAGCGGGCCCGCCTGTCGCCCTTCGGGGAGAAGCTGCTGTTCGCCGAACGGCGCGCCCGGATGCGCGTACAACCGCAGGTCGACAACCTGATCGCCGAGATGGAGCGCGAATTCGCGCTGGCCTTCGACCCGCAGGCACACGTGATTTCCATGTTCGCCAGCCATGACCTGGCCCTGCCGCGCCTGAAGGAATTCTTGGCGCGCGACGCCAAGCTGCACCTGGACCTGCAATACCGCGGCAGCCTCGAGTGCATCGCCGCCCTGTCGCGCGGCGAGTGCCTGCTGGCGGGCTTTCATGTGAGCGAAGACCACGCGCCCGGCAGCATGACGCACAAGGCCTTCAAGTCCATGCTCAAGCCGGGCCGCCACAAGCTGATCCGGTTCGTCGGCAGGCAGCAGGGCCTGATGGTGGCCGCCGGGAACCCGAAAGGCATCCACGGCGTGCAAGACCTGCGCCGCAAGGACCTGCGCTTCGTGAACCGCCAGAGCGGCTCCGGCACCCGGGTCACGGTCGAGCAGCTGCTGGCCAAGGAAGGCATCCATCCCGGCGAGGTCGACGGCTTCGAGAATGCCGAACCGACTCATCTCGCCGTCGCCGCCAGCGTCGCCTCAGGCGTGGCCGATGCCGGCTTCGGCATCCAGGCGGCGGCCGCGTTCGGACTGGCCTTCGTCCCGGTCATCCGCGAGCAGTATTACTTTGTCTGCCTGAAGGAGGCGGTGGACCGGCCGCCCATCAGCAAGCTGCGCGAGCTGCTGCGGCGCAGCGAGTGGCAGGCCTTGACCGCGGATCTGCCCGGCTACGACATCAAGGATGCCGGCGACGTGGTCGCCCTGCGGAGCGCCTTCCCCTGGTATGCGTTCCGCACGCCGAAGCACCAGGGCGCGCCCTGCGCTTGACGCGGGCTGCACGTACAATAGCGTGCATCCCCGTTTTTCCTGCCACCGATGTCCCTCAACACGATCGAGATCAACCGCCTGATGGACCGCTTCGACCGCCATGACAGCGTCTGGCTGTTCGGCTACGGTTCCCTGATCTTCAAGGCCGACTTCCCGTTCATCGAACGCCGCCCCGCCAGCATTCGCGGCTGGAGCCGCCGCTTCTGGCAGGGCTCGCACGACCACCGCGGCACCGAGGCCGCCCCGGGCCGCGTGGTGACCCTGGTGCCGGTCGATGGCGCCACCTGCCACGGCATGGCCTACCTGGTCACGCCCGAGGAATTCGCCCACCTCGACCATCGCGAGAAGAACGGCTACCTGCGCCTGGCCACCGAGATGACATTCGAGGACGGCGGCACCGCCGAAGGCATCGTCTACATCGCCACATCCGACAACGCCGCCTATCTCGGCCCCGCGAGCGAGCAAGCCATCGCGCGCCAGATCGCCAGCGCACGCGGCCCGAGCGGCCCGAACAGCGAATACCTGCTGGAACTGGCGCGTGCCCTGCTTGAGCTCGGCAAGTACGACGAGCACGTGCATGCGATCGAGCGCCACCTGAAAGAATTCATCGGGGCGGCGCGCTGAGGTCTCATGGTGAACCGGCCGGCCTGCGCTCCACCTTGAGCAACAAGGGTGCTTTCGGCCGCAAGGAAATATTCAACACCGCCTCCGGCTCCCCCTCCCCCTTCGCCAGCACGAAACGCTGCAGCAGCATCGCCGCCACCACCGTCATCTCCGCCAGCGCCAGTTGCTGTCCCAGGCACACCCGCGGCCCGGTGCCGAAGGGCATGAAGGCCCCGCGCGGAATCGCCGGCGCATCCGCCCCGAAGCGCTCCGGCCGGAAGGCCTGCGGCTCCGGAAACCAGCGCGGGTCGCGGTGTATCAGGAACACCGGAACCATGAACATGGTCCGCGCCGGCATGGTCCAGCCGCCAAGCAGGAAGGCGCGCGTCGAACGGCGGCTCATCAGGATCGGCGCGGCCGGGTACAGGCGCATCGTCTCGTTCAGGGTCTGGGCCAGGTAGCCCAGCCGCGCCAATGCGTCCTCGCCAGGCGCGTCGCCCTGCAGCACCGCATCGACTTCGCGCCGCGCCGCTTCCTGCGCGGCCGGATTGGCCGCCATGCACCAGGCCCACCAGCTCAGGCTGGCCGCGGTGGTCTCGTGTCCGGCGATGAAAGCCGTCATGCATTCGTCGCGCACCGCCGACAAGGGCCAGGCGTCCGCGTCCTGCCGGTGCAGTGCCAGGAGGCGGCTCAGCAGGTCCTGTGGCCAGGCATCGAGCGGCAAGGCCAGGCGCGCCTGCACGTGGCGCTCGATCAGCTGCGCCAGCATGGCGCGCACCTGCCGCTTGCGCCGCTTCCATGGCAGCCAGTCGGGCGCGCTGGCAGGCCAGAACATCTCGGCATTGGCCGCCACCAGCGCCTCGTGCACCGCGCTCTCCACCGCACGCGCATCATGGCCGATCTCGCTCGAAAACATCATGCGCATGATGACGTCCATCGCCAACGAGGTCAGCGCGCTTTCGATCGGCATCGCTGCGCCCGGCTGCCAGCTTGCCATTGCCGCCTCGGCTGCCGCCGCGATCGTCGGAACGAAGGCCTTGACCGACTTCGGCGCAAAGGCCGGTTGCAGTGCCTGGCGTTTCGCTGCCCAAGCGCTGCCCTCCGCGACCAGGACGCTGTCGCCCTGCAGGTAGGCGAAGATCTCGATTCCGCGCTCCCAGCGCTGGATCGCGTCATGGCGCCCCACCAGCAGCTCGCGCACCAGTTGCGGGTCGCTGACCACGATCTCGTGCTCCGGCCACATGCGCAGGTGGACCACGTCGCCATAGGCCTGGCGCCAGCTCGCCAGGCTGCCGGGCAGGTCGCGCGCCATGCGCGCCAAGAGGCCCCAGCCGGTCAGGCCGGACGGCGGACCGGGCGGCCAGGCGCCGGGCGGATGCCGGGCCGGCGCCGGGTTGGCGGAAGCGGGCGGCGCGCCATCCGCATGGAAGGGGCATCGGGAGGTGTCGGGCGTGTTCATGTCTCGCATTCTTCGCCGCTTCTGCCCCCGCGTCTTGAACGGAAACGACATCGACAGGCCGCGGGCGCCTGCCTATACTGCTGGCTCATGGCCCCCGATCGTCACGATTGCCTGCTCCCCTGCCCCGACCGGCTGGCGCGCGGCCCGCGCATATGCAATCGGGGTAAGTCGCCGCATGACCGCCTCTACCTGGCGCCGCCGGCGCTGCAGGGCGCGATGCTGGCGCTGGTCAGCCGCGACACCTCCCGCCTCGCACTGAGCGACGCCCAGCGCTTGTCGCACTTCCCCGCTTCGCCGATCGTGACGCTGTCCTGGTTCGACGGGTCCGGGATGGGCCTGGTGGACCCGGACACGGGCTGGCATCCCTTCGCTGCGCAGATGATGATCTCGGGCAGCCATTCGCGCCCGGTGACCACCTGGTCGCCGACGGGCGGCCGCGGCTACATGGCCTGCTTCCAGCCAGACGCCGTCCCCGCCCTGTTCGGCATCGAGCTCGCGGCCATCCAGGACCGCTTCCTGCCGGCGCACGCAGTACTCGGCGCGGGCTGGCAGCCCTTCCTTGACGCGCTACTGGCCGCGCCCGACGATGCCGCCGCTATGCACGTGCTGGAGGCGGCGCTCGGCAAACGCTGGCGCGCGGCGCAGGGAGGCGAGACAAGCCGGTTCTTGCTGCGCCAGATGGGCCGGCATTGGGTGCAGCGCCTGGCCTGGCAGGCGCACCAATGGCGCGACACACACAGCGCGCGCCAGGTCGAGCGCCGCATCAAGTCCTTCAGCGGGCGTTCGCTGCGCGAGTGGCAGTCGCTGGTGCGCACCGAAGGCCTGTTCTTCGCGGCCCGCGAACGCTACGAGACCGGCCAGCCCTTCGACTGGGCCACGCTGGCCCTGGACGAGGGCTTCTCGGACCAGGCCCACCTGAGCCGCGTCACCCGGCAGATCTGCGGCTTTCCCCCGACCGAATTCGCCGACCGCTACATCGAGGACGAGTCCTTCTGGATCTACCGGCTGTGGGTCTGAAGACCGGCCCTGCCCGGCCTGAAGTCCGCTAGAATCGCTGGACCATACGAAGCGCGTCGATGCCACGCGCCATATAACAAGGAGAACAGGGATGTCGAAGAAGATGCTGATGGGCTTGTGCGCTTCGCTGCTGCTGGCGATGCCGCCTGCCGTGGCGCAAACCAAGGCCGTTGAACCCACGCCGCAATACGACGCCGCGCTGGCCCAGTCGCTCGGCGCCGACGAGCGCGGCATGCGCCCCTATGTATTCGTGATCCTCAAGACCGGCCCGAAGAACATCGAGGATAAGGCCGAGCGCGCGAAGATCTTCGAGGGCCACTTCGCCAACATGGGCAAGCTCGCAGCCGAGAAGAAACTGGTCTTCGCCGGACCGCTGGACGGCAAGGAAGGCCGCCGCGGCATCTTCGTGATCGCGACGCCGGACATCGAGGAAGCCAAGCGCTACGTGGCAACCGATCCGGTCATTTCAAGCGGGCTGATGGAGGCCGAGTACCACAAGCTCTATGGCTCGGCGGCGCTGATGATGGTGAATGAGGTGCACAACAAGATCCAGAAGAAGCAGTAACCCACCTGCCGATCTCGATCGGGCGGCCGGCTAGAACAGGTCCAGCTGCCCGGCTGCGTTCCCGCCGCCGCTCTTGCCGGCGGCAGGCGACGGCCGCGGCGGCACCACCAGCGGCTTGCGGAACTGCGACCCGTCCAGCCTGCCGAAGCGCCCCCGGAACTCCCCCATCCCCAGCCGGTCCACCGCTTTCGAGAAGCGCTGGCGGATCAGGTCCGCCCACACGCCCTCCCCGTGCATGCGTTTACCGAAGTCGCTGTCGTAATCCTTGCCGCCGCGCAGGTCGCGCACGCGGTTCATGACGCGCTGCGCCCGCTCGGGGAAATGCGCCTGCAGCCATTCCTGGAACAGCGGGTTGACCTCGTGCGGCAGGCGCAACACGACGTAATGGGCGCCGATGGCGCCGGCCTCAAGCGCCGCTTCCAGGATGCGCTCGATCTCCGGTTCGGTGACGAAAGGAATGATGGGCGCCACGCTCACGCTGACCGGAATGCCGGCCTCGGCAAGGGTGCGGATGGTGCGCAGGCGCCGTGCCGGCGCTGCCGCGCGCGGTTCCAGCGTGCGCGCGATCTCCGGATCGAGCGTGGTCAGGGTGATGGCGGCGCAGGCCAGGTTCTTTTCCGCCATCGGCGCGATCAGGTCGATGTCGCGCTCGATGAGGGAGGACTTGGTGATGAGCCCGACCGGATGCCGGCATTCGCTCAGCACCTCGAGCACCTGGCGCGTCAGGCGCAGCTCGCGCTCGCAGGGCTGGTAGGCGTCGGTGTTGACGCCGAGGGCGATGTGCTCGGGCACGTAGCCCGGCTTGGCCAGCTCGCGCCGCAGCAGCTCGGCCGCGTTCACCTTGGCGAACAGCCGGCTTTCGAAGTCGCGCCCCGGCGACAGGCCGAGGTAGCTGTGGGTGGGCCGCGCAAAGCAATAGATGCAACCGGTCCTTATCGTTGACGGCGCAGTTAGACACATGATGCGTTATTGAACGAAATCTTTTTTAAATCAAATACTTAAATAACGATCGAGTGACTGCTCCTATACAGTCCGCCGTTGCAGGCCCTGTCTAGTGAAGAAAAAATACTGTGGACAATTTACAACATCTGAGGGCTCCTACCCTTACAGCGAACTTCATGTAGTACATGTACGTTCTCATAAAATATAGACCATCCATCTACTAAATTTCTTCTGAAGATACAGATCGAGAATTGCCGACGATTCTCAACTATTGGTTCACTACCTACACTATGGAAAAGTTATACGAAACTCTGGCAAAAGCCGCAATCGAAGACTTCGAGTCTTTCTTTGTTCCGAGCAGTAATTTCGTGATTGCGTTCAAAGTGGCGAATATTCACAGCCCAGCCAAAGTTGTTGGAAATTCTGAAGGAAGCACCGTTATATTAAGTCACTATATGTTGCAAGAGCGGGTGCAATCAGTTGATGACGCCATGTTCTTTCTCATCATCATCGGCCATGAGCTCGCACATTATGTAAATAAACACTTAGCGCACACTGATGAATCAAAGATTGATTCAGTCGCAATAGAAGGATGGGCAGACTTTTTTGGTGCACGTATTATGTTTACGCTCATTACATATGGCAATCAAACTCAAAAAATCATCGATGAACTTATTGCTGTTCCTTTTATTTCTCCAGCATCTACCAGCGAGCGTCAAGATCTCATATTGCGAGCTTACGGCCGAGCACTTCGGCGAGCTTATGAGTCACTTTACCGTCCATCGGATGGAAGTTCAAAATACCCAAGATCGGAAATCCGTGTGGGAACATACACGGCGGGCGTTTCCTCTTTTTTCTATAGACTCTTTGGCAGCATAAGTGAAAACTGGACGTTTTACGTTTACAGAAGGCTCTTATTCTTAACTAGACTTATTGAAATCTACGATGAGGGCACCACGATAGAACCCGACTCCTTCTTTGAGCGCACTCGTGAAATTCACGTTAACCTTAAGGGAACGAACAATGTATTTATTTCAAGCGGGCTGAAGCAGAAATATTGGAACCTTATCGGGACGGATTACATAGATGAGCCGCGCCACAGGGAATGGGTCAAGGAAAAACTCAAGAAAGAATTTGATGAATGGGACTTCAAAATCGGCTTTTGATCATTAATGATTAACCTTCCGACGCCGTTTTTCGGAAAGTCATCGAGTAGACTGCTTAGAGCCTGAAGTCGTCCAGTTTCTTACCGCCCTAAGCCCATCCGCAATCCATCTTGGCTGCCGACCACGCCCCGACTAGGTTCGCGGACCGTCGAGTGGTTCCTGTACAGTGGCCAACTCGATTCCGTCTGCTTTAGACGGTTGCCATGTTGGCCAGTAACTCTCGTCAAAAGCGCCTACAATTCGCTTAAGATCTAACGCCCCAGCCTTGGACGAGCTCACGATTTTATACCGAGATTTGAGGAGCAGATCTCCCTCCCCGCAGGAATGGTTAGCTAAAGTCGATAACCCCCTTCATGAAATCGCGCGGTCATCGCCCTTATTTGCGGTAGCAGTTCATCGTCATCCGACCCCTGCTTGGTCCTTGCTGAACGCGCTTCCCACATCAAATTCGAATAGAGGCCGATGTCACTTGCTGGCGCGGCTGAATCATCCGGGTCACCATTAAGCAGGACGACTTACAACCTTCAAAAGGGCATGAGCATGTCTCAGCGCCTCCTCACCGAACTCCGCTCCGGAAATGAGCCTATGCCATGCACTCAGCACTTTCCCTTCGATTGTCCGGCGAACAAAATCTACTTTAGAGATTCCCAACCTATCAAATTCCGCAATCTCCTCTGCAGAAAGAGTCGCAGCCAACAGACCTCGCGTTGCCGCATCTGCACTCCAATTAATGCTACCTGGAGTTGAAAGTGACTGTCTAGCCAAATGTACCAGACGCATGTTAAAAGAACGATAAGCAAAGAAGAGTGCCCACACAACCTCGCCAACATATGGTCGCTCCTCCTCAATAGTCCTATCTCCCATGAGTCTCAACATCATATTGTCGTCAAGCGCACCAACGAGATTTCTGAAATTATGGTTTGACGGCAAATCCAACCATTCAGCCTCAGTCCGGATATCAAAGTGAAAAGTGTATGATCCGGTGCTGTCCCGTACTGAAAGCATAGTCTTCCACATCCGGTCAAAAGCTTTCATTCTCCTCTCAATAGCAGCTTTTTGCCCTTCCGCAGTCGCGGCATGTACGCGTCCGAGCATGCTTTTGTAGCTTTCCATATCCCGATCATATTCGTGTTTGATCGAATTTTTCAAACGCTCAGCGATCCATTCCCGGAGTAGAAAGGCGAGCGCTGCTAGAGCCATTGTTGAGACTGTCGCGGATGCCAGAACGGAGCTTAGAAATTTCTCTATCATTGCTTTACTAGCTCTTACAAAGTGGGCGTAACGTGATGATAACGGTTATTTCCGCTGAGGCGAGATTTACGCTGGACCGGCAGGATCCATCACCGTTCCCCCAAGTGATGCCGCCACAGCATGGATTCACGGTCGTGCCACCGCGCCGGCGGGAGTTGCCAACACGGGGGCGCCGGCGTTGATCTGATCCGTCGCCGGATTTCTTTTGAGCGACCAGACTGCAGTTAATCGACCCATAGTATTTTCCCGCTCCGAACCCAGAAATGCGATCTGCAGCCAGTCGTTTTCCAAACCGAAGGTGAAAGCGTCGGCCGGTTACGGAAGTCGATTTTGATATCCCAGCGCGGCTTAACATCAGGTAGCAAAAGCAGCTCGATCACGTCCCCACAGCCGCACGGACAGCGAAATCCCACTGACCAGTTTTCTCCTTCGTCCTGGAGAAGTATCAGATCCTGTTTGGGCATCGCTGACGGCAAGGTGTCGCCCTCTCGGGTAAGCACCTTTCGCCTGGGGGTGAGCCAATCCTGTATCGCTTCAAGCCAATTGGTGAGCAACGTCCACATCGTCAATATCCTAGCCCTGGAGTGCAGGAAGTCCGAGCAGTGGACGTTTAGTCCCGCGGCCTAAGGACGCGTTTTTCGCTTTAGGAAAACTTTGCTCTGCCACGTACTCCTCTTCACACGCAGCCAGACTGAACAAAGTTCTTGCGCGCAAGGTGTTGGGATCGTGACGGAATGGGAAGGCGCGCGCGATGAATTCTGTGACGCACGCGCTCGCAGCTCTCATGTTTAGCGATATTACTGACGGGGCTTCTTCATGAGCTCCAGGCATATACCCTTCCTTGACACGTGCCGCATGCACTGCTGCGTCCGCCCGAGCCAAGTATTCCGCTGCTACGGAAGCAGGAGTGAAAACACCGCGATCCGCTAGGGAGCTTCCACCGGGCCAGACATAGTCAACCCTTCCCACTACATCCAGGATCGAAAACTTGCTGGCGCCGCGCTTGCGCACAGGGATGGTGACGCCGACATCAAACAGTGGATGCAAGAAGGCGCTCGCCATCAGGTCACAGATTTGCCGTCCCTCATGACTGTCGACGCAGCAAAAGATCACATCTGCCATGGCTGCTTCCAGGATCGCCTCTCGGCAGCCGATCCCGGTTGCCACGACCCTGACCGATACCCTGTCACGGAACTTCCTGATCGCTTCCGAAATAACATCGACCTTGTGCCGCCCTGTCTGAACGTCATGCAGGGTGGAGTTAAGGATACGATTAAGGTTCTTCTTCTCCATCCGGTCGTAGTCGATCAGTATGACTTCGCCAAATCCCAGCCGAGCGACCTGCTCGGCCACGATGCTACCGGTCCCGGAAGCGCCGACAATACATACCGATAGACGGCTGAGTTCTTCTCGCATGGCATCGGAAAACGCCAGCGGTCGATCGGAGGAGGTCGGCGTAAAACAATCCGGGTTCCAAAAGAAGCGCAAGTCATCCCCATAGACAGCCACCAGGTCGACAAGCATCGGACGATGATGCTTGTCGTACAGTTGCGCGCGCATGGCACCATCTTCCAACATGATGGCACTGCCGTGCCAAATCTCATCCTTGTGACATTTAGCGCGTCCGGCGAAGATCGCTGGCATTACCTGAGCATCAGATTCGATATCCACTCCGGAAAACTCGTAGAGCCCGCCAGGATGCGAATGCAGAAGAATGATCGACATGTCGTCCTCCTCAGCAATCTCAAGCGCCTGTTCAACATAGTCGCTGGGCCAGCTTAAAAAGTCCGGATGCCTTTCGCAGACTTCGTGTGGCACTAGGATGTATTCACGCACCATCAGTTTGATGCGCGTACCCACAATCCGGGAGCAAAGCAGAATCGCCGCGGCTTCTTTGCCGTCCCCTGGGAACAGGTGCGTCCGCACCGTTGCGTGCTGCGGTGCCGACCACGCCATATTGGCTTGCCTCATCATTTCGCCACCTCACGCAGGAACGACTCCTCTACAAGCCCCAGATGCGTGATCACCGAATCGTCGGCGGGTGACCATACCGAGTTTTCGCGATGACGCGACCAACGCTGGAAGGTCTGCCCGAAAATGACCTGCTGAACGTCGGCCTGCGGTATTGCCGTGCCGGCCTGCAGGGCGACAGATGGCGCGCAATAAAACATGTCCAGTTCCGCAGAGGGGTACAGCGCGGGAATTTCAATCGCGAGAGAAATGTGCGATTGCTGGTAGCCGCTGGGCAGGGGGTAGTCATGCAGCAGTAACCAACGGCGTTCACCGTCGAGCGCCGCCTCCCAACGGTAACGCGCCGCGTCGAGAAACTTCTCGTCCTTTTCCAACAAGAAGAACTGGCGGCGCAGACCAGGGCCTTCTCCGTTGTTGATGACCTTGGGCATGACGCGCAACCGCTCGATGCCCGGCGTCGTCAAGTCGATGACGGTGGTGAATTCGACCTGCTCTTTCGGACGGCCTTGTACCTTCAGGACCAACGTCCACGGCAAGTCCGGGTTGATATCTGCCAGTTCCAGCGCGTGGCGAACAGTGATGGTCGGCGCTGGCGAGCTGATCTCGATGCCTTGCACGTCCAGCTTCCAGGTCGGCTGCTTGGTGTAAAAGCGTTCGACACCCTCACCCGTCAGATTGACACTCTGGCCCGGTGCGATCAGCACATCCGCTTCGTCCTGGCGCTCCATCCAAACTTGGGCATGCGTCGGAACGTTCGCCAGCAGGCGCAAAATACCTTCAGGCAAAGCTTGGCCCCAAGGGTATTTATTCTCGTTGAGCACGAAGTAGAACAGGCGATCGGCGCGGAACGCGTAAAAGCTTGTTTCTGCTGCATCCAGCTCAGCCACCTCTTCCGGCGAGACTTCCTCCAGGCTGCGGCCCGGGAGTAGCTGCAGTAACACGTAGTCAACCGTCGGAGAGCACTGCGCTGCGTTCAGGATCTGTCGGCCGGTCGGCGTGGTGTCCGGCAAGACGGCGCTTTCACCTTTTGCCAGGACGACCGACCGGGTAGGGTTCGCGGGATCGCGCTTTACCTGAATCTGAACAAAATTGCTATTATTCATTACGTACCTCAACAGTCTATAGATTGATCGAGGGCTGTTTCGCAAACGCAAAACCTGCCCACCTGATGAGGTAGTCTGAGCCGGATAAAAATCCAGACATGCCAAGCTCAAGAATTATTTTTGTAGCTGGCCACAAAATCATGTCCAGATTCCGACCGTGCTCAGACTAGCTACTTGAAGGTACGAACGATGCACGCACTTAGGAGAGGCGGGGCTTGAAGGATCAAAAAGATAATTTTGCGACCCAAGAACAGGTATTCGTGGCGCTCGCCAGTTTAACGCCGGACGAGCTTCGTCTGCTGGATTACCAGGCTAACAGGCTGGCCTTCGGAACCATCTATGCGACCGGTATGGCTCTTTTCGGCGAAGCTCTTGATCGCGCGAGTGATTTGCGGCGCAAGTGGTACCCGGAGTGCATGCCGTTCATGACGTTCATGCGTAATACGATGGCAAGCATCGCTTCGAACGACCGAAAGGGCTTCCATGCTACGCGTGTTGCCAACGTGTCTGCTCTGACGAGGATCGAGGATGAAGTCGAAGACGACGCCTTTCTCAGTTCTCTCCAGGGGATACCAAAAAACAGTGTTGAGGACGTGCTGATCGCAGCTGAAGAACACGAGGCAATGCTGCGGGACTATGATGCCCTTTACGCATACTTCGGCGACGACGAGGAAATCTGGAACATTCTCGACGCGATGGAACGAGGCCTGATCGGTACAGCGATCAAGGAGCACTGCAAGCTTAATGAGGCACAATACGCCGCAGCGCGGAAGCGGCTAAATCGAGGGGCTGCGAAGTTGAAAAGCCAAGGAAAAAAATGATGAGCAATCACGATCCGAAGCGCCTGGCGATGGCACGGGCGCTGCGCTCCGCGCTACGTACAGAGGTGCTCGAGGAAAAGCCAACCTCTGAAGAGATTTCTCAAATGTTAGTTGATAATGGGCAGAATCCTGATGCTATCGCGCAGCAATATAAGGATTTAATCATGACAAAGATCCGAGGCGCAAACAAAGAAAGGTTACGTACCCTTCGGCGCGAAAATCTTACAAATGAAGGTTTTGCTCTGCGAAGTGCTGTGCCAACACGAACTGGCAACCTTCCCGGTATTGACGTGATACGTTCTCGCATAGAAGGTCTGAGCGTTAATCCAGAATTTGAGAACAGTCCCCTTTTGCTTGCCTATCGAAATGGGACTAAACAATCCGATAGTGACATTACGTCACTTTATGAGGATCTTCTTGAACTTGGAGTCATCAAGGATGACGCTCAAAATTGACGAGAAACTGCTATCTCCTGGTGAGCGACTACTGTGGGAGTACGGCATCGAAACACCGGACGAGATAGATCTAGAAGCGATTGCGAACGACCGAGGTATTGCTATCAAGCGCCGGCATCTTGAAGGAGCAGATGCAAGATTGGTCGCGACAGCGACTTCAGGCATCATCACTGTGAACTCCTCTACGAGCGAGCAACGGCAGCGATTTTCTATTGGACACGAACTGGGACACTGGGAGCGTGACCGAAAGCATGGACGCATCAATTTGTGCTCCAAAGCCGATCTGGCGCAGCACAATCAGCAGGCAAAGAACAGTGAGTCCGAAGCCAATATCTTCAGTGCGGATCTTATCCTTCCTCCCTACCTTGTTTCGACGAGAACGGCAGGAAAAGACGCCTCAATGGACCTCGTGCTTCAGGTGGCAGAGGAATTTCGGGCAAGCCGGGAGGCGACGGGTATTAGAGTGATGCGGCTCGCACGTACTCCGGTGGCCATCATGGTCTTTGGCTATAAGTGCCGTAAGTGGCTCATTAAAAACTCAGCCTGGCCCCATTACATCCAGCCGGTCAGTATCGTTCACCATGATAGCCCTTCCATGGATCTGCTCTTTACCGGCGCGCGCGGAGCGAAAACACGAGACCAAAAAGAACCGGCACTACGGTGGCTGGTGGGCGAAGGCATCCGCTTGATGGACGTTAGAGTTCAGTCGGTCAAACTATCCACCGATGAGATCTTGTCGATCGTGCGAATATAGTTCTTGTGCATTTTAATTTTTCAGAAGTTCAAAATACAGGTACGCGCCGCCATGCTGCGTCGGCGCCATGCACGACGGACGATGCCCAGTCAGCCCATCCGTCGCGCAGGCAGAATGCTTACTTCACGGCCGTGATGACGTACTTACTGTCCTGCTGCACGAATTCGACGTCGACTTTCTTGCCGACCGAAAGTTTGTCGAACAAGTCCTTGTCTTTGACGGCGAAGCCCATCGTCATGGCCGGCCAGTTCAGGCTCTTGACCGGCCCATGCGCGAGCGTCACGGTCCCTGCAGCCGGATTGACGGATTTCACCGTACCGATGGTCTCATGTGGAGTCGCCTTCGCACCTTTGTTTGCTTGCTGCGCATTCATGCCGGTTTGATTCGGTTGCGCCTGGGCGGCGCCCAGGCCGGACACGGCAAGCGCTAGCATCGCGGCGATCATGGTATGACGTTTCATCATATTTCCTTTCATATATCAGTTGAGGTGGGTATGGTTAGCGGCGCAGCGGCGTAGATGCCGCATGCCTGCCGCGCTATTTCGCGTGAATCGTCCGCTCCTCGGTCGCAGGTGTCAGGGACAGCGCGTGCATGCCCCGCGCCTGGCGGCGGCGCAGCAGCAGGTAGGCCGCGGGCACCACGAACATCGACAGCAGCGGCGCTGTCACCATGCCGCCGATCATCGGCGCGGCGATGCGCTGCATGACTTCGGAACCGGTCCCGGAGTCGATCATGATCGGCACGAGGCTTGCGATGATGACCGCCACCGTCATCGCTTTGGGACGCACGCGCAGGACGGCTCCTTCGCGGATCGCGTCGATGAGATCGGCTTCGCTATCACGTCCGGCCTCGACGCGGGCTTCCCAGGCATGCTTTAGATACACGAGCATGATCACGCCGAATTCGGCCGCAACACCGGCCAGCGCAATGAAGCCGACGCCACTCGGCACCGACAGGTTGTGCCCCAGCAGCCACAGCAGCCACACGCCGCCGGCCAACGCGAACGGCAAGGTGGCCATGACGAGGGCCGCTTCGTCGAAGCGCTTGAAAGTGAAATAGAGCAGCACGAAGATGATCGCCAGCGTGACCGGAACCACGAGCTTCAGCTTCGCCGTCGCGCGCTCCAGATATTCGAACTGGCCGGACCACGATACCGAATAGCCGGGCGGCAGCTTGACCTCGCTGGCCACGACCTGCTGCATGTCGCGTACTGCCGAGCTGAGGTCGCGGCCGCGAATGTCGACGTAGACCCAGCCCGACAGGCGCGCGTTCTCGCTCTTGAGCATGGGCGGGCCATCCTCGATGCGGATTGCCGCGACATCCCCGAGCCGGATCTGGGCGCCACGTTCGGTCAGGACCGGCAGCTCGCGCAGTTTTTCGACCGAATCGCGCACCTCACGCGGATAACGCACGCTGATCGGAAAACGCTGCAGCCCCTCGACCGTTTCGCCGATGTTGTCTCCGCCTATCGCGGACGACACAACGCTCTGCACGTCGGCGATGTTCAAACCGTAGCGCGCAGCGGTATCCCGGTCAATCTTCACGTCGATGTAACGGCCCCCGTTCAGGCGCTCGGCCAGCGCCGATGACACGCCAGGCACTTTTTTTACGGCACGCTCGATCTCACCGGTGATGCGGTCGATGACCTTCAAATCGGCGCCCGCGATCTTGACGCCGACGGGGCTCTTGATGCCGGTGGCCAGCATGTCGATGCGGTTGCGGATGGGCGGAACCCAGACGTTCGACAGCCCCGGGACCTTGACAATGCGGTCCAGCTCCTCGACCAGTTTGTCAGGTGTCATGCCGGCGCGCCACTGGTCGCGTGGCTTGAGCTGGATCGTGGTCTCGAACATCTCCAGCGGCGCCGGGTCCGTGGCCGACTCCGCGCGGCCGGCCTTGCCGAACACACTTTGCACTTCCGGAACGGTCTTGATCAGACGATCGGTTTGCTGCAAGAGTTCGGCCGCCTTGCCGACACCAAGCCCTGGCAGGGCCGACGGCATGTATAGCAGGTCGCCTTCGTCGAGCGGCGGCATGAACTCGCCGCCCAGGCGTGACAATGGCCACACTGTCGCAGCAGCGATCAGCCCCGCAACGATGATCACTGTCTTCGGATACCGCAACGCGCGTTCGAGCAGCGGGCGGTACAGCCGGATCAGGCTGCGGTTGAGCGGATTGCTTTGCTCGTCCGGAATGCGGCCACGGATCAGGTAGCCCATCAACACCGGGATCAGCGTCACGGCCAGGCCTGCGGCGGCGGCCATGGCATAGGTCTTGGTGAACGCCAGCGGCGCGAACAGCTTGCCTTCCTGCGCTTCGAGCGTGAACACCGGCACGAATGACAGCACGATGATCAGCAGCGAGAAGAACAAGGCCGGGCCGACCTCGGCAGCCGCATCGCCGATCACGCGCCAGTGCTCGTCGCCAGCGAGCTTTTTGCCTGGATTGGCGTGGTTCCACGCCTCGATATGCTTGTGCGCATTTTCGATCATGACCACGGCTGCGTCGACCATTGCGCCGATCGCGATTGCAATCCCGCCGAGCGACATGATGTTCGCATTCACACCCTGGTAGTACATGACCAGGTAAGCCGCGAGTATGCCAATTGGCAATGACACGATCGCGACCAGCGCCGAACGCATGTGGAGCAGGAAGATCGCGCAGACCAGTGCGACCACGATGAATTCCTCGATCAGCTTGTGTTCGAGGTTGGTGACCGCGCGCTTGATGAGGCTCGAACGGTCGTAGGTCGGCACGATCTCGACACCTAGCGGCAGGCTCGACTTGAGCTCCGCAAGCTTTGCCTTGACCGCGTCGATCGTCTCGAGCGCATTCTTCCCGGCGCGCATGACAATCACCCCACCCGCCACTTCGCCTTCGCCGTTCAGCTCCGCGATGCCGCGCCGCATCTCCGGGCCGGTCTGGATACGAGCGACATCGCCAAGTCGTACCGGCACACCGGCCTCGCTGGTTGTCAGGGGAATCTTGCGAAAATCGTCGAGCGATTGCAGATAGCCGGACGCACGCACCATGTATTCGGCTTCGCCCAGCTCAAGTACCGAACCACCGGTTTCCTGGTTTGCCTTTTGCACGGCGTCGATGATCCTGGCGTGCGAAATACGGTAAGCACGCATCTTGTCGGGATCGAGCTGGATCTGGTACTGCTTGACCATGCCACCGATGCTGGCGACTTCCGACACGTTCGGCACCGCCTTCAGTTCGTATTTGAGGAACCAATCCTGTAGGGCGCGCAGCTGTGACAGGTCGAGCGTGCCGCTCTTGTCGACGAGCGCGTATTCGTACACCCACCCCACTCCGGTAGCGTCCGGCCCGAGCGATGGTTTCGCTTGTGGCGGCAGGCGTGACTGCACCTGGTTGAGGTATTCGAGCACCCGCGAACGTGCCCAGTAGGGATCGGTGCCGTCATCGAACAGGATGTAGACGAACGAGTCGCCGAAAAAGGAATAGCCGCGTACCGTCTTCGCTCCCGGCACGGACAGCATGGTCGTCGTCAATGGGTACGTGACCTGGTTCTCGACGATCTGCGGCGCCTGGCCAGGATAGGTGGTGCGGATGATCACCTGCGTATCCGACAAGTCCGGGATGGCGTCGAGCGGCGTTTTCGACAAAGCCCACACGCCCCATGCCGTCAGCCCGACAGTGGCCAGCAACACCAGAAAGCGGTTGACGATGGACCAGCGGATCAATTTGGCGATCATTTGCCATCTCCACTACCGTTTTGCTTATTGGCCGGCGTGATCGACGTGATCTGGAAGTCGCCCTCCGGGGTCTGGCGGATCTCGAACGTGACCTCGTCACCAACTGCGATATTGCGCGGCAAGCCATCCGGCGGCAGTTTGAACGGCATCGTCATCGGTCCCCATTGCAGCGTCGGCATCGCCTCGTGCGACAGGGTGATACTGTCGGGATCGATCGTCTCGACGCGGCCGCCGCCGTGGTGCGTCGGGGCGGCAGCCGGTTTGGCGCCGTCGACGGCACCCGCATCGCCCATGCGTGCGATCACGCCCTTGAGACTGGCTTCCGAGTCGACCAGGAACTGCCCGGACGCGACGACCTTCTGGCCGGACGACAGGCCGCTGCGGATCTCCGTCTGGCCATTGGCTTCGCTCCCCGTCTCCACCTCGACCGGAGCGAACTTCCCGTCCTCGCTCGCAACGAACACGACGCTGCGTGTGCCAGTCTGGATCACGGCCTCGCTCGGCACCAGCAAGACGGCCTTGCGCGCGGCCGGTGTCAGGCTGACGGTTGCGAACATGCCGGGCACCAGCCGGTCTTGCGGATTAGCGAGTTCGATGCGCGCCTTCAAGGTGCGTGTGGCCGGATCGATTTCAGGCAGGATCGCGCCGACCTTGCCCTGGAAGGTCATGCCCGGCCAGGCAGCGGCGCGTGCCTCGACGGCGCTGCCGGGACGTACCTGGGCGGCTGCCGCTTCAGGAATCTCGGCATTTACCCAGACAGTGGACAGACCATTGATGCGGTACAGCGACGCACCCGACATGACAGTCATGCCCTCGCGCACGGTAAGCTCGACCACCACGCCAGACACTGGTGACCTGATCGTCACACGCGGATGAACCTTGCCACTTTTCTCGATTTGGCGGATCTGCTCCTCGGTCATGCCGGCCAGGCGCATGCGCTGGCGTGCCGCGTCAGCAAGATCCGCCGACATGCGGCGCGCGGCCAGGTAATCCTCCTGCGCCGCCACCCAGTCGGGGACGTAGATATCGGCCAGCGCCTGGCCCTTGCGGACACGGTCGAGCGACGCACGTACGTGGAGGCGCTCGACATACCCGTTGGCACGGGCCTGCACGAGGAAAAGATCGCGCTCATTCCAGGCCACGCTGCCCACCGATTCAAGCGCAGTGGCAAGGCTGCCTTCCTTCACCTCGGCAGTCCGGATACCGAGGTTTTGCTGTACGCGCGGGCTGATTGCAACTTTGCCGTCGTCGCCGGCTTCGTCGGCATACACCGGCACGAGCTGCATGTCCATGAAGGGCGACTTGCCCGGCTTGTCGAATTTGTGGCCGGGTACCATTGGGTCGTGCCAGTAGAGCACTTTTCTGCCCGTCGCAGGATCGACCTTGTCGCCGCTCGTGGCGGCAACGCTGCCGGTTATTGCCGGCTTGGCGGCATGCAGGCCATGCTGCACACCGGCCCAAAACAGGCCACCGCCGGCGGCGGTCAAGATGCCGGCCGCGGACAACGCGAGGATGAGCTTCTTTTTCTTGGTCATTTCATGTTCCTGGAGATGGCGGCCGCCGCCGGCATCGCGCCGTGCGAAGTGGGAAAGAGGAAGTTCAGTTCTGCCCACAGCCTGGCGGTGTCGGCCTCCAACTGCAACCTGGAGAGGCGAACGTCGAGTTCGCTACGCCGCGCGGCCAGCACCTCGGCAAGCGTCGTCTTGCCGCCACGGTAGGCAGCCAGGCTTGCCCCGCTGCGCTCTTGGGCCAGCGGGATGAGTTCCCGGGAATACCGTGCCAACCGTTCGCGATTGGTTTGCCACTCGGCCACCATGACGCGCGTTTCAGCTGTATGCGCTCGCAGCACCTCGTCGCGTTCGGCACGAGCCTGTTCGGCCGTGACGAGTTTGGCCGCCAGTTCGCGGTCTTGCCTGTTTTTCTGGTCCCACTGGAGCGGGACCGAGACGCCGAACGAGATCATGTTGGAATATCCCGAGCCGCGCTGCGCGTAGCCCACCTCCACGGTCCAGTCGGATTTTTTGTTCGCCTCGGCCAGTTTCACTTCCGTCGCAGCGACATCGACCTGCTTGTTGAGAACGGCGATCTCGGGGTGATGGGCAAGCTGGACGTCGAGCGAGGCCGGGTCGAGCCGGATGGTGTCGATTGCCGGTTGACCGGACAGGGGCTGGTCGGCCATGTCGCCAACCCACCGCGCGAGCGCGATCTTCGCGCTGCGCACCCGGCGTGCGGCATCGTCCATACGGTCGTCGAACTGGACGACGGCAGCCCTGGCGGACAGTACATCAGCCTGGCTTGCGCGGCCGGCCCGGTAAGCGGCATCGGCGGCCTCCCGCTCACGTTGCGCCTCTTCACGCTGGGAGGCAATCACGGATGCCATTGCTTCGGCATAGTAGCGGTCGAGCCAGGCGATGGCCGCCGCGCGTTCAACATCGGCGGTGGTCTTGTCTTTTTCGGCCAGCCCTTTGTCCGCTTCGCGCTGATACCGCTCGGCTCGAAACCTGCGTTTGTCTGTGCGTGTGATTTCCTGCATCACGCCGATACGACGCATCGTCATGAAATCCGCAGTGAGGCTACCACGGTCGGGGCCGCTAACTGGCAGGTTGTCGACACCGACCTTGAGCACCGGATCGGGCAAGCGGCCAGCTGCCACCGCCATCTCGCGTGAAGCGGTCACAGCTGCATTCTGTGCAGTAATCTGCCGTGAGCGCTCAATGGCGAGACGCTGCGCCTCGGCCAGGGACAAGGCATCGGTGGCGAGGGCGGGCGCCGCCAACGTCAGGGACGTCGCCAATACCGCCACGTATTCTGTCAGCGAAAACAGGGGGGCGCGCCCGTGACGGCGCGCGGAAAAGAAGAAGGACATGCGGTCTCCACAAGCGTTGAAATACATCGCGCACGCAAGCGCGCGCGGCGAATCAAGCAGGCGGAGTTGTCAAATACGGAAGCAGCAGTGGCGTATCGCCAAAGTCGGCTCCGTCGCACGCGATAACGAGGGTATGGTGGCAAAAACGTCTGGAGGTGCTACGCCATCATTGAGCAAGACCACGGACAGGACCGGCCCGATCAAAAGGAACGGCAGCACTGAAGGCGCGTCGGGCTTGTTGAGCGATTGGGGACTGGAGTGGTTGTGCGCATGACACAAGTTCGGTTGGGCCTTGTCCACACCGGTGCAGTGATCCATGTCGGACATCCCGTTGTCGACTGCCGCCATCGTCATGCGTTCCGGCGCGGTCGTGCCGGGACAGACGTACGAAGCCAGAGCCAATTGGGTGAACAGCAGGCTGATCACGGCAATCACAGCGGCAACGAAGCGGGTTGAACGGGATGGTTTCATCACTTTAGACATTTGGACAAGCATTGTCGCGGCGCGCTGCTCCCAGTGTCAAGCTCTTGGGTGCGCGTAACGTATTTTGTCATTGTCAGCACATGGAGCCGGCAGTGACGGCCGCCTGACAATACGGAGACAAGCATAAACCTTCCCTCTATGGGAAGGTCAAGCCAGTCTTCATCATCCGGCTTCGACACGCCGGGCCCATCACCATTCGTAGCGGCAAGCGTCAAGCTGCGTTGCTGGGTTCTACCTGATCAGTTTTTTTATACTTGGATCGATTGGAAACCGCTTGAACACGCCGATATTTGTGCCACCAGTATTACCAACGGGGACGATCCCGACTCCCGACCCGAGGGCTCGCAGTAGGATGCGTTTCGGAACTGAAGATGCTGAATCGAAGTCTGGCGAGGTTCCGCTTAGTGGTGAGAACCGAGGCCGATATGGCTTGACCTTCAAGTGGCTAGAAGGTGTTAAATGTCAGACTCCTCTACATCTGGTCAAATTCTCCCTTATGAAGTACCCCATTTGGCGTTGGTTCATTTACGTCGCGGCTCTCTGCAGCTTCGCGACCGGCACGGCACGTGCAGATTCCAATTCGTCCGAAACGCAGGTCAGGCAGCTCTGGCAGTTGCTCGACTATGTCGCTGTGGACTACCCCGGCGCCGTCCAGAATGGAACGGTCATCAGTGAACCTGAGTACGGAGAAATGCGGGAGTTCTCAGAACGCGCGCAGAGTCAGGTGCAGTCCTTGCCTCCTCATCCATTGCACTCGGAACTGGCCGCAGCTACCGCAAGTCTGAAGGACGCGGTCGAACGCAAAGACAGCCCTCAGCGTGTGGGCCAGCTTGCCCGGGAAGCGAACCGGCTGCTCCTTCAGGCGTATCCCTTTCCTGTAGCACCGCGCGCCATGCCCGACCTGGCCCGTGGCGCCGCGCTGTACCAGGCGCAATGCGCTTCATGCCACGGCGCGAACGGCGCCGGCGACGGCGCTCTTGCGGCAACGCTCGACCCGAAGCCGATCGCCTTTACAGATGAGGAAAGGGCTCGCTCCCGTTCTCTCATGGCCCTTTACCAGGTGATCAGCCAGGGTGTCGACGGCACGTCGATGCCGGCGTTTGCCAACTTGTCCGAGCACGACCGCTGGTCCCTGGCGTTCTTTGTCGGTTCCCTGTCTTTCAAGGACGCCGACATTGAAGCGGGGAAGGCTGCATTCGCACGAGATGAAGCCCCCGGCGCGGCGCTTCCTGACATGACCGCCCTTGTCACGACGAGCGAAGAGGAGCTGGCGAAGGCTATGCCACCAGCCACTGCGCGAGCAGCGCAGGCGTACGCGCGCACTCACCCCGACATTGTCCGGGAACAGCAGGAACGCAAGGGGATCGCCCTTGCGCGCAAGCTGCTGCAAGAGAGCCTGGGCGCTTTGAAGAATGGCCAGCGCGCGGCCGCCACCGATCTTGCCTTGTCGGCCTATCTGGACGGCTTCGAGCCACTCGAGGCGACGCTGGACGCGACCGACCGCCAACTCCTGGTCGATGTCGAGCGAACGATGCAATTGTACCGGGGCGCAGTCGCGCGGGGTGACGTGGAAGGCGCAAGCGGATACGCACAGCAACTGGACGCGTACTTCATACGGGTCGAAAATGTAACAGGCGCCAAAAAGACTGATGCCACAACGGTGTTCGTGGGCGCACTGACCATTCTCCTGCGCGAAGGTGTCGAGGCCTTGCTGATCGTGATCGCCATGGTTGCGTTCCTGCGCAAAGCAGAACGTCCCCAGGCGCTGCGCTACGTGCATGCGGGCTGGATCTCGGCATTGGCCGGGGGCGCGCTGACCTGGCTGGTAGCCACGTACGTGGTCAGTATCAGTGGCGCCAGCCGTGAGGTGACAGAAGGTCTGTCCTCGCTCTTCGCGGCGGCGGTACTGCTGTCGGTCGGCCTGTGGATGCACCAGAAAAGCCAGGCTGGACAGTGGCAGGCCTACCTGAAGCAGCATCTCACGGCAGCGATGGAAAAGCGCTCGGCATGGGCCATGTTTGCCCTGGCCTTCATCGCGGTGTACCGTGAGGTCTTCGAAACGGTCCTGTTCTATTCAGCGCTTGCAGCCGACGGCAACGGCCCTGCCCTGATGGGAGGATTCGTAACGGGCTTGGTCCTGCTGTCGATTCTTGCCGTCATATTCCTGCGCACGAGCGCACGCATGCCTATCGGTAAGTTCTTTTCATACAGTTCAGTATTGGTCGCCGCTCTGGCAGTTGTCCTGGTCGGCAAGGGGATCGCAGGCCTGCAGGAAGCCGGGTGGTTGATGGCCACGCCAATACAGGGGCCGCGCTTGCCTGTTCTTGGCATTTACCCGACCGTCCAGACCTACATCGCGCAGGCAGCCCTGCTTCTTGCGACCGGGCTAGGCTTCGGTCTTAATCTTCAAAAAGCCCGCAAATAGCGTCGGGATACGTCCGGCCGGCAGAGCATGCGCGGCCGGGTGCTGGAGATTCTGTTTGTTGCGCCTCCAGCTTGAAAGCCAGGAACTTGGCGGGTCCGGTCGGCGTCGTAATCGTCGCCGACCGGACCTACTCGTTAATCAAGCTGACATGTATGAATACTTGAATTCAATTTGCATACATCGGATTCTCCTCCACGTAGATCGTTATATCTGCCGCGCCGGGCAGGAGTTTCGACAGTGGCATCAAGGGCAGACCCAGCGTATCGAATGTCCAGGTGATACTGCGTTCGCCATCGACGATGCGTACCGTTTCGAGCCGGTGTACTCGTACGGACCTGGTCTTGCCTGTTCCAAGCTTGATGACCCAATCAGGTGCGCCAGCCGATTCATAGCCATGTGGCGCCTCGCGACCGGCTCGTGGCTGTACTTGCGAGTTGCCGTCTTTGGCAGCCGGCATGGCTTGCGCGGCCAGAGGCGCTGAAGTGCTGGCAAACACAAAGAATGACAAAGCGAATACATAAGACAGGTTCGGTTTCATTGCTGTTTCCTTTTTTATTGATCAGTAAATCGTATAGATGAGAAAATTGGACTAGCCTGCTGGAGTCCAGCTAGCTGGCGACTTGCACTCGCGCGGCGACCAATCGCGTTGCCGGGTATTCCACGCACGATACGTACACGCAGAGCCCCGCAGTGCCGGGGCGTGATCAATGCAGGTAATCAAGCGAAAACCGCGACCGGAATCAAAGCAATAGGGTCAGGACGGTTCCCAGCCGCGAGCCACGCCAAATCAGCAAGGTTGGCGCGTATGCTCGTCATGCGCTCTCCCTTGCCCTCTGACAAGAACTCGCTACATGCCAAGCAATGCTCAGGAACGTGCTACTTGGGTCGGATCGGACTGTCGAATACTGGGGATTGATACAAGGAGGAGGCAAAAGGCGGGACGGGAAGTGAAATCGGCCGAAGGAAGTCGTCCTTCATGCGCGACGATGTATCAAATTGCGGGAGGTCACATACGGTCGTACAGAGCAGGCCGCAACCTTGCTCGTACAGACCAACCGTATCCTGCTCATGGACATCGCTGACGCCATTGAGACCGACTGACAAATCAACTGAAGAATACTTGGCAAGTACAACGCAGCCGGCTTTGTTGAGCAAATCGAGTGAAGGCCGAGCTGACGCTGTTTGTAATCAGTTTTATAACACTGGGACCGTGACCGGGGTACCCAGCCGAGTGAAGCGGTTGAGCACGGCAGCGCGTATCTGCAA
>NZ_JNNN01000060.1:0-8060 GCF_000735635.1 Massilia sp. LC238 | reverse complement strand
TGAGGTCCGAAGATCCCCCACTTTCTTCCGTAGAACGTATGCGGTATTAGCGCAACTTTCGCTGCGTTATCCCCCACTTCTGGGTACGTTCCGATGTATTACTCACCCGTTCGCCACTCGCCACCAGACCGAAGTCCGTGCTGCCGTTCGACTTGCATGTGTAAAGCATGCCGCCAGCGTTCAATCTGAGCCAGGATCAAACTCTTCAGTTCAATCTCTGTTTTTTGACACTTTCGTGTCATCCGTATTGCTACGGAGTCGCTCACTCAAGATACTGACCGTTATCTCATTGCTGAGACAACGCTTAATACTTTTGTGAACATTTGATAATTTAAGTATGCAGCTGAACAAGTCAGCTGGCACCTTCATCAAACGCCCACACTTATCGACTGTTGATTGTTAAAGAACCGTTGTCCTGTACTACCTTGCTGCACCTTACGAAGCGTTGTGTTCGTCAGCAGCAGAGAAGTGAGATTATGCAGTGTTTCGCTTAACTCGTCAACCCCTCGTTCGCTTCGTTGCAGATTTCTCTGCCGACCTTGCTAACGCAACCACTTGATTCCGTTAACCTTTTTCGATCGTGCCTTGCAGCGTTCCCGAAGCGGACGCGCACTATAGCAAACGCCGACGGAGTCCGCAAGCCCCTGCCCGGACGTGCCGGCGGGTGCAGTGCGTGTCGGTCTTGGCAATGCCGGGTATATTGCGTGCCAAACCAGCATGCCGGTCGCACGGGTGCTATGAGCTATTGGAGAGCAGATGAAGCACCTTTTATTTCGCCGCACCGCCATCGCCGCGGCATGCATGTCGGCCCCACTGTGCGCCATCGCCCAGGAGGCACGCGTGCCCATCAATGTCGTGGTGGTCAGCGCCACCCGCTCCGCACACACGAGTTTCGACCTGCCCGCCGCGATCGACATCGTCGACGCATCCCAGCTGCGCGACACCCAGCCGCGCGTAAACGCTTCCGAAGCCCTGGCTGCGGTGCCGGGCCTGGTCGCGCGCGACCGCCAGAACTATGCGCAGGACCTGCAGATCTCCTCGCGCGGCTTCGGGGCGCGCTCGGCCTTCGGGGTGCGCGGCGTGCGCCTGGTGGCGGACGGCATCCCGGCCACCATGCCCGACGGCCAGGGCCAGGCCGCGACCTTCAACCTCGACATCGCCGAGCGCATCGAAGTGCTGCGCGGTCCCTTCTCCGCCCTGTACGGCAACCACTCCGGCGGCGTGATCCAGCTGTTCACGCGCGATCCCAAGGGCGCGCCTTCCATCGAAAGCAGCTTTTCGGCCGGCAGCGACGGCCTGCGCAAGCTCGACGTGAACGCACAAGGCAGCAGCGGCAAGCTCGGCTACCTGCTGGACGCCTCGCGCTTCGAGACCGACGGCTACCGCGCCCACAGCGCCGCTACCCGCGACCAGGCCTATGCCAAGCTGGTGGTCGAGCCAAACAAGGACAGCCGCCTCGTGCTCACCGCGAGCGGACTGCGCCAGGACGATACCCAGGATCCGCTGGGCGTCACCTGGGCCACCTGGCAGCGCGACCCGCGCACCGGCGAGACCGATACGACCGACACCCAGTCGCCACAGCGCACCCTGGCCGAGCGCTACGACACTCGCAAGAGCATCGACCACCAGCAGTTCGGCCTCACCTGGGAACAGCGTTTCGGCCCCGACCGCCTGCTGGTGACCGCCTATGGCGGCAACCGCCGCGTGATCCAGTACCAGTCGTTCTCGCGCGGCTTCCAGGCGCCGCCCACGCACTCCGGCGGCGTGGTCGATTTCGACCGTGACTTCCACGGCATCGACGCCAACTGGCGCGCCGTTCGCGAGCTGGCCGGGGGCACGCTGCGCGCCACCGTCGGCCTGGAAGTGGCGCGCTCGCGCGACGATCGCCAGGGCTTCGAGAACTTTGTCGGCAATACCTTCGGCGTGAAGGGCAATTTGCGGCGCGACGAACAGAATGAAGTCAGGAGCGTCGACCCTTACGCCCAGCTCGAATGGGAACGCGGACCCTGGGTCATGACGGGCGGCGTGCGCCGCAGCCGCATCAGCTTCGACGTCACCGACCGCTTCCTCGCCAACGGCAACGACAGCGGCAGCGTCGACTACCGCCACACCTCGCCACTGGTGGGCGTGCTGTACAAGGTCTCGCCCTCGCTGAACGTGTATGCCAGCGCCGCGCGCGGCTTCGAAACCCCGACCCTGAACGAATTGTTCTACTCGGGCACCGGCGCCGGCTTCAACTTCCGCCTCGGCCCCGCCATCGGCAAGCACCTGGAGGCCGGCGTCAAGGCCATGCTTGAACCGGGTGTGCGCGTGAATGCCGCCGTGTTCCAGGTGCGTACCGAGGGCGAGCTGGTGGTCGACAGCTCCTCGGGCGGGCGCACCAGCTACCGCAATGCCAGCGCCACCCTGCGCCAGGGCGGCGAACTGTCGCTGGATGCGGAACTCGGCGGGGGCTGGAACGCGCGCCTTGCGCTCACGGCGCTGCGCGCCACCTACGAGGAAGGCTTCGGCGCCGTGCCCGAGGGCAGCCGGCTGCCGGGCATCCCGAAGACCAGCCTGTACGGAGAGTTCGGCTGGAAGGAGCAGTCAGGCCGCTTCGGCGCCGCGCTGGAGACGATCGCCAACAGCCGCGTCTATGCGGAGGACACGAATACCGCCACGCCGGCGCCGGGCTATGCCATCGTCAATGCGCGCGTGCAGGCCAGCCAGCAAGTGAAAGGATGGCGGCTCAAGCAGTTTGCGCGACTGAACAACCTGTTCGACCGCGACTACGTCGGCTCGGTCATCGTGGGCGACGCCAACCGCCGCTATTACGAAGCCGCGCCCGGACGCAACTGGATCCTGGGCGTGAGCGCGCAATACCAGTTCTAGACCTTTGCGATCCCGGTGCGCGTCGGCAGCGCCACACCGGGATAGAGCTTGGCGAGGGTGGCGTCGGTGGCCGGAACCAGCACGGCTTCCACCAGCTTGACCGCCGCGGCCTCGTCCGGCGCGGCGCGCACCGACTTCCACAAGTCCGGATGCGCGGCCGCGTGCTCGCCCAGGGCCCGCTCGACTTCCTCCTGCCAGAAGGCCGGCGCTTCGCCTTCGACCCAGTTGCCGCGCCCCCGGCCGAAGTGGGCCACCGCCAGGTAGCGCAGCACGGCGCTCACCAAGAGCGACTGCAGGAAGGGATCGGCGAACTGCACCCCCGGCTTGTCGCGGTCCGTCCTCTGGTTGAAGCCCCAGGCCGCGCCGGCCATCGTCAGGCCGCCGACGATCGCGCCCAGCAGCGCCCCCGCTCCCATGGTCAGGCCGCCCGCCATCATGTCGGCCGACAGTCCCGTCGCCGCGCCCGACACCACCGCGCCGAGCAGGCCGGCCTGGGCCTTGTCCACCGGCGCGTGCACCGCGAAGTTGTCGCGCACGCGCGCATTGATGGTCAGCGCCTGGCCCGGGTCGATCCGGTGCAGGGCCAGCAGGCGCGCCGTCGCGCCGTTGATGCGGGCGTTCAGGCGTTCGACCAGCGCCGCCATCGCCAGCTCTTGCCGCCGCTGTTCGTCCTTGCCGATGCCGACCGCCTTGAGCGCGCTGCGCAGCATGCTGCGTCCCTCTTCCGCAATCGGTTCGGCATCGCGCGCGGCCGCCGCCAGCTGCTCCGCGGAGACGCGCAAGGCTTCCGTATAGCGTTGCTGGTTGGCGGCGGACCAGGCCTCGAGCAGGCGCGCATAGCCGGGGCGCTTCTCATCGACGACCAGGCGTCCGATCGCTTCGTAGAACACGTGTTCGTGCACCCAGCAGCGCGCAAAGGCGTCGAGCGGCAGCACTTCCTTCACCACCGGGAACTGGGCCAGGTGCTGGCGCCAGCGCCCCTGCTCGCCGGATTCCTCGGCGCCGGGACGCGGTGGTCCCATCTGGTTGAGCAGCACGGCGACCGGCTTGCCGAGCCACTCGAGGATCTTCATCTCGGACGGCAGGTAGCCGGCGTCCTGGGGCGATTCCGAGGAGTTGACCAGGTAGAGGATGACGTCGGCTTCTTCCTTGGCGGCGCGCAGCGCCTGCTGGCTGAGCCAGAACGGGCGGTCGCGGTAGCGGTCGAACACCTCGCGCAGGAACCAGCCGATCGGGTTGCCCGCCATCGACAGGCGTTTCAAGAGGCGTACCGAATCGCCGAAGCCCGGCGTGTCCCACAGCACGAGGGTGTCACCGGCCTCGCTGCGCTGCAGCGGGTGCGCCTCGGCGAACTGGGTCACGTGGGCGGCGTCGCGCACCTCGCCCACGTCCATGCCGACCAGCGTGCGCGCCAGCGTCGTCTTGCCGTTGTTGGTGTGCGAGACCAGCGCGAACTGGATCTTGACCGGTTCCGGATTCATCGCGTTCATCGCAGCTCCGGCAGTGACAGGCCGGCGCCCAGCTCGAGCGGATGCTTGTCGGGCTGGAGCAGGTTCACGAAGGTGGCCGAGGTGCCGTGGAAGCTGCAGAACTGGCGCCACAGCGCGCTGCGCTCGGCCACGCGCGCGGCATTGCCCTGCTGCTCGCCGATGCGCTCCACCAGCGGCGACTCGTCGACCAGGACGGCGACGCCGCGCTTCACGCGCTTGCTCAGGTAGTCGAGGAAGGCGCCGTGGTTTTCCTTCTCGGGCGTGGCGGCAAGGCTGAACAGCACGGCGGTGACGGTGACGCCCGCTTCGTCGAGCGCGGTGTCGCGCAGGGCTTCCTTCGGATCGATGCCATAGGCGGCCGTAGGACGCAGCTGGACGCGCGCCTGCGCACCGAGCGCGCTCGCCGCGATCGCCCACAGGCCGCGGTCGCGCGCTTCGTCGAGGGTGTAGCTGTAGGGGAGCACGCGCAGCAGTGCCGGCGCGCCGGCGCCGATGCTGTCCGCCAGCTTGCGGTAATAGGGCTGGTCGAGGTCGAGCGGGAAGCTGCGCGCCAGCCGCCTTGCGCGCCAGGCGGCGAAGCCGGCCAGCAGCAGGCGCGGCAGCACGACCAGCAGCAGCAAGGTCGCGCCATACAGGTGCACCCAGCGCTCGCCGCTGGCGGCATTCACCATCCGGCCGAAGCGCAGCAATTCGATCTCGGTGAGCGAGAAGCCCTGCAGGAAGTGGAACACGCTCATCGCCGGCATGAACAGCCAGGACAGCAGGGTGTGGACCTGGCGGCCGTCGAGGAAGGTGCTTTCCCAGCCGACCACATATTGGGTCAGCAGGCCGCGCGCATACAGCGATGCGATGGCGCCGAGCGCAAAGAAGGCCGCGGCAAGATGGATGCTGCGGCTCAGGCGCGCACGGGTCAGCGGTTCGCTCAGGGCAGCCCACTCCCCCATGAAAACGGCGATGCCCTCGGCCAGCGGCGCCGGCAGCTTGCGCGGCACGGCGGCCTTGCCCACGCTCAGGCGGCGCAGCAGATTCGGGCTCGCCCAGCCATGCCGTTTGCCCGGAATGAGCGCCGACACCAGCATGAACAGATACACCAGCAAGTTCCAGCCGATGATCAGGAGGAAGGGTGCGGAGAGCAGGTCGACGCGCTGCGGGTCGGCGATGCGGTCGATGGCCGCGCCCGAGACGAAGGCCAGGAAAGGCAGGGCCAGCCAGACGCCGCCCAGGCCCAGGCGGCGCTTGGCGAATGCGCCGAAGGCGGGCGAGCGTTTGCCCAGGCGTTTCAGGATCTGCTCGGAGCGCTGCTGCAGGAAATGCTGCTGGGTGACGGCGCTCTTGCTGTCGGCCGCCTGCCAGGCGGCGAGTTCCTTCGCGCTGCGGCTTGCGTACTTGCGGTCATCGTCGCTCAGCACCGTGTGATTGACATCGGCGGACTCGATGGCGCGTACCAGTACGACATTGCGTGCGACCTGTTCGTTCATGCTTCTCCTGTCATGGTTGAAATGGCAAGGCTACAGGTGCATTGTGCCGCAGTTTGGGACGGAACATCGTTCCCGCGCTGCTTGCGGTCGGCGTCGAGGCGTAAAAAAACCCGGGAAACCCGGGCTCGCAATGTGTTTGCGCCGGCGTTCAGCTGCCGGGATTCTTCTTGTTCGGCTTGCTGCCGAAGTCCGACGCCGGCTGGTCGGGCCGGCCCTGCAGGCCTTTCGCTCCACCCATGCCGGAGTCCGATTGCTGGGAACCGGCGTGCTGGTATTGCTTGATGCCGCCCGCACCGGATTGTTGGGCTTCACCCAGGCGATCCTGCTCGGCCTGCGCCTGCATGCGCTGGCCGCGCTGGCGTGCGCTCCAGCCCTGGTGGACCGAGCCGGCGCCGCCGCGCTGGCCGCGGCCGCTCGTGTCCGACTGCTGCGAACCGGTGTTGGCCATCGGGAAAGGCGATTCTGGTCCGCCGCGCATCACGGCGCCGGGTGCCCGCGTCTGCATGCTCCCTTCCGCAACCGTCACGCCTTTCGGCTTGTGGATACCGCGCGAACGGTTGTCGCCACCCAGGCTTTTGTCCTTCGATTTCATGATTCCTCCTTCGCTTCGCTGAACCGATGGACCGATCATGCGCGCCGAAACAGTGGGGCTGTATAGGAGAAGACTCCGAGCCAATGTAGGAATCGCCGCACGATTACCGTTCAGCTAGCGGAAGGTGGACGGGGCACGACTAGTCTGAATACCTTGAGATGTGTGGCAAATGCTCGCTAGAGCAGACTGCTAGCATTTTTGCTTGCCATGCCAAGGGGAAATGCGATGAAGTCCGGCCTGCCCAAGCTCTGCCTGTTGTTCGCCCTTTGCCTCAGCCTTGCCACGAGCGCCGGCCCGTCGATGAAACGCAGGGCCTGGATCACCATCGGCGATGCGGCCTATCGGCAAGTCAAGACGATCGCCCCCGATGCGGTGTCGATCGACAGCCGCCAACTGCCTGCGGAAAAGGTACACGCCATCGTCGTCGACGAAGGCAGGCTCGCGAAGATTGCCGGCGCCATCCACCAGCGCCTGGGACAGTGCGGCGGCTACATGTATCACGGTAGCGAAGCCGAGGCCCGTGCGGCGCTCGACCGGCGCCGCGTCCTGGCGCCGGCGCGCGCATATGCGATCGCTCAACGCGAACTGGTCGAGCCCATGCTGGCGGGCATGCAGGAGAAGCAGATCGAGGCGAGCATCCTGAGCCTGAGCGGTTTTACCAACCGCTATTTCCGGAGCCAGTCGGGTGTCGACGCATCGAACTGGCTGCTGGCGACCTGGCGCGAACTCGCCGCCGGCCGTGCGGACATTTCGGTGATGCAGGTCCATCACCAGGGCTACCCCCAGCCGTCGGTCAGCCTGACCATTGCGGGGTCGGACCTTGCGGAAGAAACCGTCGTGGTCGGGGCGCACCTGGATTCGATCATCGGTATCGGGATGAGTGAGACGGCGCGCGCACCGGGCGCCGACGACGACGCGTCCGGCGTGGCGAGCATGACCGAGGCCTTGCGTGCCCTGATTGCAAGCGGCTACCGTCCGCGCCGCACGATCCAGGTCATCGCCTATGCGGCGGAAGAAGCGGGATTGCGTGGCTCGCAGGAGATTGCGCGCCAGTTCAGGCAAGCGGGCAGGAAGGTCGCCGGCGTGCTGCAGCTCGACATGACGAACTACAAGGGTGCGGCGAACGACATCTACCTGATCACCGATTACACGAACAGCCAGCAGAACGCCTTTCTCGCCCAACTGATCGGCGCCTACCTGCCCGGGCTCACGGTCGGCTACGACAGGTGCGGTTATGGCTGTTCGGACCACGCAAGCTGGGATGCGCAGGGCTATCCGGCGTCGATGCCCTTCGAGTCATCGATGGCGCGCGACAACCCGCACATCCACACATCGAAGGACACCCTGGCCAACTCGGGCAACCAGACTGCCCACGCGCTGAAATTCGCGCGCCTGGCGGCAGCCTACATGGTGGAGCTGTCGAGCCAGTAAAGCTGTAGTGGAGATTCGCAGTGCGAATCTGAATGCAAAAAACCCCACCAGGATCACCTGATGGGGTTTTTCATATAACTAGCCTGACGATAACCTACTTTCACACTGGTTGCAGCACTATCATCGGCGCAAAGTCGTTTCACGGTCCTGTTCGGGATGGGAAGGGGTGGGACCGACTTGCTATGGTCATCAGGCTTT
>NZ_JNNN01000059.1:0-320 GCF_000735635.1 Massilia sp. LC238 | reverse complement strand
CTGCCCTGGCTGCGCACCGTCCACCGCGACGCCCATGCGCAGCCCTTCACCAACCTCGCCAGGGCCTGGAGCCGCTACTTCGAGCAGCGCCGTGCAGGAACGCCGGCATACCCTCCGGTATTCAAGAAAAAGGGGCGCTGCCGCGATGTGTTTTACCTGGCGAACGACAAGTTCAGGATCGAGGGAAGCACCGCCGTGCTGCCCAGGATCGGCCGGGTGGCGCTGTGCGAAGCGCTGCGCTGGCCTGGACGCATCCTGGGCGCGAGCGTCTCGCGCGAAGCGGATCACTGGTTCCTGTGCGTCCAGGTCGAGGTACCCGA
>NZ_JNNN01000058.1:0-42537 GCF_000735635.1 Massilia sp. LC238 | reverse complement strand
CCGAACAGGACCGTGAAACGACTTTGCGCCGATGATAGTGCTGCAACCAGTGTGAAAGTAGGTTATCGTCAGGCTAGTTATATGAAAAACCCCACCAGATGATTCTGGTGGGGTTTTTTGCTTTGTACGTATGACATCCGGGTAATTTTCTAAAAGCCCAGTTTCAGTTCATCCGGATCCGTATACTGCTCTCATGCAGACCACTCAGGACTATATGATCCGCTTCACTCGTCAGGCTTCTCACGTCTCCATGCTCTGTAGCGCGATCTGCGCTTTCCTCTTCATCTCACCCATGGCATTTGCCGAGTCCTTGCCGGTGGGATGCGATATGCGCGAACAGGCATCTATCTCGCTTACCTATACCGAGGATTTGCGCCCTGTGGGCGAAGCGACGATCAACGGCATCACGGTTCCCGCCATGCTGAGTACGGGCGCCGCGGAGTCCCTCGTGTTCAACAAAAAAATCTTGGATCGTCTCGGTATTGAAGTACGTCATGCGACCAGCAAGCTGGCCCGCGAAGACGCCCGCAATCCGAAGGGCGTCGATCTCCTGGTGGACTTCTCGCATGCCAATATCAAGGACTTGTCGATCGGCCAGGTCAAGAAGAAGGGTGGCACCTACATGGTCGAGAATTTTATGGACGACACCTTCGGGTTGCGTGTCGGCGCCGGCACGCTCCTGCAGAACGACCTCGAGATTGCCCTGGATGCCGGTTACCTGAAGTCCTTCGACCCCAATGGCTGCATCGGTGCACATCTGGCCTACTGGGATCCGCAGGCGGTCTCGGTGCTTGCCATGGGCGACCCGTGGAAGCGCGATGCGCGGGTCGTGTTCATCGCCACGATCAATGGCAAGCCCATCCATGCATTGTTGTCGACGGCGACTCCCTATTCGTATCTGCCCAAAGCCGTTGGCGAGCGGCTCGGATTGACGCCGGACTCGCCCGGTGCGACGCGCGAAGCCCCCTTGCCCGGAGAGGGTCCTGACAAGCCGGTATGGAAAGTGCCGGTGCCGCTGATGTCGATCGGCGCACTGGAAGTAAAGAATCTCGAGCTGCGCCTGATGGACCTGGCTCACCAAGGCCAAATAATGGTATTGGGCGCCGATTTCCTGCATCGTTACCGCATCTATATTGCCATGGAGCAGAAGCGGATCTATTTTTCGCCGATCACCACGCCACAGGTCCTGAAGCGCGGTTCCGTGCAAGTGATCCCCCAGCCCCTGGATTGAGTTCACGGCCAGGAGGTGCTGGTGGGAAAGCAAGTTAGCAAACGTAACTTCGATGTGCATCCATCCTGCCCGGACCTACACTGAACTCAGGTTCACCGTTAGGGGGCTCAGATGACTACTCGAAGCATTAGTGTGTTGAAACGATGCGCGGCCGGACTGCTGCTGGCCGCCGGACTTGGTGGCTGTGCGGTATACGGGCCGCCCTATGCCGGCTACGACCCATATTATGGCGGAGGCTACTCCAGCTACGTCGGACCACCGGTCGAGTTGAACCTGGGCCTTGGCTATTACGATGCGCCGCGCCGTGGCTACCATCGCGGTCACGGCTGGCGTGATGACCGCGGACATCACCGCGGCCGCGGTCGCGGCCACTGGCGCCGCTGATCACCTGCAAAGCCCGCCTCCTGCGGGCTTTTTGCCCTACCAGGCGCCATCGGGCGGCGCCTGCCTCTCCTGAATCCCTAGGTCCCCTGACCGGCCTCGACCGGCTCGGCTTCCTTGGCCTTGGCCTGGCCGCGGCTGATGCTGTCGCCGTCGTTGCGGCGCAGGCGCCAGAACACGACTGAAGACAGCAGCGTCAGGACCGCCAGCGTCGCGAATCCATGGTGCAGGGCCTGGGCCACCTGTTCCCGGTTGTCCTGCGCCACCGGCCCCAGGAACCAGGCGGTCACGATCGAACCGGCGGCCAGGCCAAAGCTCATCGACAGCTGCTGGAAGGAGCTCGACATCGTGCTCGCCATGCTGGTGTCCTGCGGCTCGATGTCGGCATAGGCCAGCGTGTTCATGCTCGAGAACTGCAGCGAATTGAAGAAGCCCTGCGCCAGGCTGATGGCGACGATGACGTAGAAGGGCGTGCCCGGTCCGACCAGGGTGAACATCGAGATCGTCAGGCCGATGAGCACCGTGTTCACGGTCAGCACCTGGCGGTAGCCGAAGCGTGCCAGCAGCCTGGGCGCGAACATCTTCATGCCCATCGCGGCAGCTGCGGACGGCATCATCAGCAGGCCGGATTGCCAGGCCGGCAGGCCCAGCCCGAGCTGGTACAGCAGCGGCAGCAGGAAGGGCAGGGCGCCCACGCCCAGCCGGGTGAGGAAACCGCCCGCCACCGAGATGCGGAAGGTGCGCACCTTGAACAGGGTGAGGCGCAGCAGCGGATGCTTGATGCGCAGCGCGTGCCAGGCGTAGGTGCCCAGCAGGCCGAGCGACAGGGCCAGCAGCAGCGCGGCCGTGAGCGCGTCGAGCGTGTGCTCGCCGAATACTTCGAGCAGCCAGGACAGGATCGCCGTGCCGCTGCTGAACAGGACCAGGCCGATGACGTCGAGCGGCCGTTTCTCATGGCCGCGGTAGTCGGGCATGTGTTTCCAGACCAGGTAGAGCGCCGCCAGGCCGACCGGCACGTTGATGAAGAAGATCATGCGCCATGTGGTCCAGTGCACGATCAGCCCGCCGACCGTCGGCCCCAGCAACGGTCCGATCAGGGCCGGGATGATCACGAAGTTCATCGCCGCCAGCAGTTCGCTCTTGGGGAAGGTGCGCACGATGGCCAGGCGGCCGACCGGCATCATCATCGCGCCGCCGAGGCCCTGCAGCAGGCGGGCTGCGGTCATCATGTGGGCGTTGACGGACAGGCCGCACAGGATCGAGGCGATGGTGAAGATGGAGATGGCGGTGAAGAACACGCGCCGGGTGCCGAAGCGGTCCGCCATCCAGCCGCTGAGCGGGATGCCGACCGCCAGGCCGAGGATGTAGCTGGTGACCACCGATTTCAGGCTCAGCGGCGTCACCTGCAGGCTGGCCGCGATGCTCGGAATGGCGGTATTGACGACGGTGGCGTCGAGATGCTCCATGAACAGGGCAGTCGCGACGAGCCACGGCAGGTAGCGTTTGATGGTGCTGGAATCAGTCAATCGGACCTCGTGATACCGGCAGGCCGGGCGGCCCGCCTTGGTCCGATTGTGTCATAAATCGCAAGCGGACTCCGTCCGGCTGCTACGTTCAGAACTTGTAGGCGGCCTTGGCGATGATCCAGTTCGCGCCCGCGTTCGGGCTCTTGATGCTGGCGTTCGAGTAATGCTGGTACTTCAGGCCGAAGTCCCACTTGGCGGTGGTGTAGCCCACGCCGATGTGGTCGCCGAACTGGAAGGCGGTGGACAGTTCCTTGTCCTCGTTCTTGTACAAGGTGGAGAACAGGTTCACGCCGATGCCGACCTCGCCATACAGGCCGAGCTTGCTGTCGCTCTGGTAGCGGAATACCGGAGTGAAGCCGACCACGGCGATGTTCTTGGTCCGGCCCGGCACGTTCTGGTAGGCGCGCAGGCGCCACAGGGCCAGGTTGGTTTCCCAGTAGCCCGACAGGTGGTAGCCGTTGCGGGCGAACCAGCGCTGGTCCCAGTCGTTCTGGACGGCGACGCGCAGCATGCGCTGCTGGGGATTGGTGCCGAACTCGAGCGACGCCGAGTCGGCCCAGCCGCCGAGGGCTTGGGCGTGTGCGGCCTGGGCGCTGAACGCCAGCGCGAGGGCGGCGGCAATGCCGGCAATTTTCTTCACAGTAGGCATGTTCTTCTTTCTTAACAGCGATGAAATATTGTGCAACGCACTATTGTACTAGCGAGAACAAATTGGCGCTGTCCGCCACCTTGCGCTGTCGCGCAGGTATGATAGACGCCCCGCAGAACGCATACTCTTTTCTTACTGTCGCATGACCGAACCGACCAGCACCCCCCTGTATCCGCTTGCCGCGCCGACCCAGCAGCAGCTCACGCCCACCGTCTTGCCGCATGACCCGGTGGCGGAGCACATCGCCGCCCACCTCGGCCGGATCGATACCGTCTTCCACGATACCATCGCCGACCCGGTGCAGGTCGACATCCATGTGGTGCCGGCCAACGAGCGCACGCCTTTCCTGCGCCTGGTGACCTCGGGCATGAGCAGCCGCCCGATGAGCGTGCCGGAAGGCGCGCCGCCGTTCGGCGAACTGATGATGGCTCTGCCGGCGGACTGGAAGCTGGATGAAGCGTCGGTGCGGGACGAGCGCTGGTACTGGCCGGTGGCCCTGCTGCGCCATCTGGCGCACTATCCGCACCAGCACGCGACCTGGCTCGGCCTCGGCCACACGGTGCCGAACGGCCATCCGGCCAAGCCCTATGCCAAGGGCGTCGAATTCACCGGCGCCATCCTGCTGCCGCCGGCCTCGGCGCCGGAGGCCTTCGCCGCGCTCGAGCGGGACGGCAAGGACATCTATTTCCACTGCGTGGTGCCGCTCTATGAGGCGGAAATGGACCTGGTCAAGCGCAAGGGTTTCCCGGCGCTGCTGGACGGCTTCAACGACAAGGGCGTGACCGACCTGGTCGTGCCTGGCCGCAAGAACACCGTCAAGAAAAAATTCCTCGGACTGTTCTGATGACGACCATCGCCTTCCTCGGGATCGGCCTGATGGGAAGGCCGATGGCGGGCCGCCTGGCCCAGGCCGGCTACCCGGTGCGCGCCTGGAACCGGACCTACGCCAGGGCCGAGGCGCTGCGCGGCAGCGGGGCAGAGCCGGTCGCGGACCTGGGCGCGGCGGTGCGCGGCGCCCAGGTGGTCATCTCCATGCTCGAGGCCGGGCCGGTGGTGGGCGCTGTGCTCGACGCCGCCTTGCCCGCGCTCGCGCCGGGCACGCTGTGGATCGACATGAGTTCGACCCGGCATGACGAAGCGCTGGCCTTCCAGGCGCGCCTGGTGGCGCAGGGCTGCCGCTTCATGGATGCGCCGGTGTCGGGCGGCGTCGGCGGCGCCGAAGCGGGGACGCTGGCCATCATGGCCGGCGGCGAGGCGTCGGATGTTGACCAGGTGGTAAACATTCTCGAGGCGATGGGCAAGCCCCAGCGCGTCGGCCCGGTGGGCAGCGGGCAGGTGGCCAAGCTGTGCAACCAGCTGATCGTGGGCGCCACGCTGAACGTGGTGGCCGAGGCGCTGCTGCTGGCGCAGGCCGCAGGCGCCGATCCGGCCGCGGTGCGCGAGGCGATCCGCGGCGGATTCGCGGGCAGCCGGATCCTCGAGGTGCACGGGCAGCGCATGCTGGAGCGGAATTTCGTGCCGGGTGGGCAGGTCAAGAGCCAGCTGAAGGATTTACGGAACGTCTTGGCGGCGGCCGAAGCGGCGGGCTTGACATTGCCGGTGACGGAGCTGGTGACGCGGCAGTACGAGACGATCGAAGCTAGCTTGCCGACGGCGGATCATGCGGCGGCCCTGCTGGCGCTGGAGCAGATGAATCCGGGGCTCCGATTGGGGCACTTGAAAGACCAGCTCCCGTAGGGTGGGCAGGTCTCCTGCCCACGCGGCGTGCGCTGACATTGGCATGTTGCGGTCGTGCTGGCATCCGCTGACCGCATGGGCGGCATAGCCGCCCACCCTACGAAAAGCTGCTCGCAGCCGTATCAGCCATTCGGCAAGCTCATCTCCACCAGCCGCACCCAATAACTCGCCCCGATCGGCAGCAAATTGTCATTGAAGTCATAACTGGTGTTATGCAACTGGCACGGCCCCAGCCCATGCCCGCCCGCGCGGTGCGCCCCGTCGCCATTACCGAGGAACACATAGCACCCTGGCTTTTCCTGCAGCATGAAGGCAAAGTCTTCCGCCCCCATGGTCGGCTCGACCTGCGTATCCACGCGATCCGCCCCCACCACCGCCCGCATCGCCTCGACCGCGAAGGCCGTCTGCTCCGGATGGTTGATCAGCGGCGGGTAGTTACGCTTGAAACTGAAGTCGACCGAGGCATTGAAGGCCGCGGCGACGCCGGTCGCGATCTCTTCCATGCGGCGCTGGATCAGATCCAGTACCTCATACGAGAAGGTGCGCACGGTGCCCACCAGTTCCGCTTCGTCGGGAATCACGTTGGTGGCGCTGCCGGCATGGATCTGGGTGATCGACAGCACCGCCGATTCCAGCGGATTCTTTTCGCGCGACACGATGGTCTGCCAGGCCTGGGCGATCTGCACCGCCACCATTACCGGGTCGATGCCGCGGTGCGGCTGCGCCGCATGGGCGCCCTTGCCGCGCACGCTCACGCGGAATTCGTTACTGGAGGCCATCATCGGCCCGGCGACCACGCCGAAGTGCCCCTCCGGGATGCCCGGCCAGTTGTGCATGCCGTACACCGCGTCCATCGGGAACTGCTCGAACAGGCCATCAATCATCATGCGGCGTGCGCCGCCGCCGCCTTCCTCGGCCGGCTGGAAGATCAGGTAGACGGTGCCGTCGAAGTTGCGGTGCTGCGCCAGGTGCTGGGCGGCGCCGAGCAGCATGGCGGTGTGGCCATCATGGCCGCAGGCGTGCATCTTGCCCGGATGGCGCGAGGCGTGGGCGAAGCCATTGATCTCTTGCATGGGCAGCGCATCCATGTCGGCGCGCAGGCCGATCGCGCGATGCGACGTGCCGTTCTTGACGATGCCGACCACGCCGGTCACGCCCAGGCCGCGCACGATCGGGATGCCCCATTCCGTCAGCTTCGCCGCCACCACATCGGCGGTGCGCTGCTCTTCGTAGCACAGCTCCGGGTGCGCGTGCAGGTCGCGCCGGATTTCCTGAAGTTCCGGCAGATAGGCCAGGATTGGTTCAACGAGTTTCATCTGTCCCTCCGTTTTTGTCATGCTTGCATTGCATGCCTTGAACCATTGTAGCCTGCCTCAAACACCCAGTGAAAGAGGAGGGGACGGACCTCCCCAAGATCGTATAAAGTATTGGTTTCACGAAGTATTTTCCGCCGATCCCACCCCATGCCAGTTACACAAGTCCGCGCCGCCTGCCCCCACGATTGCCCCGATACCTGCGCCATCCTCGTCACCGTCGATGATGGCGTGGCGCTTGAGGTAAAGGGCGATCCGGAGCATCCGACCACGGCGGGCGTGCTGTGCACCAAGGTGTCGCGCTACGTGGAGCGCACCTACCACCCGGACCGCGTGCTGTACCCGATGCGCCGCGTGGGACGCAAGGGCGAAGGCAAATTCGAGCGCATCACCTGGGAAGCGGCGATCGACGAGATCGCCGAGCGCCTCGGCACGATCGCTGCCCGCGATCCGCAAGCCATTCTCCCCTACAGCTATGCCGGCACCATGGGACTGGTGCAGGGCGATTCGATGTCTTTACGCTTCTTCAACAAGCTCGGGGCCTCGCAGCTGGACCGCACCATCTGCGCCACCGCCGGCGCCACCGGCTACAAGTACACCATCGGCGGCTCGATCGGCACCGACATCGAGCACTTCCAGGATGCCAAGCTGATCCTGATCTGGGGCGGCAACCCGATCGCGTCCAACCTGCACCTGTGGATGCGCGTCCAGGAAGCCAAGCGCCGCGGCGCGAAGCTGATCGCGATCGATCCCTACCGCTCGCTGACGGCCGAGAAATGCCACCAGCACATTTCTCTGCTGCCAGGTACGGACGCCGCGCTGGCGCTGGGCATGATGCACGTCCTCATCACCGAAGACCTGGTCGACCACGACTACGTGGCGAAGTACACGCTGGGCTACGAAGAACTGAAACAGCGCGCGCTGGAATGGACGCCGGCGCGCACCGCCGAGACCTGCGGCATCACGGCCATCGAGGTGATCGAACTGGCACGCCTGTACGGCCAGACCGCGAAGAGCGGCGAGGGCGCGGCGATCCGCATGAACTACGGCCTGCAGCGCGTGCGCGGCGGCGGCATGGCGGTGCGCAATATCGCCTGCCTGCCGGCCCTGGTCGGGGCCTGGCGCCACCGGGCGGGTGGGGTGCAGCTGTCGACCTCGGGGTCCTTCCCGGCCAACCGTCCCTTCCTGCAGCGCCCGGACCTCTTGGGCGGCCGCATGGCGCGCACCATCAACATGACCACCATCGGCGACGACCTGCTCAAGGAGGCCTCGCCCGAGTTCGGTCCGAAGATCGAAGCCGTCATCGTCTATAACGCCAACCCGCTGGCGATCGCCCCGGATTCGGCGAAAGTCCAGCAGGGCTTCGAGCGCGAAGACCTGTTCACCGTGGTGCTGGAACACTTCCAGACCGACAGCGCCGACTATGCCGACATCCTGCTGCCGGCCACCACCCAGCTCGAGCACGTCGATGCGCACCTGGCCTACGGCCACCTGTACATGATGGCGAACAACGCGGCGATTGCGCCCATCGGCGAAGCGAAACCGAACACGGAGTTCTTCCGCCTGCTGGCCGCGCGCATGGGCTTCGACGACCCCTGCTTCCGGGAGTCCGACGACGAGCTGGCCGCCCAGGCCTTCGACAAGCGCCACGAGCGCGCGGTGCACTTCGACTGGGACGCGCTCAAGCGCAAGGGCTGGCAGAAACTCAACATGCCCGAGGCGCCCTTCGCCGAAGGCGGCTTCCCGACCCCGTCGGGCAAGTGCGAATTTTATTCGAGCAGCATGGCGAGCGACGGGCTCGACCCGGTCCCGGCCTATATTCCGCCGTATGAATCGGCCGCTTCCAACCCGGAACTGGCGCGGAAGTACCCGCTGGCGATGATCTCGCCTCCGGCAAGGAACTTCCTCAACTCGACCTTTGTCAATGTACAGAGCCTACGCGCAACTGAGGGCGAGCCGCACCTCGACATCCACCCGAACGACGCCGCACGACGCGGCATCCTGCACGGTGACATGGCGCGTATCTTCAACGACCGCGGCTCGTTCGTCGCCCGTGCACGCGTCACCGACAAGGCGCGCGAAGGATTGGTGGTGGGCTTGTCGATCTGGTGGAAGAAACTCGCCAGCGACGGCAAGAACGCCAATGAAGTCACCAGCCAGCGATTGACCGACATGGGCAGGGCGCCCACTTTCTACGACACCCTGGTGCAGGTCGAAAAGGCCGCGCCCTCAATGCGAGATGAAATCCACCACTAGATTTTCCCGTGCCTTCCGGCCATTCATGGCCGCTACCGCCGCGGCCCTGATGTTGTCAAGCTGCTCATCCCTCTCCTACTACACCCAGGCCGCACAAGGCCAGCTCGAACTGCTGACGGATTCCCGTCCGATCGATGCCTGGCTGGCCGATCCCTCCACCAACACCAAGCTGCGCCACCGCCTGGAGGCGGCACGCCAGATCCGCCGCTACGCGATCCAGGAAATGAAGCTGCCCGATAACGGCAGCTACACCAACTTCACCAACATCAAGCGTCCCTACGTGCTGTGGAACGTGGTCGCCACGCCCGAGCTGTCGCTGAAACCGATGCAGTGGTGCTTCCCGGTGGCCGGCTGCGTGAACTACCGCGGCTACTACAGCAAGCAGGAAGCCCAGGCCTATGCCAAGCAGCTGCGCAGCCAGGGCCACGACGTGGAAGTGGGCGGCGTCAGTGCCTACTCGACCCTGGGCTGGTTCAGCGACCCCTTGATCTCGACCTTCATCCACTACCCGGACGCCGAGCTGGCGCGCCTGATCTTCCACGAGCTGGCGCACCAGGTGGTGTACGTACCGGGCGATTCGAAGTTCAACGAGTCCTTCGCCAGCGCGGTGGAGCAGGCCGGCGTCGAAGGCTGGCTGGAACGCTTCGGCAACGAGGCCATGGTCGAGGCCTTCGAGCGCTACACCGCGCGCAAGAAGGATTTCATGGCGCTGCTGGTGCGCTACCGCGGCGAGCTGGAGAAGCTCTATGCCAGCGATCAGAGCCGCGACGACAAGCGCGCCACCAAGGCGCGGCTGTTCATCGCGCTGAAGGACGACTACCAGGTGCTGAAGGCGAACTGGGGCGGCTACGCGGGCTACGACCGCTTCTTCGCCGAGCCGCTGTCGAATGCCCACCTGGCCTCGATCGCCACCTACAACGACTTCGTCCCGGCCTTCCGCGCGTTGCTGCGCAAGGAGCGCAGCTGGACCGCTTTCTACAAGTCGGTCAACCAGATCGCCAAGCTCGACAAGCTTGAGCGGCACCGCGTGCTGGCCAGGCTGGCAGCGCCGGCCCCGACCGCGCCGCTCGTGGTGCAGCGCACCATGGGCGAGGTCGCCAGTACGGGGAAATAAACGCATATAGAGGACCCGTTCCAATCGACTTAAAAGAACTTGCGCGCATTGGCGCTGCCCGATAGCATCACAAGCAGGCGATAGCAAAGGCGCAATCCTGGACTGCGCACGCTCGGACCACCACGATAACTATTCGAGACAAAAGGGCATCCGATGGACAAAATTTGGCTGAAGTCGTACCCCCCGAACGTACCAAGCGAGATCAACCCTGACCAGTACGCGTCGCTGGTGCATATGCTGGAGGAATCCTTCAGCAAGTACGCCGACCGCAACGCCTACGTGTGCATGGACAAGTTCCTGACTTACGGCGAGCTGGATGCCTATTCGAAGAAGCTGGCGGCCTGGCTGCAGAGCCGCGGCATGGAGCGCGGCGCGCGGGTGGCGATCATGATGCCGAACGTGCTGCAGTACCCGATCGCGATCGCGGCCGTGCTGCGCGCCGGCTACACCGTGGTCAACGTCAACCCGCTGTACACGCCGCGCGAGCTCGAGCACCAGATCAAGGACTCGGGCAGCGAAGCGATCATCGTGCTCGAGAACTTCGCCAACACGGTGCAGCAGGTGATCGGCAAGACCCCGCTCAAGCACGTGGTGGTGGCGAGCATGGGCGAGATGCTGGGCGGCGCCAAGGGCATGCTGGTCAACTTCGTGGTCCGTCACATCAAGAAGATGGTGCCGGAGTACTCGCTGCCGAACATGGTGCGCTTCAAGGAAGCCCTGTCGCAGGGCGCCAGGATGCCGTTCTCGAAGGTCGAGCTGAAGTCCTCGGACATCGCCTTCCTGCAGTACACCGGCGGCACCACCGGCGTGTCGAAAGGCGCGACGCTCACGCACCGTAACGTGATCGCCAACGTGCTGCAGACCGAAGCCTGGTCGGCGCCGGCGATGGGGCAGTCGAACGAGCAGACCGTGATCGTCTGCGCGCTGCCGCTGTACCACATCTTCGCGCTGACGGCCTGCGCGATGTGGGGCATGCGCACCGGCGCGCTGAACATCCTGATCGTCAACCCGCGCGACATCCCGGGCTTCATCAAGGAGCTGGGCAAGTACAAGATCAACATGCTGCCGGCCGTGAACACGCTGTACAACGCGCTGGTGAACCACCCGGACATCGGCACCGTGGACTTCTCGGGCCTGAAGGTGTCGAACGGCGGCGGCATGGCGGTGCAGAAGGCCGTCAACGACAAGTGGAAGCAGATCACGGGCACCGCGATCATCGAAGGCTACGGCCTGTCCGAGACTGCGCCGGTGGCCACCTGCAACCGCGCCGACGTGAAGGAATTCACCGGCACCATCGGCCTGCCGATCCCGTCCACCGACATCGCGATCCTGGACGACGAAGGCAAGCAGATGGGCATCGGCCAGATCGGCGAGATCGCGATCCGCGGCCCGCAGGTGATGGCGGGCTACTGGAACCGCCCGGACGAAACCGCCAAGGTCATGACGCCGGACGGCTTCTTCAAGTCGGGCGACGTCGGCATCATGGATGCGGACGGCTACGTGAAGATCGTCGACCGCAAGAAGGACATGATCCTGGTCTCGGGCTTCAACGTCTACCCGAACGAGCTGGAAGGCGTGATCGCCGGCCACCCGGGCGTGCTCGAATGCGCCGTGATCGGCGTGCCGGACGAGCATTCCGGCGAAGCGGTGAAGGTGTTCGTGGTGCGCAAGGACCCGAACCTGACCGCCGAGCAGCTGATGGACTACTGCAAGCAGCAGTTCACCGGCTACAAGAAACCGAAGTACATCGAGTTCCGCGACGAGCTGCCGAAGACCAATGTCGGCAAGATCCTGCGCCGCGCACTGCGGGACGAGAAGAAGCAGGCGGAAACCGCCTGACGGCAGCATGACGGCCGGCGCAGCATGCCGGCCCGCGGAAGCCGCCCCGAAGCTGCCATGCTCCGGGCGGCTTCGCGTTTTAATGGACATAGCATCAGATACAGAAGGTGAGGCACGGATGGACAAGTTTTGGCTCAAGTCGTACGAGGGTGGCGTACCTGCGGAGATCGACCCCACGCAGTACCGCTCCCTGACGCATCTGCTGGAGGAGGCGTTCCGCAAGCACGCCGACCGCAAGGCCTATGCGTGCATGGGCAAGACGCTCACCTTCGCCGAACTGGACCGCCTGTCGGGCCGCATGGCGGCCTGGCTGCAGGCCAGGGGCCTGAAGCCGGGCGCACGCGTGGCCATCATGCTGCCGAACGTGCTGCAATACCCGGTGGCGATGGCTGCCGTGCTGCGCGCCGGCTACGTGATCGTCAACGTCAATCCGCTCTACACCCCGCGCGAACTGCAGCACCAGCTCAAGGATTCCGGCGCCGAGGCCATCGTGGTGCTGGAGAACTTCGCGCACACGCTGGAACAGGTGATCGGTAACACCGAGGTCAAGCACGTGGTCGTGGCCAGCATGGGCGACCTGCTGGGCGGCCTGAAGGGCACGCTGGTCAACCTGGTGGTCCGCAAGATCAAGAAGATGGTGCCGGCCTGGTCGCTGCCGGGCTCGATCGGCTTCAAGCGCATGCTGGCGGAAGCCTCGGGCGCGACCCTGCGTCCGGTCGCCATCGGCCACGACGACATCGCCTTCCTGCAGTACACCGGCGGCACCACCGGCGTCTCGAAAGGCGCGGTGCTGCTGCACAAGCACGTGATCGCCAACGTGCTGCAGAACGAAGCCTGGTTCGCGCCGACCCTGGCCAAGCTGAAAGCTGGGGCGCAGCCGCAGTTCGTGTGCGCGCTGCCGCTGTACCACATCTATGCGCTGACCGTGTGCGCCCTGCTGGGCCTGCGCGTGGGCGGCATGAACCTCCTGATTCCGAACCCGCGCGACATCCCCGGCTTCATCAAGGAGCTGGGCGACTACCGCATCAACATTTTCCCGGCCGTGAACACGCTGTACAACGGGCTGGTGAACAACCCGGAATTCGCCAAGCTCGACTTCTCGGGCCTGCTGGTGTGCCCGGGTGGCGGCATGGCGGTGCAAAAAGCCGTGGCGGACAAATGGCTGCAAATCACCGGCATCCCGATCGTGGAAGGCTACGGCTTGTCCGAGACTTCGCCGGTGGTCACCGCGAACCGCTGCGACATCACCGACTTCACCGGCACCATCGGCCTGCCGCTGCCCTCGACCGAGATCCGCATCCTGGACGAAGCCGGCAACGAAGTCCCCTTCGGCACCGCCGGCGAGATCGCGGTGCGCGGCCCGCAGGTGATGGCCGGCTACTGGCAGCGCGACGACGAGACTGTCAAGGTCATGACCGCGGACGGCTTCTTCAAGACCGGCGACGTCGGCATCATGGACGAGAAGGGCTATACCCGCATCGTCGACCGCAAGAAGGACATGATCCTGGTCTCGGGCTTCAACGTCTACCCGAACGAGATCGAAGGCGTGGTCGCGGCGATGCCGGGCGTGCTGGAAGTGGCCTGCGTGGGCGTGCCGGACAAGAACTCGGGCGAGGCCGTCAAGCTGTACATCGTGAAGAAGGATGCCGCGCTCACCAGCGAGCAGGTGATGGCGTTCTGCAAGGAGCAATTCACGGGCTACAAGCGGCCGAAGTACGTGGAATTCCGCGAGACGCTGCCGAAGACCAACGTGGGCAAGATCCTGCGGCGCGAGCTGCGCGACGAGAAGACCTCGGCCTAAGCCCTCTCGACAAGATCGTAGGGTGGGCGGCTCCACCCCTCGGTCAGGCATGCCGTTATTGTCGATGCCGCCCACGCGTTCAACTCACGCGCGAGCAGACGAGGCGGCTGTTCGAGTTCTGTTTGAACGCGTGGGCGGCGTCTGCGCTGCAGCTGATCATATCGCCGGGTGGAGCCGCCCACCCTACCTCCTGGTCCTAGCTTGTCTGCTCGGCGCCCGCCACCCCGTCGGCCACGCGGAACGCAGCCAGTTCCGCGATGGCTGATTTTGCATCCCGCACGTCGTCCAGTCCCATGAAGTGCGTCACCGTCTGCTTTGGCGTGATCTCCAGCAGCATGTAGCCGCGCTTGTCGCTGCGCCCGTACAGCATGTGCGGGTTGTTCTCCATGTGCGCCAGCGTGCGCTCCTGCGAGCGTGAACTCGAGGTCACCGAGGTGCCCACGAACTCGGTCGCCACCACCGCGTTCTGCTTCGACACCGGCTTCGAGAAATCCGGCCGCAGCGCGGTCGCATAGAAGGTGTGCACGTCGCCGCCCAGCACCAGCGGATTGTGCGCGCCCTGCCTGACGATCGTGTCCAGCAGGCGCCGGCGCGCCGCCGGGTAGCCGTCCCAGCCATCGGTCCAGAAGCGGCCGTCCTCCTGTTTCACGACCGGCACGCTGCTCGACTGCGCCATCAGGGTCTGCTGCGCCAGGATGTTCCATGTTGCGCGCGAGCTCGCCAGTCCCGACTCCAGCCACGCCTCCTGTTCCGCGCCCAGCATCGTGCGGCGCGGATCGCGCAGGGCCTCGCAGGCGCGCGCGAACACGGCGTTCGAGCCGCCCTGGGTGGCGGACTTGGTGCAGGCCTGCGGCGAACGGTACTGGCGGTCGTCGAGCACGTGGAAGCGCGCGAGCCGGCCCCAGTCGACGCGCTGGAACAGTTCCACTTTCGCAAACCCGTCGCGCCTGACCGAAGGCAGGCGCAATGGCATGTGCTCATAAAAAGCCTGGTAGGCCGCCGCGCGGCGGGTGGCGAAGTCCTGGGCCAGGCGCTCGTCGCGCAGGGCGGCGTAGTCGTTGGCCACCTCGTGGTCGTCCCAGGTCACGATCCAGGGCGCCGCGGCGTGCGCGGCCTGCAGGTCCGGGTCACTTTTGTACTGCGCATAGCGCTTGCGATAATCGGACAGCGTGAACGACTCGTCGCTGCGCACCGCACGCGCGGGATGGCGCAGCTGGTAGGGGCCCCACTCGTAGATGTAGTCGCCCAGGAAGGCGACCAGGTCGGGGCTGCTTGCCGCGATGTGGCGGTGCGCGGCATAGCTGCCGAACTCCCAGTGCTGGCAGGACGCCACCGCCAGCTTGAGCTGGCCGGGCATCTCGTCCCTGCCTGGCGCCGTGCGGGTGCGGCCGACCGGGCTGACGGCGTCGCCCAGCATGAAGCGGTACCAGTACCAGCGGCCCGGCGCCAGGCCTTTCACGTCAACGTGCACGCTGTGGGCGAGCTCCGGCCCGGCCACCGCCGTGCCTTTTGCGGCGATGCTGCGGAAGGCCTCGTCGTGGGCGACTTCCCAGCGCACCGTCATCGCGACCGGCGGCGTGGATTCCGCCTTGAGCGGCTCGCTCAGGATGCGCGTCCACAGGATGACGGAATCGGGCAGTGGCGAGCCCGAGGCGACGCCCAGGCTGAACGGGTAGGGGCCTTTCGCGGACGAGGCGCAGGCGCCCAGGCTGGCGGCGGACAGCGCGGCCGAGAGCCGCGCGGCGTCGAGCAGGAACAGCCGGCGCGCCGTCCTCATCACTCGTGGCTGATCAGCGAATCGAGTGGCGGCAGTTGGCGCGGCTTGCGGTCCGGGCCGGTGGCGACATAGGTCAGCTGCGCCTCGGTGACTTTCACGACATCCGCCTGGAGGCGGTTGCGCTCGGCATAGACCTCGACGCACACGGTGATCGAGGTATTGCCGACCTTGACGATCTCGGCGTAGAAGGACAGCAGGTCGCCCACGAACACCGGCTGCTTGAACAGGAAGGAGTTCACGGCGATGGTGGCCACGCGTCCGTTCGCGCGGCGGGTGGCCGGCAGCGAGCCGGCGACATCGACCTGGGCCATGATCCAGCCGCCGAACACGTCCCCGTACACGTTGGCGTCGGACGGCGCGGGCATCACGCGCAGTTCGGGCATCTTGCCTTCGGGCAGGCGGGTTCGTGGGGCGGCGGCATTTTGTGGCGTGGTCATCTTGAATTCTCGGTAAAAGCTACAATCGTCCCGAATTGAACCATAAATCCCCACGCCCTGCCATGCGACGTACTCCAGCCTCATCCGTACCCCTGCCGCCCGATTCGAAGGGCGTGCCCCGCAACGACTGGGCCACCCTCCGTACCCTGTTCCCGTATTTGTGGGTCTACAAATGGCGCGTGCTGGCCGCGCTCGCCGCGCTGGTGGGCGCAAAACTAGCCAACGTCGGCGTGCCGCTAGTGCTCAAGCAGCTGATCGACCAGCTCGCCATCGATCCGAAAGACCCGCACGCGCTCTTGGTGCTGCCGCTCGGCGCGCTGGTCGCCTATGGCCTGCTGCGCCTGTCCACCACGCTGTTCACCGAGCTGCGCGAATTCCTGTTCGCACGGGTGACGCAGCGCGCGGTGCGGACCATCGCGCTGAAGGTGTTCCGCCACCTGCACGCGCTGTCGCTGCGCTTCCACCTGAACCGCCAGACCGGCGGCATGACGCGCGACATCGAACGCGGCACGCGCGGCGTGAATTCGCTCATCTCCTATTCGTTGTTCAACGTGCTGCCAACGCTGGTGGAGATCACCCTGGTGCTCGGCTACCTGGTGCTGAACTACGACATCTGGTTCACCGTCATTACCGGCGTGGCCCTGGTGAGCTACATCGCCTTCACGGTGATCGTGACCGAGTGGCGCACGCACTTTCGCCGCACCATGAACGAGCTCGACTCGAAGGCCAATACCAAGGCCATCGATTCGCTGCTCAACTATGAAACGGTGAAGTACTCCGGCAACGAGGAATACGAAGCGAAGCGCTACGACCAGGGCCTGCAGAGCTTCGAGAACGCCGCGGTGCGCTCGCAGACTTCGCTGTCTTTCCTGAACACGGGCCAGTCCCTGATCATCGCCACCGCCGTCACGCTGATCCTGTGGCGCGCCACCGAAGGCGTGATCGCCGGGACCATGACGCTGGGCGACCTGGTGCTGGTGAACTCGTTCATGATCCAGCTGTACATCCCGCTCAACTTCCTGGGCGTGATCTACCGCGAAATCAAGCAGAGCCTGGCCGACATGGAGCGCCTGTTCTCGCTGCTCGACCAGAACCGCGAAGTGGCCGACAGCCCTGGTGCCCAGCCCCTCGTCACCCGCGGCGCCCAGGTCGAGTTCTCGCACGTCGAGTTCAGCTACGAAGCCAAGCGCCAGATCCTGTTCGACGTCGACTTCACGATTCCGGCCGGGACCACCACTGCAGTGGTGGGCCACAGCGGCTCGGGCAAGTCGACCCTGTCACGCCTGCTGTTCCGTTTCTACGACGTGAATGGCGGGGCGATCCGCATCGACGGCCAGGACCTGCGCAACATCACCCAGCAATCGCTGCGCGCCTCGATCGGCATCGTGCCGCAGGACACGGTGCTGTTCAACGACAGCATCGAATACAACATCGCCTACGGCCGGCCGGGCGCCTCGCACGAGGACATTGTCGCAGCGGCGCGCGCGGCGTCGATCCACGACTTCATCGAGAGCCTGCCGGACGGCTACAAGACCATGGTGGGCGAGCGCGGCCTGAAACTGTCGGGCGGCGAGAAGCAGCGCGTGGCGATCGCACGCACCTTGCTGAAGAACCCGGCGATCCTGATTTTCGACGAGGCGACGTCGGCGCTGGATTCGAAGTCGGAGCGGGCGATCCAGGCCCAGCTGAAGGAGATCGCGAAGGACCGTACCACCCTGGTGATCGCGCACCGGCTGTCGACCATCGCGGATGCGCAGCAGATCATCGTGCTGGACCACGGGCGGATCGTCGAGCGCGGCACGCACGGGTCGTTGCTCGCGGCGCGCGGGCTGTATGCGCAGATGTGGGAAAGGCAGCTGGCGCGGCCGGATGAGGAGCTGGCGTCGCCGCCGCTGGAGATTGCGAAGTAGAAGTTGCGGTGCGCCGCAGCTTCTTTTTATCGTTAGCCTAAGAGTCGTCATCCCGGCGCAGGCCGGGATCCAAGCTTGCATGCATAGCGATACTGCATGCGTTCTCACTATGCTGCGGAATTGGATTCCGGCCTGCGCCGGAATGACGTTTCAAGGCTGGCGGTACTATCGGATCAGTAGGTATAGAACATCCGCTGGATGTCCTTGGTATTGCTGGTCCTGGTCAGCGCCAGCATCAGCAGGATGCGCGCCTTCTGCGGGCTCAGCGTATCCGCCACCACGAAGTCCAGCTGATCGTCGTTCGCCTCGCCATTGCGCGCCACGATGCCCTGGCCCACACGCGACGAACGCACGATCACCACGCCCTTCTCGCGCGCAGCGACCAGGGCGGGCTTGGTCTTGGCCGGCAGGCTGCCATTGCCCACGCCCGCGTGCACCAGGCCCTTGGCGCCGGCGGCCACCAGCGCCTTCACCGCCACGTCGCCCACGTTGGCATACGCATACGCCACGTCCACCTGCGGCAGCGCATCCAGCTTCGACACGTCGAACTCGGACTCCACCGTGTGCTTGCGCGTGACCTCACGGTAGAAGAAAGGCTTGCCGCCCTGGATGTAGCCGATCATGCCCAGCTCGGCCGCACGGAAAGTGTCGGCGGTGGTGGTGTTGGCCTTGGTGACGTCGCGCGCCGCGTGGATCTGGTCGTTCATCGCCACCAGCACGCCCTTGCCGACCGCGCTTGGCGAGCCGGCCAGGTTGACCGCGTTGTACAGGTTGATCGGGCCGTCCGCCGACAGGGCGGTGGACGGGCGCATCGACCCGACCACCACCACCGGCTTTTTGCTTTTCACGACCAGGTTCAGGAAGTAGGCCGTCTCTTCCAGCGTGTCGGTGCCGTGCGTGATGACGATGCCGTCCACGTTCGGCTGCGCCAGCAGGGTGTTGACGCGCTTGGCCAGGATCAGCCAGTGCTCGTTGCCCATGTTTTCGCTGGCGATCTGGAACACCTGCTCGCCGGTGACGTTCGCCACCCTGGTGATTTCCGGGACCGCCTGGATCAGCGACTGCACGCCCACGGTGGCGGCGGTATAGCCGACCGTGGTCGTGCTGCTGGCGCCGGTGCCGGCGATGGTGCCGCCGGTGGCGAGGATGGTCACGTTGGGCAGCTTGCTTGCCTGTGCCTGCGCCTGTGCCGCCGAGGCGAGCAGGAACAGGAAGGCGAACAGCGCCGCGCATGCGCGGCTGGACTTCTGGAACAGCATGGACTTCTCCTTCAATAAAACTGCTTACGGCTTCTTGTAGACGACGCCGTCTTTCATCACGAACTTGACCTGCTCGAGCACCTTCACGTCGCGCAGCGGATCGCCCTCGACCGCGATGATGTCCGCGGCAAAGCCCGGTTCGACCGAACCCAGGCGATTGCCCTGGTCGAGCAGGGCGGCGGCATGCAGGGTCGCGGCACGGATGGCCTCGGCCGGCGACATGCCCGCCTCGACCATGTAGCCGAACTCCTTGGCATTCTCGCCATGCGGGAACACGCCGGCATCGGTGCCGAAGGCGATCTTCACGCCGGCCTTGTGGGCGCGTGCAAAGGTGGCCTGCAGCTGCGGGCCGATCGCGGCGGCCTTCGGGCGCACCAGGGCCGAATAATAGTTCGGATCCTTGGCCTTGTCCGCCACGTAGCGGCCGGCCGAGATGGTCGGCACGTACCAGTGGCCGGTCTTCTTGAACAGGGCGACGGTCTCGTCGTCCATCAGGGTGCCGTGCTCGATCGAGTCGACGCCGGCGCGCAGCGCGCGCTTCATGCCCTCGGCGCCGTGCGCGTGGGCCGCGACGCGGAAGCCATAGTCCTTGGCGGTGCTGACGATGGCCTTCAGCTCGTCCTCGGTGTACTGCGAGTTCTGGCCGTTGGCAGCCTGGCTCAGCACGCCGCCGGTGGCGGTGATCTTGATCAGGTCCGCGCCTTCCTTGTAGCGCTGGCGCACGGCCTGGCGGCCTTCTTCCGGGCTGTCGATCACGCCCTTCTCGGGGCCGGGGGCGCCGATCTTCTCGCTCAGGAAGTGCGACAGGTTGTTGGTCGGGTCGGCGTGGCCGCCGGTGGTGGCGATCGACTTCCCGGCGGTGAACATGCGCGGGCCCGGGATCTCGCCGGCGGCGATGGCGCGCTTGAGCGAGACGTTCAGGCCGTCGGCGGCGCCGAGGTCGCGTACCGTGGTGAAGCCCGCCATCAGGGTACGCTGGGCATACTTGACCGAACGGAAAGCCATGTCCTGCGGATCGGCGGTCAGGCGGTCGCGGTAGGCGTCGACCACGGGCGCGGTTTCGCTGGTCAGGTGCACGTGCATGTCGATCAGGCCCGGCAGGCAGGCGTGGCGCGACAGGTCGACACGGTCACTACCCGCGGCAGCCTGGGTCATCGGGCCGACCGATTTCACGACGCCGTTCTCGACCACGATGCTGACGCGCTCGCGCCAGGTTCCGTTCTTGACGTCGAGCAGGCGGCCGCAGTCGATGGTCTGGGTGGCGGCGCTGGCGCCGGTTGCAACCAGCAGCAGGCCTGCTGCCGCATACAGCTGTTTCATGTCTCGCTCCTCATTGTCGTTATGTGAAAAAGGCCCTCCATCGCTGGAAGGCCTTCGGTACTGAAGATGATTCGTGCTGCTCTTTAGCGCAGCGGCGCGACGGCCGGATCCTTGTTCGGTTCCGCCAGGTCGCCTTCCCACTTCGCGACCACGGCGGTGGCGATGCCGTTGCCGATCACGTTGGTGGCCGAACGGGCCATGTCCAGGAAGTGGTCGATGCCCAGCAGGAGCAGCAGGCCGGCTTCCGGGATGTTGAACTGGGCCAGGGTGGCGGCGATGACGACCAGCGAGGCGCGCGGCACGCCGGCCATGCCCTTCGAGGTCAGCATCAGCACCAGCATCATGGTCATCTGGGTCGCCAGGTCCAGCTCGATGCCGTAGGCCTGGGCGATGAACACGGCCGCGAAGGTGCAGTACATCATCGAGCCGTCGAGGTTGAACGAGTAGCCGATCGGCAGCACGAAGGCGGCCAGGCGGTTCTTGACGCCGAAGCGCTCCAGGCCTTCCAGGGTCTTCGGGAACGCCGCTTCCGACGAGGCGCAGGTGTAGGCCAGGATGGTCGGTTCCTTCAGTTCGGAGATCAGGCGCAGCACCCGGCGGCCCAGGAAGATCCCGCCGATCAGGATCAGCACTACCCACAGCAGGATGATGCCGAGGTAGAACTCGGCCATGAAGATGCCGTAGGTCGACAGCACGCCCAGGCCGCTCTTGGCGATGACGCCGGCCACCGCCGCGAACACGGCGATCGGCGCGAAGTTCATGACGTAGCCGGTGAGCTTCAGCATGATGTGGGCGATGCCGTCCACCGCGTCGATCAGCGGGGTGGCGCGGGCGCCGACGGCGGCCGCCGCGGTGCCGAAGAAGACCGAGAACACGACGATCTGCAGGATCTCGTTCCTGGCCATGCCGTCGAAGATCGAGGTCGGGATCAGGTGGGTGATGAAGTCCTTCATGGTCAGGCCCGAGGTGGTGATGCCCGACGAGGCGCCCACCGGCGGCACGGCGCCCGACAGGGCCATCGCGTCACCCGGACGGAACAGGTTCACCAGGATCAGGCCCAGCGACAGCGAGATGACCGAGGCGATGAAGAACCAGCCCAGCGCCTTGACGCCGATGCGGCCCACTTCCTTGGCGTCGCCCATCTTGGCGATGCCGACCACCAGGGTCGAAAACACCAGCGGCGCGATGATCATCTTGATCAGGCGGAGGAACATGGTCGTGATCAGCGACATCGTCTCGGCAAAGCCGGCCGGGTTCTCGAAGCTGGTGTTGGCCACGTAGCCGACGACGATCCCGAGCGCGAGGCCGACCAGGATGTAGGTTGTCAGGCGGTTCTTTTTATCCATAATGCTTCCTGTCTCGTGGACCTGTGCATAACCCGCGGCAGGGGATGGCACTGTCGCAAGGCGAATTATTGGGTATTTGTATAAGGGAGAACGGTGAGCCGTTCTGGTAGGTAAGGCAAGTTCCGAAGTATCCTTGTCGCTAGAAATGCTGTCAAGCACGCTTACACGAGTACAACAGAACAGGCGCAGATGATCGAAATCGAGAATGTCAGCAAGTGGTACGGCAGCTTCCAGGTGCTGCGCGATTGCAGCACCCGGGTGGAGCGCGGCGACGTGGTGGTGGTGTGCGGACCCTCCGGCTCCGGCAAATCCACCCTCATCAAGACCGTTAACGGGCTGGAACCCTTCCAGGAGGGCGTGGTGCGGGTGGACGGCATCTCGGTGGGCGATCCGACAACCAGGCTGTCCCAGCTGCGCGCCCGCATCGGCATGGTGTTCCAGAACTTCGAGCTGTTCCCGCACCTGTCGGTACGCGAAAATCTGACACTGGCCCAGGTCAAGGTGCTGGGCCGCAGCAAGGATGAAGCCTTGACGCGCGGCCTGACATACCTCGACCGTGTCGGCCTGCTGGCCCACAAGGACAAGTACCCGGGCCAGCTCTCGGGCGGCCAGCAGCAGCGCGTGGCGATCGCGCGCGCGCTGGCGATGGACCCGGTGGCGATGCTGTTCGATGAGCCGACCTCCGCCCTCGACCCGGAGATGATCGGCGAGGTGCTCGACGTGATGGTGGGGCTGGCCCAGGAGGGCATGACCATGATGGTGGTCACCCACGAGATGGGCTTCGCGCGCAAGGTGGCGGACCGGATCGTCTTCATGGACTACGGCAGCATCGTCGAGGACAGCCCGGCCGAAGACTTCTTCGGCGCGCCGAAGTCCGAGCGGGCGCGCGAGTTTTTGGCCCGTATTATTCATTAGTCAAGGTCGCACACTGCGCGCTGCAAGGGCGCGCTGCGGGTAAAATGTCGGCATCCGCAATCCGAGAGCCGCCATGTCCCCGATCGATACCCCTGACACCATCACCATCACCCGCCCCGACGACTGGCACCTGCACCTGCGCGACGGCGCAGCGCTGTCCAGCGTCCTGCCGCACAGCGCGCGCCAGTTCGCGCGCGCGATCGTGATGCCGAACCTGAAGCCGCCGGTCACCACCACCGCCATGGCTGCCGCCTACCGCGAGCGCATCCTGGCGGCCCTGCCGGAAGGCATGGCCTTCGAGCCGCTGATGACGCTGTACCTGACCGACAACACCGATCCGGACGAGATCCGCCGCGCCCAGGATTCCGGATTCGTCCACGCGGTCAAGCTGTATCCGGCCGGCGCCACCACCAATTCCGACGCCGGCGTGACCGACCTGAAGAAGTGCTACAAAACCCTGGAAGTGATGCAGGAAGTCGGCATGCCGCTGCTGGTGCACGGCGAAGTGACCGACAACGAGATCGACCTGTTCGACCGCGAAGCCGTGTTCATCGAGCGCGTCATGCGCCCGCTGCGCAGCGCCATGCCGGTCCTGAAGGTCGTGTTCGAGCACATCACCACCAAGGAGGCGGCCCAGTACGTGGCCGAGGCCGAGGGCCCGATCGCGGCAACCATCACCGCCCACCACCTGCTGTACAACCGCAACGAGATCTTCCGCGGCGGCATCCGCCCGCACTACTACTGCCTGCCGGTGCTCAAGCGCGAGGAACACCGCCTGGCGCTGGTCACTGCCGCCACCAGCGGCGACGAGCGCTTCTTCCTCGGCACCGACTCGGCGCCGCACGCGGTGCACACCAAGTACGCCGCCTGCGGCTGCGCCGGCTGCTACACCGCCCTGCATGCGATGGAGATGTATACCGAAGCCTTTGCCCAGGCCGGCGCACTCGACAAGCTGGAAGCCTTCGCCAGCCTGAACGGCCCGGCCTTCTACGGCCTGCCGGTCAACGAAGGGACGATCACGCTCAAGCGCGAGTCCTGGACCCTGCCGGAAACCGTTCCCTTCGGCGAGCACTCGCTGGTGCCGCTCAACGCCGGCGAGACCATCTCCTGGAAGATGGTGTAAGCCTGCATGCTGTCGCAGATCGACTGGTCGCGCCCGTGGTATGACGCGGTACGGCCGGCCTGGCTGGAAGTTGCGCGCCTGGGCCTGGACGGCGATGACTTCATCGACGCCTTCAACCGCAACGCGACTGCCCTCGGTCTGCGCAACGGGGCGGGCCTGCCGCTGCGCTTCGTGTCGCAAAGCGCGCTGCCGGAGGGGACGGCCTACGAGGAATTCATCGGCGCCACCGGCAAGGTCCCGACCCGCGACAACCTGCACGACTTCTTCAACGGCCTGGTGTGGCAGACCTTCCCGCTCATCAAGCGCCAGCTCAATGCCCTGCAGGCCGCCCAGATCGCCCAGGCCGGCATCGGCAAGTCGCGCGGTCCAGCGCGCGATGCCGCCACCATTTTCGACGAGAACGCCGCGCTGCTGGTAGTGCGCGAGAGCAGGTGCGGACGCGCGCTGGTGGACGAACTGCGGGCCCACGGCTGGCTGTCCGCCCTCCACGACAAGCGCGCCGTCTTCGAAAGCGATGTGCGAATCTGGCTGTTTGGCCACGCGCTGATGGAAAAGCTGGTGGCGCCGCGCAAGGCGATCACCGCCCATACGCGCGTCATCTTCGCAAGCGACGATGTGCTGGCGCTGGCTGCTGGCGAGCAGCGTGCCTGGCTCGACGCCCATGTGGCGGAAGAGCTGGCGCGCGAAGGCTTGACGACGGCCGGCTTCACGCCGCTGCCGGTGCTCGGCGTGCCGGGCTGGTGGCCCGGGCAGGATCGCGACTTTTATCTCGATACCACGGTCTTCCGTCCAAAACGGCAGACCACCTGAAAGGAATACGATGGCAAACGCAGTACGCTGGGGCATCCTCGGCACGGGCAAGATCGCGCGCGCCTTCGCCAATGCGCTGAAGGATGTGCCGGACGCCGTGCTGGCGGCGGTCGCGTCGCGCAGCCTCGACAAGGCCCAGGCCTTCGCGCAGGAATTCGGCGGCAGCGCCGCGGCCTATGGCAGCTACCAGGAGCTGCTTGACGCCGCCGGCATCGACCTGGTCTATGTCGCCACCCCGCATCCCCAGCACGCCGACAACGCCCTGATGGCGCTGCGCGCCGGCAAGGGAGTGCTGGTCGAAAAACCGTTCACGATGAACCTGCGCGAAGCCGAGCAGGTGGTCACGCTGGCGCGCGCGCGCCGCCTGTTCCTGATGGAAGCCATGTGGACGCGCTACCTGCCGGCCTTCGACGAGGTGCGGCGCATCATCGCCTCCGGCGAGATCGGCACGGTGCGCCAGGTGGTGGCGGACTTCGGCATTACCCCGAACGCCGGTCCCGAACATCGTATCTTCAATCCGGAGCTCGGCGGCGGCGCGCTGCTCGACCTGGGCATCTATCCGCTGTCGATCGCCACCGCGCTGCTCGGCCCCGTCGCCGAGATCAAGGCCCAGGCCGCGCTCGGGGAAACCGGCGTCGACGTGCAGACCGGCTTCACGCTCCGGCACGAAGGCGGCGGATTGTCGGTGTGCAGCTGTTCCTTCCAGGCGCGCACGCCCTGCGAGCTGACGGTGTCGGGTTCGCGCGGCCACGTGCGCATGAACACCATGTTCCACCGCGCGACGAGCGTCACCGTCAGCCTCGAGGACGGCAGCACGCGCACGGTGGACACGCCTTACCTCGGCAACGGCTACGTGCACGAAGTGATCGAGGCGCAACGCTGCTTCAACGCGGGCTTGCTCGAGAGCCCTGGCATGAAGCTGGAAGAAACGCTGGCGCTGATGGGCGTGATGGACGAGATCCGGCGCCAGGTCGGCCTGGCCTACGAAAGCGACCGCAGGAGCCTGCGGCCTGCGCATGCGGCCTGAATTGACAAGCGGGAGCGCTGCGCGAATACTGGAGCGGTATTGACCACTATTCCAGCGGAGTTCCCCCATGCGTATCCTTCCATCCCTCGTCCTGGCCGCCGGCCTGCTTTCGGGTAGCGCCGCCTGGGCCGATCCGGTCCCGGCCGACAAAATGGACTATGTCGGCAACTGGCAGGGCAAGGACATGCAGCTGTCGCTGTCGAAGGAAGGCAAGGTCGAATACAAGCGCGGCAGGCCGAACGACCAGGTCAACCTCAGCATCGACCTGAAGGGCTTCAAGGGGAACAACTTCGAAGCCGGGGTGGCCTTCGTGCGCACCACTTTTGTGGTCAGCAAGCCGCCGCATCGCGAGGACGGCAAGTGGAAGATGACGGTGGACGGCGTCGAGCTCACCAGGGCCGATTGAGATGCTGCGCGCCCTTGCGCCCATCCTGCGCATCTTCGACGAAGCCAAAGCCCGCGAATTCTACGTCGATTTTTTGGGGTTCAAGGTCGACTGGGAGCACCGCTTCGAACCCGGGCTGCCGCTCTACCTGCAGGTCTCGCGCGACGGCTGCGTCCTCCACCTGAGCGAACACCACGGCGATTGCTGCCCTGGCGCGGCGATGCGTATCGAGGTCGGCGACATCGATGCCTACCAGGCGGAGCTGGCGGCCAGGCAGTATGGCTACGCCCGGCCGGACATCGCCGACACACCCTGGGGCTCGCGCGACATGTCGGTGAAGGACCCGTTCGGGAACCGGCTGACCTTTACCAATGCCATCAGCACCTGATCTCCGCCTACCGACCAAACATGACCAACGAATCTCGTGTTGCGGTCTTCGTTGATTGCGACAACACAAATCCAGCCGCAGTCGAATACGCGTTGCGCGTCGTTGCGAAGTTCGGCCGCGTCGTCGTAAAGCGAGGTTACGGGAACCATGCCACGCTGGCTAACAAATGGCAGGAAACCTTAGTATCGATGGCGTTCACGCCCTGCCTCCAATACCAGTATGCGGCAAGGAAGAACACTTCCGACATGGCGCTGGCACTCGATGCCCTGGAAGCGCTTTTTGATCAGCGTGCCGATTGTTTTTTCCTAGTAACCAGCGATTCGGATTTCGTGTACTTGTGTCGAAAGCTACGCGAGCGTGGAGCGACCGTGTTCATCGTCGGCGAAGCGAAGACGCCGGTCCCGTTGCGCAATGCGAGTGACCAGTTCTTCGAATGGAAGCCGCCAGTTGTAGTGCAAGCTGTGGTCGAACCGGCTGCTGCGCCAAGCATCCCGCTCCGTTCAAAGATAGAAGCGGTGCCATCGAAGCGTCGTCCTAAGTTTGTTGCCGATGCTGTAGCGCTGCTTGCCGGAGATACGTCCGAGGGGAAAGTCCACCTTAGCACGCTAGGCCAGTATCTGAGGCGAACCAACCCGGAATTTTCACCAACAAGCTTTGGTCATACCGGCCTGCTTGATATGCTCAAAACCTACGACCTGCTTTCCCTGAAGAAGGAGGACGGCGGACACTACACGGTACGTCTCGCCAGTGTGCAGACGTAAAGAGTCGAAAATCAACGTAGGGATGCCTAGCCCACCGCTACCGCTGCATCCAGGCGCCTGAACAGCTCCCGATGCAAGTCCAGCGTGTACCTGTTCATGTGCCGGCGCGCATGCTCGATCTCCTTCAACTCGCGCTGCGCCACCGCCTCATCATGATTGGCGAGCGCCCACAGCGCCAGTTCCACCCGCGCCTCGATGCTGCCGAAGCGCTCCGCCAGCGCCGAAAACTGGGCGCCGGCCTCCATCTGTCGTCCGCTAGCGGCGTAGGCCCGGCCCAGCGTCAATCCCGTCTCTTCCGGACGAAAGCCCGGCTGCTTCGCCTGCAGCGATGCCAGGAGCCCGATCGCCGCATCCGGCTGGCCATGCGCCGCTTTTGCACGCGCTGCGCCCAGGATCACCTCGGCGTCATGGGCGAATGGCCCCTGCAGGCAGGCGTCGAATTGCGCCACCGCTTCCGCGCTCTGTCCCGCTTCGAGCAGCGCGCTGGCCAGGCGCATCTGGTTGTGCGCGGTCGGCGTCAGGTCGAAGGCCTGCCGCGCCTCGCGCACCTCGCGCCCCGGGTCGAGCTTCTTCTGCAGCGCATGCCCGGCCATCCTGGCCTGGCGCTCCAGGCGCGAATGCGGCAGGAACACCGCCGCGAAATAGACGAGGCTGCCGAGCAGGGGAAAGGCGAACAGGATCAGCAGCCAGTACAACTGCCTCCCGGTGCGCACGGCATGGACGGCAAAGAAGATGGCGACGATCAGGTGAAGTCCGAGTCAGAGGATGGGCATGGCCGTAGTGGGTGGTGGGCGAAACGCCACGATAGCCCGGTTCGGTGCCCCGATGTCTATCGGATTGTCACTGTTTGCGCGCGATCCACCCTTATACCCTCAGGAATTCCTCACGCCCGCCCAGCCAGCGCGTCAGGTGGGCATCGATGACCGCCATGTATTCGGGCCGGTCGCCGTTATCCAGCAGGTACTGCGCCACGTCGCGCGCCTTTTCCACGATCCACTGGTCGGTCTCCAGGTCGGCGAAGCGCAGCATCGCCTCGCCCGACTGACGCGCGCCCAGGAATTCGCCGGGACCGCGGATCTCCAGGTCGCGCCGCGCGATCTCGAAGCCATCGGTGGTCTCGCGCATCGTCAGCAGGCGCTGCTTGGCCACCTGGCCCAGCGGGCTCTGGTAGAGAAGCAGGCACACGCTCGCGGCGGAACCGCGGCCCACGCGGCCGCGCAGCTGGTGCAGCTGCGACAGGCCGAAGCGCTCGGCGTGCTCGATCACCATCAGCGATGCGTTCGGCACGTCGACCCCGACCTCGATCACGGTGGTCGCCACCAGCACGTGGATGTCCCCGGCGATGAAGGCGTCCATGATCACCTGTTTCTCGGCCGGCTTGAGGCGCCCGTGCACCAGCCCCACCTGCAAGTCGGGCAGGGCTTCGGCCAGGGTCTCGTAGGTCTCGGTGGCGGTCTGCAGCTGCAGCACCTCGGATTCCTCGATCAGCGGGCAGACCCAGTACACCTGGCGGCCTTCCTGGGCCGCGGCGTGCACGCGCTCGATCACTTCGTCGCGCCGGTTCTGGTCGATGGCGCGGGTGACGATCGGGCTGCGCCCCGGCGGCAGTTCGTCGATCACCGACACTTCGAGGTCGGCGTAATAGGTCATGGCCAGGGTGCGCGGGATCGGCGTGGCCGACATCATGAGCTGGTGCGGCACCAGGCCGTCGCTGCCCTTGTTGCGCAGGGTGAGGCGCTGGCCGACGCCGAAGCGGTGCTGCTCGTCGACGATGACGAGGCCCAGCCGCGCGAACTGCACCGTGTCCTGGATCAGGGCGTGGGTGCCGATCACCAGCTTGGCTTCGCCGGATTCGATCAGCTCCTTGGCCGCATCCTTTTCCTTCTTCTTCAGGCTGCCGGTCAGCCAGGCCACTTTTACGCCGAGCGGCTCCATCCAGGCCGCGATCTTACGGAAATGCTGCTCGGCCAGGATCTCGGTGGGCGCCATCAGCGCCGCCTGGTAGCCGCTGTCGATCGCCTGGGCGGCGGCGAGCGCCGACACCACGGTCTTGCCGCTGCCGACGTCGCCCTGCAGCAGGCGCTGCATCGGATAGCCCTCGCGCAGGTCGGCGCCGATCTCCTTGACTACGCGCTGCTGCGCGCCGGTGAGCTGGAAGGGCAGGGCGGCCAGGAAGGACTCGGACAGTTCGCCGACCGCGCGCAGTTGCGGCGCGCCTTTCTCGCGCCGGGCGCGCTGGGCCCGCTTCAGGGACAGCTGCTGCGCCAGCAGCTCGTCGAACTTCATGCGGGTCCAGGCGGGGTGGCTGCGTTCGGTCAGTGCGTATTCGTCCACGTCCGCCGGCGGGTAGTGCAGCAGGCGCACCGAGGGCTCGAAATCCCACAGCTGCAGGCGGGAGAGGAAGGCATTGGGCAGGGTGTCGCGCCAGTCCACCCGTTTCATGGCGTCGTTGATCGCGCGCCGCAGCACCGTCTGCGACAGGCCTTCGCCGGCCGGGTAGACCGGCGTGAGCGAGGTAGGCAGCGGCGCGCCTTCGTTGATCACCTTGTAGGTGGGGTGGACCATCTCGGCCCCGAAGAAGCCGTGCTTCAGTTCGCCCCGGGCGCGTACCCTCACGCCTTCGGACAATTGCTTGACCTGGCTGCCGTAGAAATTCATGAAGCGCAGCTGCAGCTCGCCCGTGTCGTCCGAAATCTGTACCAGCAGCTGGCGCCGCGGCTTGTAGCTGATTTCATTCCTGACCACGACCCCTTCGACCTGCCAGGTCTGCAGGCCGCGCATGCTGGCGTCACGAATGGAGACGACGCGGGTCTCGTCCTCGTAGCGCATCGGCAGGTGCAGCACCAGGTCCATGTCGGTGCGCAGCCCTAGCTTGGCGAGCTTGGATTCAACAGTTTTGGGGGCGGATGTGGTCTTTGGGGCGGGCATATTGCGGCATTCAGGCGGATGCTGGCGTAAAATAGAGGGTTCGCCGCACGCATTGCAGCCTCTATTGTAAGGCTGTCAGCATCCATTTTCCCAGAATTGACAACAATGTACTCGCTTTCCGATTTCGATTTCGACCTGCCGCCTGAGCGGATCGCGCAGCATCCGCTGCCGGACCGGAGCGCCTCGCGCCTGCTGCAGCTCGATGGCGACCAGATCACCGACCGCCATTTCGCGGACATCGTCGACCAGCTCCAGCCGGGCGACCTCCTGGTGATGAACAATACGCGCGTATTGAAGGCGCGCTTCTTCGGCGTCAAGGAGACCGGCGGCCAGGTGGAAGTGCTGGTCGAGCGGGTGCTCGACAACCGCACGGTGCTGGCGCAGGTGCGCGCATCGAAGTCGCCCAAGCCGGGCAACCGCATCCGCCTGGCCGACGCCTTCGACGTCACGGTCGGCGAGCGCGCCGGCGAGTTCTTCACGCTGCACTTCGAAGGCGACGTGTTCGAGCTGATCGAAGCCCACGGCCGCCTGCCGCTGCCGCCCTACATCGAGCACAATGCCGACGAATTCGACGAGCAGCGCTACCAGACCGTGTATTCGAAGGAGCCCGGAGCGGTGGCCGCGCCGACCGCCGGCCTGCACTTCGACCAGCCGCTGCTGGACCGCCTGGCCGCGAAAGGCGTCAAGCTGGCCTACGTGACCCTGCACGTGGGCGCCGGCACCTTCCAGCCGGTGCGGGTCGAGGACCTGTCGGCGCACCAGATGCACTCGGAGTGGTACACGATCCCGCAGGAGACGGTGGATGCGGTGCGCGCGGCCAAAGCGCTTGGGCGCGACGTGGTGGCGGTCGGCACCACCAGTCTGCGGGCGCTCGAATCGGCCTCGCAATCGGGCGAACTGAAGGTGGGCAGCGACGACACGGCGCTGTTCATCACGCCGGGCTACGCCTTCAAGACGGTGACCCGCCTGATCACCAATTTCCACCTGCCCAAGTCGACCCTGATGATGCTGGTGTCGGCCTTTGCCGGCTACCACGAGATCCGCAAGGCCTATGCCCACGCGATCGCCAACGAATACCGCTTCTTCAGCTATGGCGACGCCATGCTGCTGACGACTGCCTCACGCTAATAGATACCATGCTCGAATTTACCCTCCTGAAGAAAGACACCAGCGGCCTGTCGCACGCGCGCCGCGGCCGCCTGAAGCTCAACCACGGCACCATCGAAACCCCGATCTTCATGCCGGTCGGGACGTACGGCTCGGTCAAGGCGATGGATCCGATCGAGCTGAAGGAAGTCGGCTCGCAGATCATCCTGGGTAACACCTTCCACCTGTGGCTGCGCCCGGGCACGGCGGTGCTCGACAAGTTCGGCGGCCTGCACAAGTTCATGGGCTGGGACGGCCCGATCCTGACCGATTCGGGCGGCTTCCAGGTGTTCTCGCTGGGCGCGATGCGCAAGATCACGGAAGAGGGCGTCAAGTTCGCTTCGCCGATCGACGGCTCGCGCCAGTTCCTGTCGCCCGAAGTGTCGATGCAGATCCAGCGCTCGCTGAACTCGGACATCGTGATGCAGTTCGACGAATGCACCCCCTACGAGATCGACGGCCGCCCGGCCACCGCCGAAGAGGCGGCCAAGTCGATGCGCATGTCGCTGCGCTGGGCCCAGCGCTCGATGAACGAGTTCAAGCGCGGCGAGAACCCGAACGCGCTGTTCGGCATCGTCCAGGGCGGCATGTACGAGCACCTGCGCGACGAGTCGCTGGCGGGGCTGGAAGACATCGACTTCCCGGGCCTGGCGATCGGAGGCCTGTCGGTGGGCGAGCCGAAGGAAGACATGCAGCGCATCCTGGCCCACGTCGGCCCGCGCCTGCCGGAGAACAAGCCGCACTACCTGATGGGCGTCGGCACCCCGGAAGACCTGGTCGAGGGCGTGGCCAACGGCGTCGACATGTTCGATTGCGTGATGCCGACCCGGAATGCCCGCAACGGCTGGCTGTTTACGCGCTTCGGCGACGTCAAGATCAAGAACGCGCGCTACAAGGATGACATGGCGCCGCTGGACGAGAGCTGCGACTGTTATTGCTGCAAGAACTTCTCGCGCGCCTACCTGCACCACCTGCACCGCTCGAACGAGATCCTGGGCGCGCGCCTGAACACGATCCACAACCTGCACTTCTACCTGAAGATCATGCAGGAGATGCGCGACGCGATCGATGCGGACCGGTTCAGCGAGTTCCGGATCCAGTTCCGGGCTGACCGCTCGCGCGGGGTGTAAGCGGGCGCTTACTGCTGAGTTTGCAAGAAGAAGGGCTCTCCTGTACGGTAGAGCCCTTTTTTGTTCGGCCAGCAGGCCCTGCACTTATTTTTCCATCAACATCTTGCAATTAGGAATTGCAAACCTACATACCCTCAGATTGTCCCCGGCCCCACCGCCGGTGCTAGAATATACCGCTTATTTTTTAATCCTCACAATCGGAGTCCTTGTGTTCATTTCCAACGCGTACGCGCAAACGACGGCTGCAGCCGATCCTGGCCTGATGGGTAGCCTGACCACTTTCCTGCCGCTGATCCTGATGTTCGTGGTCATGTATTTCCTCATGATCCGTCCGCAGCAGAAGCGCCAGCGCGAGCTGAAAGCGATGATGGACGCACTGACCAAGGGCGACGAAGTGGCGACCGCCGGCGGCATCCTGGGCCGCGTGGTCAAGGTGGCCGATACCACCGTGACCCTGGAAGTCGCGAGCGGCACCGAAATCGTGGTCCAGAAGAACGCAGTGGTGACGCTGCTGCCGAAAGGCACCCTGAAGGCACTGTAAGGCTAGTTAAGCACCATCAGCGGCCCTCCGGGGCCGCATCGTGCCCAACATTGAACGCTGGAACACTATGAATCGCTATCCCGTCTGGAAATATCTATTGATCGCCGTCGCGCTCCTGCTGGGTGCGCTGTACACGGCGCCGAACTACTTCGGCGAATCGCCGGCACTGCAGGTCACCACCGGTAAAACGACGGTCAATATCACCAGCGCCACTGTCGGCCTGGTAGAGGATACCCTCAAGCGTAATGGTGTTCCGGCCACGAAGATCGCCCTGGAAGGTACCGGCAACAGCACCGCGGTACGCGCGCGCTTCGCCAGCCCCGACGCCCAGTTCAAGGCCAAGCTGGCGCTCGAACGCGACCTGAATCGCGACAAGGACAATCCCGACTACATCGTCACCGTCAACCTGGCGAAGAACACCCCGGCCTGGATGGAAAGCATCGGCGCCAAGCCCATGAACCTGGGCCTGGACCTGCGCGGCGGCGTGCACTTCCTGCTGCAGATCGACAGCAAGGCCGTGCTCGACACCAAGGTGAAGGGCCTGCAGGCCAGCATCCGCAGCCAGCTGCGCGACGCCAACATCCGCCACGCCGGTATCGAGCGCGTCGGCAACACCATCGAAGTGCGCTTCCGCGAGAACGCCGTCCGCGCCGAAGCCCGCGCCGCGCTGGGCAAGCAGTCGCAGGACCTGGTCTTCGCCGATGCCGCCGACGGCACCGAGCTGAAGCTGGTCGTCAGCCTCAAGCCGGAAGCGGTGCGTCGCACCGTGGAAGACGGCGTGAAGCAGAACATTTCCACCCTGTCCAAGCGCATCAACGAACTGGGCACCACCGAGCCGCTGATCCAGCAGCAGGGCGCCGACCGCATCATCGTCCAGCTGCCGGGCGTGCAGGACGTGGCGCGCGCCAAGGACATCATCGGCCGCACCGCCACCCTGGAACTGCGCATGGTCGACTCGACCGTGACCCCGGGCACCGAGCTGACCGCCGCGATTCCGCTGAACTCGGAACTGTTCACCGAAGGCCGCGGCGCTCCGGTGGTGGTGTCCAAGGACATCATCCTGACCGGCGACTACATCTCGAGCGCCGTCGCCAGCTTCGACCAGAACCAGCAGCCGGCCGTCTCGATCGACCTGAACGGCGACGGCGGCCGCCGCATGCGCTTGGCCACCCGTGAAAACGTCGGCAAGCGCCTGGCGGTCCTGCTCAAGGAAAAAGGCCAGTACAGCGTGCCGACCGCCCCGGTCATCAACCAGGAACTGGGTTCGACCTTCCAGATCACCGGCATCGGCAGCATCGAAGACGCCAACGAGCTGGCGCTGCTGCTGCGCTCGGGCGCGCTGTCGGCGCCGATGGAATTCATCGAGGAACGCGTGATCGGCCCGCAACTGGGCGCCGAGAACATCGAGCGCGGCCTGCATTCGACGCTGTGGGGCTTCGTGGCGATCGCGGCCTTCATGATCATCTACTACCACCTGGTGGGCACGGTCAGCGCGATCGCGCTGGCCGCCAACGTGCTGTTCCTGCTGGCCCTGCTGTCGATGCTGCAGGTCACCCTGACCCTGCCGGGCATCGCGGCAATCGCGCTCACGCTCGGCATGGCGATCGACTCCAACGTGCTGGTCAACGAGCGCATCCGCGAGGAACTGCGTGCGGGTGCCACGCCGCAGGTGGCGATCAATGCCGGCTACAAGCACGCCTGGGACACGATTTTCGACTCCAACGTCACCGCCCTGATCGTCGGTCTGGCGCTGCTGATCTTCGGTTCCGGTCCGGTGCGCGGCTTCGCCGTGGTGCACTGCCTGGGCATCCTGACCTCGATGTTCTCGGCCGTGTTCCTGTCCCGTGGCCTGATCAACCTCTGGTATGGCCGCAAGAAGAAGCTGACCCATATCTCGATCGGCACGGTCTGGAAAGAAGGCTTTACGCCCAACAAGCAAAACGCGACTCAGGGAGCGCAGGACTAAATCATGGAATTTTTCAAGATCAAACGGGACATCCCGTTCATGCGCCACGCCGTGATCCTCAATGTGATCTCGGTGGTGACCTTCCTGGCGGCGGTGTTCTTCCTGGTGACCAAGGGCCTGCACTGGTCGGTCGAGTTCACCGGCGGCACCGTGATGGAACTGCACTATCCGCACGCGGCAAATCAGGAAAAGATCCGCACCACGCTGCGCAGCATCGGCTACGAAGCGCCTGAAGTGACCGGTTTCGGCACCGCCCAGAGCGTCCTGCTGCGCCTGCCGATCGTCGAAGGCCAGGACCAGGCCGGCACCTCGAGCCGCGTCTTCAACGCGATCTGCTCCTCGGAGCAGGGCAAGCCGACGGTCACCCAGGTCACGACCGACAAGGGCGAGATGGTCAACCGCACCGCCTGCGTGACCGCGGACAACAAGGAACTGGTCAGCCTGCAGCGTGTCGAATTCGTCGGCCCGGCAGTCGGCGACGAGCTGGCGCAGAACGGCCTGAACGCACTGATCATGGTGGTGATCGGCGTGATCATCTACCTGTCGGTGCGCTTCGAGTGGAAGTTCGCGGTCTCGGCGATCATCGCCAACCTGCACGACGTGGTCATCATCCTGGGCTTCTTCGCCTTCTTCGAGTGGGAATTCTCGCTGACGGTGCTGGCGGCGATCCTGGCGGTGCTGGGCTACTCGGTCAACGAATCGGTCGTCATCTTCGACCGAATCCGCGAAATGTTCCGCAAGCAGCGCAAGATGAGCGTGCCTGAAGTGATCGACCACGCGATTACCAGCACCATCTCGCGTACCATCATCACCCACGGCTCGACCCAGATCATGGTGCTGTCGATGCTGCTGTTCGGTGGCCACGCGCTGCATTATTTCGCCATGGCGCTGACCATCGGCATCTGCTTCGGTATCTATTCCTCGGTGTTCGTCGCCGCGGCCCTGGCCATGTGGCTGGGCATCAAGCGCGAAGACCTGATCAAGCCGGTCAAGGAAAAGGACGAGACCGACGGCGCTGTCGTCTAAATATCGCTAAAAGCCGACAAACATGCCGCCCCGGCCCTGCCGTGGCGGCATTTTTTACATCCAGATCAAACAGTGTGACAATTTGGCAGTTTATGTGTGGTAACGCACAGAGCCGTAGAATGCCCATCCCTATAGTGGACCTGTCTCTTTCAGGACATCCCTAGTTTTGGACTTCACCCGCTCCCCAACCGGAGCGGGTTTTTTTTTGCTTAGGCTGTTACAAATACCTGGCCCACAGTTCGTTGCTGAAGCGGCCGGAAGGGTCGACCTTGCGTTTGATCGCGCGCAAAGCTTCGGCCTCGGGGTAGGCGCGGTCGAACTGGGTGCGGGTGGCGTGCAGCTGGTAGGGCAGGTAGTAGCGCCCGCCGAAGGCAAGCGCGGTATCGATCATCGCGCGCGTCCACTCCGCCACCCGGCGCCGGGCGGCGGCATGGGTGCGCTGCTTGTAGTACACCACGAAGGAAAACACTTCCTCCTTCGCCCAGGGCAGCAGGGAGGTGCTGTCCGCCGGCGAATGGCGCACCGACACGTTCAGGACCTGGGCATCGTGCTTGCGGATGGTCGCCGCCATGGCCCGGGCATAGGCGGCAAAGTGCCGTACCGGGATGAAATATTCCTGCAGCACGTAAGCCGAGACCAGGCGCGTGCGCGGCTCCAGTTCCGCCACGTCGAGGCTGGCTTCGTGGTTGCGCCACTTGACGCTGGGGCGGGCCAGCAGCAGCGGGTGGATCAGTTTGCTGCGGATCAAGTCGCCGCGCGGCAGCTCGGTCATGGCGAACAATGCATTCTGCTCGAGGCCGTAGGACTGGCCGCGCGGGACCAGCCTGGCCGTTTCGGTCAGGGCCTTGCTCGTCCTGCGCCAGGACACCGCGACCGGCGCGTCGAACAGCGGCGGCAGCAGGTCGGCGTTGTTGAAAACGCAGTCGCCGGCATCCGCCATGCGCTTGAACCAGGCGGGATACTCGTCGAGCGCTACCGACTCCACGCTGCGTTCGATGCGGGTGTTGTGCGCCAGGTCAAGCTCGACCTCGGTGATGACGCCCATCGCGCCATACCCACCGGCGGCGGCGCGGAACACCTCCGCGTTGAGGCTGCGCGTCGCTTCCACGACCGTGCCGTCGGCCAGCACCAGCTGCAGGGCGCGCACCGAATTCACTACCGGCCCGTTGCCGACGTAGCGCCCATGGGCATTCACCGACACGGCGCCGCCCACGGTGAAATTCGAAAAGCTCTGCATCGTGTGCACGGCCAGGCCCAGCGGGTCGAGCGCATCCTGCAGCTCGCGCCAGCGCATCCCGGCCTGGACCCGGGCCACTTTCGCGTCCGCATCCAGCCGGACGAGCCGGTTCATGCCGCGCATGTCGAGGTGCAGCCCACCGGTGATGGCGACCTGGCCGCCCATGCTGTAGCGGCCACCGCCGACCGCGATCCTGCCGGGCCAGGCGCGCACCGCCTGCGCGACCTCCCCGGTCGTGCGCGGTGCGGCGACACGCGCGACTTCCACCGGATACAGCCCGGTAAGGTTGGGAATGGCGATCCCTGGCGCGGCCAGGGCATGGGGCGGCGACAAGGCCAGCAGGCCGGCCCCGGCCATGGCCTGGACGAGGAAGCGGCGACGTGATGGATGCATGCGTTCGAGGAATAAAGGGTTTGGCCGGGAGTGGCGAACCCGGAGCATCCGGCAGCTTTGCCTGCCCGGCAAGCCATTGCTGCGCCGGTAGCATGGGCCGATACCGCGCGTATCGTGTGGACATGCCGACAATTTGTTCACCTAAGTGAATCAGCGCACGGAGCCGATCGAAGCGGAGCCCTAAAGTGGAACCGTCTCTTTCAGGACATCCCTAGTTTTGGACTTCACCCGCTCCACGGAGCGGGTTTTTTTTTGCGGCGGCCTTGCGCGAGCGCATACGCGACGGACTGTGTGAACCAGCGTACGGAAGCGGCCTCATGCGCGGCTTATAGTGGAACCGTCTCTTTCAGGACATCCCTAGTTTTGGACTTTGCCCGCTCTCTCGAGCGGGTATTTTTTTTGCGCCGGGGTGTTAATAAGCAGGTGGCCCAATCCCTTTAAAATCATTGGGTTAGGAAGGTTTTGCTGCGGCGCGCCATAAGAAAAAGAAATTGACCTTGAAAGTCTAGCTCGTTCATCGACTAGAATTCACAAAAAGGAGGGGGCAGGATTTTTCGATGACAGGCCGGGGCCGTCACGCTCGACACCCCGCCCGCCGCTAAGACAAAGCCCTGCAGCTGGCAGTTGTGGCTAGGCCGTCTACAACGGGACAAGGAGAATCATCATGAACACAGCTGTAATCATTACTGCCGCGATAGTTCTCGGGTTCGCTATCGGCCGACTGCGTAGCCTTGAGGGCTTCCGCCGGAAGTCGCATGGATGAAATCCCATCCTATATGGCTGGCTCCCGCTTCAGCCATACTCCAAGTCTGCTTACCGACCGTGTCGGGTCGGCGGTTTGTGCAACAACCTGTTGCACAAATTTGTGGTCAGGCCATGCTTGTGCAAACCGAATTTAGACTGGTCCGATGGCCGGACCTGTGACGAGGCGCTACTCGTACGAGTGAGCAAACGTCTCGCAGAGCTTATGCCGGTTGACTAAGCGTTCAGTTCGCTCACCGTTGCTCGCACTGACTCCAACAGTTCTTCACGACTCATCTGCCAATAGATGCGCCCACGTCTGATAAAGACGTGTTGGATAAGTCGTCCTCCACGCGCCTCTACTTCCTTCCCGAACTTATCAATCTCGTTCTGCTTGAAACGACTATTGCCTGTTGTGAACAGCACAACTTCCTTGCCGGTCAGGTCAGTCTGCCGAACGTAGGCCCATAGCGGCGTTGCGGGCCTGAACAGCCAGGTGGGCGATACCAGGTAGACACGTTGAACAGGACGTAAATCGATTGGTTCCACCTCAATCGCAGGCAAGGCTTCACCAATGGCATCCGTGAGCGCTTTGCTCTGACCTGCGAAACTCAGCGCGTAGTCTGAAGTAATCCGAGCAATCGGGGCGTTGTACAGTCGAGCAATTTCGCGAGCGGCCGCTTCCGAATGAACAGAGCGAGAGTAATAGACAACCGCAGCTCTCTGGCTAGGTTCACCGACGGGGGCGTACGCCGGACTCGGCTTGTAGCTTTGGTCCTTTAGAGCCATGGCAACAAAGGCTGATACGCCAAGTAGAACAGGCGCCAAGGCGAAGAGGGTCATGCGCTGCCGTCGGTTCATTGGACTTGCTCAGTCATTCATCGTGTGCAAGCGACGTCGACAGCTCGCGAAATGCGTCTGCTTCAGCAAGCAATGCTTGGGCTTTCGCTTTGAACACGCCAACCGCATCAGAACCCCCGGCGAATCTGGTGGGTGGCACCTCGAGTCCCGCCAAGTGAACGATGGCTCGGGCGAGCTTGGCGGGGTCACCGCCTTGCGTGCCGCTCATCCCGCTCCAGGCGTCGCTGGTCGCCTTGCTACGGTCGGCATAGTCCTGGATGCTGGGCTGCGCGAAGGTAGTCGAGTCAGGGGTAAGTAGTTCTGTGCGGAAGAAGCCCGGTTCGACAAGCATCGTGCGGATTCCGAACGGAGCAATCTCAACGGCGAGGGACTCCGTCCAGCCTTCAAGACCGAACTTTGCGGCAGCATAGGCCGAGCAGTACATTCCGCCAGCGATGCCAGCCGTTGAAGAGATATTGAGCAGCAAGCCAGTACGCTGGCTGCGCATTGTGGGCAGAACGGCGCGGGTGACATTCATCGGTCCGAACAAAAGAGTTTCGAGCTGGCTGCGAACCTCCTCAGGGCTTAACTCTTCAAAAAAGCCCGCGTAGAAGTTCCCCGCGTTGTTCACCAGCACGTCGATTCCTCCAAACCTCGCAACCGCGGCGTTGACCGCAGACTGGGCTTCATCGATACGGGTGACATCCAGCTTCAGGCACAACAGATTTGGGTGGTCTCCAACAGCGGCAGCAACCTTGGCCGAATTGCGGCCTGTCGCGACAACGGAGTGCCCCGCTGCCAGGGCGGCCTTTGTAAGTTCCACGCCAAGGCCACGACCTGCGCCAGTGATAAACCAGATTTTATTGTTGCTCATAGGGTGCTTGTTTTGGTCGAGATTGGTGAAGAGTACTGGTCAGGCAAGGGTGCGATTGAAGAACGGGGCCAATTTTTTCATCGCGGTGTCGGCGCCGGCGCCGTCGTAAAGGTCCATGTGCGTAGCCCCGTCAACCACGTACAGCTCTTTACGCCCCGTTGCCTTAGCATGAAGTTCCTGGCTATGCCACAGCGAGCCCGCTTCGCTGCCAGCAATAATCATGAGTGGCTGGGTAAGCAGGTCCACCCGGTCAAATCCGGTAAACGCGACCAGAGCGCTTAAGCTGGTCACGAGCATCTTATTGGGCGAATTCGGATGGTGGCCACGTGGGGTCAAATAGTAATCAGCCGCTTCCTGAAGGTCGCGAGGGGCCGTCTTGTCACCCACCTTGGGCACGTAATTGACATACGCCGGTGTGGCGCCGGCTGCTTCAGCACTACGCTGTTTAGCCACCGAATCAAGAATGGCAATCTGCTCCTCTTTCGTCGCTTTGCCCTCCCAGCCTCTGCGCGTAGCAGCACCTACATCAACCGCGCTCACGGTGGCGATGGCCTTGATGCGCCGCTCCAAGGAAGCAGCCTTTACGGCGGTGCCGCTGCCAGCGCAAATGCCGAGAGCGCCAATACGGCTAGCGTCAACGTAGCCAAGCGAGGTCAAGTAATCGACGGCACTGTAGATGTCGGCCACTCGGCGCATCGGGTCGTCCAGGAGCCGAGGCATCCCGCCGCTTGCTCCCTGATGTGATGCATCAAAGGCCAACGCAACGAAGCCTTGCTCAGCCAGTTTGCTTGCGTACAGACCAGCAGTCTGTTCTTTCACGCCACCACCTGGGTGCACACTTACGATGGCTGGATACTTGCTCGTTTTGTTGAAACCCTTCGGCAGGTACAGGTTGCCTGCCATGTCGATGCCATTGTTCTTGAAGCTGACATTTAGGACTCGGACTCCGGTCGCCATGACCTTTGACTTTCCGGCGGCAGAAGCGATTTGGGGAATCAGCAGTGACGCGGCCAGGGCAGAGCCTCCAAACAGAGCATGACGGCGACCAATGCTATTAGGGACTTGAATCGAAGGATTTTTGTTCATGATAAGGTTCTCGTGACGGTTGAACAGCGGTTACAGCGTGTGGAAAGTATATCGACCGCGTTTCCAATCTGGTTGCCGAAACCAGCGAACATCTTGCCTAAAGCAACGATTCGGACGAGCTAGTCCAGTCAAGGCCCTCTGTTCCATGCTACAGTTGCCACGTTGAATTGAATCAGGACGCGACCTGTGAATAGCGCTACGCCACCTAATGTCCCAGCAGTTTCGGCAATTTTCTCTCTTGCGCAAGCAATCGCAAAAATTGCCCAAAGCGACGGAGACTATCAAACAGTCATCCCGGGGCTTTCGCTACACAGGCGCAAGACGCCCACGGAGCCCCTGCATTGCATCTTTAACCTAGGCCTTGGCGTCGTGGTTCAAGGGGACAAACAGGCTTTGTTGGGCGACGAAGTCATCACTTACGGTCCTGGGCAGTCAATGCTGACCTCCATTGAACTTCCAGTTATCTCACGGGTAACCCGTGCAACTCCTCAAGAGCCCTTACTTGGGCTCATGCTGACGCTAGATAGTCAGGAGATAGCCGTAGTGGCTGCGGACATGCATCTACCGGCACCTGCCCGTGGAACAGGTGTTCGACCCTTGACGGTCGAGCAGTTGGACGAGCGGCTTACCGGAGATTTGGTTCGGCTAGTTGAGTTGCATGACCAGGCGGAGCTCGTAATCATGCTCGCCCCCTTAATCAAACGAGAAATTATCGTCCGATTGCTTGCAGGCCCACACGGGCCACAACTGCAGCGTCTGGTTGCTGATGGCTCCCCTGGTCAGCAGATTTCAAAGGCAGTTGCCTGGCTCAAGCAAAACTTTGCCCAACCAATTCAGGTGGATGAGCTGGCGGCATTGGTGCATATGAGCCCTTCCACTTTCAGGCAGCACTTCCGCGCCATCACCGGCACGAGCCCGCTTCAGTACCAAAAGCAATTACGGTTGCAGCAAGCGCGGCAACTTATGCTCAGTGAGAACATGGATGCGGGAAGCGCAAGCGGACTAGTAGGGTATGAAAGCGCGTCTCAGTTTAGTCGGGAATACGGCCGCCTATTCGGTGCGCCGCCGGCTCAGGATGTGCGGCGCATAAGAGAGATAGAACGACAACTCTCCTAAGTTGGTAGTCCGTTGCCGTCGCTCCGTGTTGGCGTACCGTATTTCGCAAGCATCCGATTTTGCGAGCAAAGCCAATTTCCTTGAGATAGCCCCTTGAAGTACCAGACACAGTCGATGCTGTATCCTTACGGATAGGAATAAGACTGTGAGTATGACTAGAAACAACCAAACCATCGAAGTCGTGACGGTGTCCGAAGAGCGACGCCGG
>NZ_JNNN01000057.1:0-927 GCF_000735635.1 Massilia sp. LC238 | reverse complement strand
CTCAAGTCACGCGGTTCGCTGCTGATCTGGCTTGATCCGAAGATGAACTGGCACGGCCAGCCGAGCGGCAAGCGCGGGCGCAGCCAGACGTTCAGCGACGAGGCGATCCAGTTCTGCCTGAGCATCAAGTGCCTCTTCAATTTACCATTACGGCAGGCCATGGGCATGGCGCAAAGCCTGCTGCGCTTGGCTGGACTTCATTCGCCGGTGCCGGACTACAGCACGGTAAGTCGACGGCAAAAAACACTACAGGTGGCCATTGGCGCCACGCCGACTACGACAGGCTTGCATTTGCTGGTGGACAGCACGGGCATCAAGATGTTGGGCGAAGGCGAATGGAAGACGAAAAAGCATGGCGCGGACTATCGCCGCCAGTGGCGCAAGGTGCACCTCGGGATCGACGCGTCCACGCTCGAGATCCGGGCGATGGAAGTAACCGACAACAGTATCGGCGACGCGCCTGTCCTGCCAGCGCTGCTGGATCAAATTCCAGCCGACGAGTCCATCGCCAGCGTTAGTGGCGATGGCGCTTACGACACGAAGGACTGTCACGAGGCGATCGCCTTGCGCGCCGCCCATGCCATCATCCCAACCCGCAAGAACGCCAAGCCCTGGAAGGCGAACCGCTGCGGTGCCGATGCACGCAACGAGATCTTGCACACGACGCGCAGACTGGGTCGGGCGATCTGGAAAAAGTGGAGCGGCTACCACCGGCGCAGTCTTGTCGAAACAAAAATTCGCTGCTTCAAGCTGTTGGGCGAACGGGTCATGGCACGCGACTTCGACCGTCAGGTGGCCGAATTGCAGATACGCGCTGCCGTGCTCAACCGCTTCACTCGGCTGGGTACCCCGGTCACGGTCCCAGTGTTATAAAACTGATTACAAACAGCGTCAGCTCGGCCTTCACTCGATTTGCTCAACAAAGCC
>NZ_JNNN01000056.1:0-10770 GCF_000735635.1 Massilia sp. LC238 | reverse complement strand
GGAGCCTCGAGGTGATTCGCCAGGAAATGTAGAGTGTCGTCGAACATGGCGACGAAGGTTAACAGCGTTGCCGCGCGTTTACAACGACAAAATAAAAATGCCGTTCAGTCTTAACTGAACGGCATTATCGCGGCAGCGGCCCTTTTTCTTGAATACCGGCGGGTACGCCGGCCTTCCTGCACGGCGCTGCTCGAAGTAGCGGGTCCATGCCCTGGCGAGGTTGGCGAATGGCTGCGCATGGGCGTCGCGGTGGACGGTGCGCAGCCAGGGCTGGCCGTTCTCGTCAAGCCAGGCCGGGGCCGAGTACTTGATCCGGTTGAACTGTTTTTTGAGCGCCATCGCGTTCGGTTTGCCGCCTGCGGCGGACTGGCGCTGCCATTCGGCGAGCGCCCAGTTCCAGACCCGGCGGGCGGTACCGGCCGCGCGCGCGAAATAATCGCGCTGCTCAAGCGTGGGATCAATCCTGATCCGGTGCGCCAGCAGCATGCTTACTCTCCAGCGCCTCACGCCGCTGGCTCTCCGTATTACGCCGGCGGGCGATGGCGATGCGCGCCACCGGGACCAGCCGCCCCTCGAGCTCCCAGCGTTGCAGCGTCTTGACCGTGATTCCCAGCAGTTTCGCTGCGTGTCCAATGCCCAATGTGGTTTCCATAGTCATCATTCGGCACTTCATAGTGATCATTCGACACTTGCGCCCACACCAAGTTCGAATAGAGTCTAGCTCCTTGAGCAGCTCGCGTTCGCGGCGCACGTCGATGTAGAAATCCGGATACAGCTGGTACAGGTCCTGTACCTGGACCCCGGGCAGGCCGACGAGGGCATCGGCAATCCGGCGGCTGATGCGCGAGCGGTGCAGCGACGAATCGGCGAAGACGACCAGGGCGCGAAGATCGGGTGTCATGCATGCTTTCTGCGGGTGCCGGGTGGGGCGATGGCAGGATTGTACATACCGTCAGCGGATCGGTTGTGTCTTGCGCGCGTAATGACACGACACATTCGTGTTTCATTGTATGCACCGGGATATTACAATTGCCGTTCTACAAACGGAAACGAACCAGCATGGCGCACCCGGAAGTCGCAATACCCAGACCCTTCGCCCAGGGCGGAGGCGAACTTGGCAAGCTCATCGACGCATTCGACTGGAGCGCCACCAGTCTCGGACCCATCGCCGGATGGCCGCCGCTGCTGCGCAGTACGGTCGACCTGATCCTGCGTTCGCCGATGCCGATGGTGAGCATGTGGGGCCCCGACGGCGTCATGATCTACAACGACGGCTACGCCCTCATCGCCGCCGAGCGCCATCCGCAGCAGCTGGGGGTGCCCGTGCGCGAGAGCTGGCCCGACGAAGCCGACTTCAACGACAACGTGATGCGGGTCTGCATGGCTGGCGGCACGCTGTCCTACCAGGACGCCGAACTGTGCCTGCGCCGCCACGGCGAACCGGAGCAGGTCTGGCTCAGCCTCGACTATTCGCCGATCGTGGCCGACGACGGCAGCGTCGCCGGCGTGCTGGCGCTGGTGGTGGAAACCACCGACAAGGTGCGCGCCCAGCGCCGCCTGGCCGGCGAGCAGGACCGCCTGCGCGCCATGTTCGCCCAGGCGCCCGGCTTCATGGCCATGCTCACCGGCCCCGAACACCTCTACGAACTGGTCAACCAGGCCTACCTCGGCCTGGTGGAGCGCGCCGACATCATCGGGCGCAGCGTGCGCGAGGTCTTGCCGGAAGTGGCCTCGCAAGGCTTCGTCGCGCTGCTCGACCAGGTCTATGCCACCGGCAGTCCGCATACCGGCGCCGCCACCGGGATCTGGCTGACCGGCGCCGACGGCGACAGTCGCCAGCACTACCTGGACTTCGTATTTCAGCCGGTGCGCGACGAGCAGGGTTCGGTCATCGGGATTTTCGTGCAGGGCAACGACGTCACCGAGCGCGTGCGCGCCGAGCAGGCGATGCGCGAGAGCGAGGAGCGTTTCCGCACCTTCGCCCAGGCCATGCCGGCCCAGGTCTGGGCGGCCGATGCGTCCGGTCGCCTGGACTGGTTCAACGAGAAGATCTTCGCCTACAGCGGCTACCGCCACGAAGAACTGGTGGCCGATGGCTGGGGGCGCATGGTGCACCCCGGCGACCTGCATGCGCTGCGCAGCCGCTGGACCGAGGCGGTGGCCACCGGCACCGTGTTCGAGGCCGAGGTGCGGCTGCGCCGCGCCGACGGCGGCTACCGCTGGCACCTGAACCGCGCGCTGCCGCTGCGCGGCGAGGACGGCCAGGTGACCGGATGGGTCGGCACCAACACCGACATCGAGGAACAGAAGAATACGGCGCAGCGCTACGCCGCCCTGAACGACGACCTGCAGGGCCAGGTGGCGCTGCGCACGGCCGAGCGCGACCGCATGTGGCGGCTGTCCAAGGACATCCTGCTGGTGTGCGCCTTCGACGGCCGGGTCGAGGCGATCAGCCCCGCCTTCGGCGCGCTGCTGGGCTGGCAGGAAACCGACATCCTCGGCAAGAATTTCCTCGAGATGGTGCATCCGGAGGACCGCTCCTCTACCATTGCCCAGATGGCGGCGCTGGGACAGGGCAACTACGTGAACAAGTTCGAGAACCGCTACCGCCGCAAGGACGGCAGCTGGTGCCTGCTGTCCTGGACCGCGGCCCCGGACGAGCGTTACGTCCATGCGATCGGACGCGACATCACGGCCGACCGCGAGCAGCTCGAGACCATCCGCCGCACCGAGCTGGCGCTGCAGCAGGCGCAGAAGATGGAAACCATCGGCAAGCTGACCGGCGGCGTGGCACACGACTTCAACAACCTGCTGCAGATTATCTCCGGCAACCTGCAGCTGCTGCAGATGGCAGAGCAAGCGCGCGGCGCGGCCAAAGCCGACTGCGCGCGCTGGATCGAGAGCGCGCGCTCGGCGGTGGACAAGGGCGCCAAGCTGGCCAGCTACCTGCTGGCTTTCGGGCGCCGCCAGCCGCTCGAGCCCAAGGTCATCAGGATCAGCCGCCTGGTGGCGAACATGGAAGACCTGCTGCGCCGCTCGCTGGGCGAAGAGATCGAGATCGAGATGGTGATCTCGGGCGGCCTGTGGAACACGGCGGTGGACGTGGCCCAGGTCGAGAACGCGCTGCTGAACCTGGCCATCAACGCGCGCGACGCGATGGATGGCAGCGGGCGCATGACGATCGAAGCCACCAATGCGATCCTCGACGACCTGTACTGCCGCGCGCACGGCGACGTGATTCCCGGCCAGTACGTGATGCTGGCGGTGACCGACACCGGCTGCGGCATGCCGCCGGAAGTCGCCAGCCGCGCCTTCGAGCCCTTCTATTCCACCAAGGAAGAAGGCAAGGGCACCGGCCTGGGCCTGTCGATGGTGTACGGCTTCGTGAAGCAGTCCGGCGGCCACGTGAAGATCTACAGCGAGGTGGGGCAGGGCACCACCGTCAAGCTCTACCTGCCGCGCTCGACGGCCGCCGAGGAGCCGCTCGGTCCGCTCGAGTCGCAGCAGGCCGTGGGCGGCAGCGAGACCATCCTGGTGGCCGAGGACGACGAGGCGGTGCGCGCCACCGTGGTCGAGATGCTGTCCGGCCTGGGCTACCGCGTGCTGAAGGCGCCCGACGCCGCCAGTGCGCTGGCGGTGATCGACAGCGGCGTGCCGATCGACCTGCTGTTCACCGACGTGGTGATGCCGGGGCGCCTGCGCAGCCCGGAGCTGGCGCGCATGGCGCGCGAACGCCTGCCGAACCTGGCGGTCCTGTTCACCTCGGGCTATACCGAGAATTCCATCGTGCACGGCGGCCGCCTGGATCCGGGCGTCGAGCTGCTGGGCAAGCCCTACACCCGTGAACGCCTGGCGCGGCGCATCCGCCAGGTGCTGGCCGGGCAGAAGCGCCGGCCCGAGGCGCCGCCGTCACCGCCGGACCAGCAGGCCAGGAGCAGCAGCCTGTCGATCGTCCTGGTCGAGGACGAGGAGAGCATCCGCACCAATACCGCGGCGCTGCTCGAACACCTGGGTCACCGGGTGCAGTCGGCGCCCGACGCCGAGGCGGCGCTGCCCTTGATCACGGCCGGCACCGACGTCCTGATCACCGACGTGCAGCTGCCCGGCATGTGGGGCGATGCACTCGCGGCGCAGGCGCGCTGCAACGCGCCGGGCGTGCGCATCGTGTTCGCCACCGGCCACGGGGAGGTAGCCAACTGGCCGGATGCGGTGGTGCTGCGCAAGCCTTACGACCTGCAGAGCCTGGTGCAGGTCCTGGGCCAGCAGGGCGTCACGGCCTGAGCAGCCGGCCTGGTCCTACAGCCGGCTCCGGCCGCGGACTATTGGTGCGCGGCGCCGGCCGGGCTATCATGGAACGCCTATTCCATGACAAGGAGGCCAGCATGTCGATGCAGAGCGAAGGCAAGGACGCCAAAGGACGTAATTACGACCAGGTAACCCGCGACGGCACCAGCAGCGCCGGCAGCATGGGCGCCGGCGGCACCGGGGATATCGGCCAGATGGGCAGTGAGAATCAGGGCAGCCAGCAGTCGGCCAGCCGCTCCGACGATCTGCTCGCCGGCGACACCACCCACCAGGAGGCCGACCAGGCCTTCAGCGGCGGCAGCCAGGGCGGCCAGATCCAGACCGGGATGGAAGGGATCGGCAAGGGCAGCGGCGCCAGCCGCCAGTCGGGTCAGCAAGGGAGCCAGCAGTCCGGCCAGCAGGCGGGCCAGCAGGGAAACATGCCCAGCGGCCAGACCGATTCCGACCAGTACGACCAGGGCACCGCGCCGCGCGAGCGCTAGGCGGTGCTAGCGGCGCCGGCCGGCGCTTCCGTGCGGCGCAGGCGGTACAGCAGGTGCCGCGACAGCGGGTGGTCTGCCGCCAGGGCCGGGTGCGCGAATGCGCCCCCGCTGTCTTCGCGCATGCCCAGCTTTTCCATCAGCGCGCGCGAGCGCAGGTTAGCCGGTACCGTGAAGGAGACGATCTCGCTCAGTCCGAGCTCCATGAAGCCGAAGCGCAGGCAGGCGCGCGCCGCCTCGCCGGCCACACCCTGGCCCCAGTAGCGGGCCGCGAGGCGCCATCCGATGTCGGTGCAGGGAGCGAATGGGAGCCCGGCTTCATGACGCTTCAGTCCGACGAAACCGGCCAGTGCGCCGCTCGCCGCCAACGTGACGGCGAAATAGCAGGCGCCGCTGCGCGTGTACAGATCCTGCTGGGAGGCGATGAAGGCTTCCACTTGCGCCATCGTGAGCGGGCCGGGCAGGAACTCGGTCACGCGCGGGTCCTGGTTCAGTTCCCAGAAGGCCTGGGCGTCGCTCGCTTCCCAGGTGCGCAGCAGCAGGCGTGGGGTCTGGATGATGTTCATGGGCGGCATATTAGCCTGCCAGTACCGGGCGCGCCGCGACCACGCCTTCGATGAAGCCTGTGGTGAGCTCCGGCTGGGTCACTGGCAGCATGTGTCCGCCCTCGACCAGTTGTAGCCGCCCATCCGGCAGTTTGCCCACCAGCGCCTGGCCGTTGGCGCGCCAGTCGAGCAGGCGGTCGCCGCGGCCGAACAGTACGTGCACAGGCATGCGCAGCTCGCCGTAGCGGCCTTCGATGCGCGGCATGTGGCCGGCCAGGGCCTGCACGTCGGCCGAGCCGGCCAGGAATGCTCCCGGGCGCAGGCCGAGCAGGCCGCCGCCGCGGGTCGCGAAGTCGGGCGGTGCGCTTTCCGGGCCGAATACCTCACGCAGGATGCCCTTGCTCGTGACGATGCCGGGCGGGACCGCCAGCGTCGCCGCGAACAGGCGGCGCAGCCAGGCGGTTTCGATGGTCATCGAGCGGAACACGGCCGGCACTGCCTGCGGCGCGTGGCTGAGCGGCGCCAGCAGCGCCAGGGCGCCGACCTGCCGCGGGTGCTCGAGCGCCAGGGTGAGCGCAGTCGCGCCGCCCAGCGAATGCCCGACCACGGTCGGCCGCTCCAGTCCCAGCTGGTCGATCAGCGCGGCGATGGCGCGCGCCTGGGTCGACAGGTCCGCCGCCATCCCGTCAGGACGCGTCGAACAGCCGGAACCCGGCCGGTCCACCGCCAGCACGCGGTAGCGGCTCGACAGCGTGCGCACGGCGCCGTAGTTGAAATGCGCCATCTGGCCGCCAAGCCCGTGGATCAGCAGGATGGCCGGGCTGCTGCCCTCGTCGCGCACATGCAGGCGCACCCCTTCCACCTCGACGAAGCCGCCTGCGGGCGGCAGGAAGGCCTCGATACGGCGCGCGGTGCGGCGGCTGAACGCGGCCAGCAGGAGGAGCAGCAGCGCGAAGCCGCCAAGGACGGCCAGCAGGAGGTGCAGCTTCATCGTGCGCTCGCTTTCTTCAGGACTCGCCAGTAATGGACGGGGCTCAGGCGTTCGAGCAGGGCGACGAACCTGGCGTCGCCGCCGACCAGGATGCGGGCCCGGCGCCGCTCGATGCCGCGCACGATGATCTCGCCGGCCTGCTCGGGCGGCATGCGCAGCAGGCGCTGCGCGCTCGCGCGGCCGTGCGCGATGTCCTGCTCCGGCGCGTCTTTCGGAACGCGCGCGTTGTTCGCGATCGCGGTCGCCACACCGCCCGGATGCACCACGCTGACCGCCACCGTACAGCCCTCGAGCTCGTGGCGCAGCGCATTGCTGAAACCGCGCACGGCGAACTTGCTGGCCGCATAGGCGCTCTGGCCCGGCGGCGCAACGATGCCGTAGATGCTGGAGAGGTTGACGATGCGGGCGTCGTCGCTCCGGTGCAGGTGGGGCAGGAAGGCGCGCGTCATCCGGACCACGCCATGGAAGTTGATCTCCATGAGCCAGTCGAAATCTTCTTCGGCCACCTGCTCGAAGCTGCCGCCGAGCGCGACACCGGCATTGTTGACCAGCAGGTCGACCCGGCCGTGCAGGTCCAGCACCTCGGCCGGCAGCAGGCGCACGGCAGCGCGGTCGGCCACATCCAGGCGGTGGCTGGAGGCGCGCACCCCGAGCGCCCGGGCTTGCCTGGCTGCCTCGCTGGCCGCCGCGCCGTCGATGTCGGCCAGGGCCAGGTGGCAGCCGCGCCGGGCCAGGGCAAAAGCGGTGGCGCGTCCGATGCCGCCGCCGGCGCCGGTGACGACGGCGACCCGATTGGCGAGCTTCATGGCATGGCTCCCGGCTGACCGAAGCGCAGCACGCCGTCCTCGATGCGCCCGAAGCGGATGGTCAGGAGGTCGCGCAGGTAGTTCTGGTAGACCTGCCAGGGCTTGCGCGCGCCCTGTTTGGGCAGCAGGTGGCGGGCCCGCTCGACGTAGCCCGAATTGAAGTCGAGGAAGGGGACTTCCGGCACGTCCGGGTCGCGCTGCGCCACCGCGATGGCCTGGCCGCGGGCGTCCATGTGGCGCAGCAGGCGGCACACCCAGGCGGCCGTCAGGTCGGCCTTCAGGGTCCAGGAGGCATTCGTGTAGCCGAAGGCCAGCGCGCAGTTCGGGACGCCGCTCAGCATCATGCCCTTGTAGGACATGGCGCGGCTGGGGTCGAGCACGCGCCCGTCCACCACCAGGGTGGCGCCGCCGAACAGCTTCAGGGTGAGGCCGGTCGCCATCACAACGAGGTCGGCCGCCAGCTCGCGTCCGGATTGCAGCAGGATGCCGCCCCTGGTGAAGCGCGCGATGCGGTCGGTGACCACCGAGGCGCGCCCGAGGCGGATCGCCTTGAACAGGTCGCCGTCCGGCACCACGCAGACGCGCTGGTCCCAGGGCTTGTAGCTCGGGGTGAAGTGCTGTGCCGCCGCCTCCGGCGAACCGAGCTGGTGGCCGGCCATCTCGACGATCTTGCGCTTGACCAGGTCCGGCTTGCTGCGCGCGAGCCAGTACAGGAACATGCTCTCGCCGAGCACGCGCCAGCGGGTCAGCGCATAGGCCAGCCCCTGCGGGAGCAAAGCCTGCATGCGCTGGGCGAAGCGGTAGCGCGAGGGCCGGGCCACGACGTAGGTCGGGGTACGCTGCAGCATGGTCACATGCAGCGCGCGGTCGGTCATCGCCGGCACCACCGTGACGGCGGTGGCGCCGCTGCCGACCACCACCACCTGCTTGCCGCTGTAGTCGAGGTCCTGGGGCCAGAACTGCGGCTGCACGATGCGCCCGGAGAAATCCTGCTCGCCCTCGAAGCGCGGGCGGTAGGCCTCGTCATAGCTGTAGTAGCCGCTGCACAGGTAGAGGAAACGGGCCTGCAGCGTGCGCGTCGTGCCGTCGTGCAAACGCGCCTGCACGGTCCACAGCGCGTCTTTCGAGCACCAGCTTGCGCCAACCACCTTGTGGCCGTAGCGGATGTGCGGCTCGATGCCATGCTCGCGCGCGGTGCCGCGCACGTAGTCGAGGATGGCGGGGCCGTCGGCGATCGCTTTGGCATCCAGCCAGGGCCGAAAGGCATAGCCGAGCGTGTACATGTCGGAATCCGAGCGGATGCCGGGATAGCGGAACAGGTCCCAGGTGCCGCCGATGGCCTCGCGCGCCTCGAGGATGGCGTAGCGCTTGCCGGGGCAGCCCTGCTGCAGGGCGCTGGCGGCGCCGATGCCGGACAGTCCGGCGCCGACGATGAGCACATCCAGCGGGGCTTCCTGCGCAGCGCCCGCTGCAGGAGAAGAGGATGCGGGTGGATGCATGGTGTCTCGGTGTGTTTTTTATATTGACACTGTACATTGTCAGAATCACGGTGACAAGTTTGGGTACAAGTTTCTGTGTAGAATGTAGCCATGAAAGCAGAGCTCACCACCACCCGCTCCTACCGCGGGCTGTCCCAGGAAGAGCGGCGCGCCGACCGCCGCGCGCGCCTCATTGCCGCGGCCATTGCCGTCTATGGCGAGCGCGGCTACCACCAGGCCACCGTCAAGGCGGTCTGCGAGGCGGCCGGCCTGACCGAGCGCTACTTCTACGAATCCTTCCCCAATAGCGAAGCGCTGCTGATCGACTCCTTCAATGCCGTGACCTATTCAGTCCTGGGAGAAATCACGCGCGCCGCCAGGGAAGCGGGACGCGGACGCATCGCGCGCTCGCGCGCCATGCTGCATGCCTATTTCGCCGCGCTGCAGCGCGAGCCGCAGTCGGCGCGGGTGTTCCTGGTGGAGATCCGCGGCGTCAGCCGGGCGGTGGACCTGGCCTTCGATGCGGCGCTGCGCGCGATCGGGCGCGAGGTGGCGCGCATCGTGGCCGCACCCGGCGCACCGGACGACGAGCTGCTCCAGGCCGGGGTGGTCGGCGGCGTGATCCACATCGCGCTGCGCTGGATCGACAACGGCTATGCACCGGCGATCGAGAGCGTGGTCGATACGGCGCTGCGGCTCGGCACCGTGCTGTCGGCGCCGCGCCGCAGCGCTGCCTAGTTCATCCGGGACGCAAAAAAGCCCGGCAGCGCCGGGCTTGGAAGAGGGCGAAGCCGCTCAGAACTGGAAGGACAAACCGGTGCTCAGGTTGGTCGCCTGCTGGGAGATCTTCTGCACCTCCACGCGCGCCGCGATCGCCGGGCTGATCGCATAGCTCAGGCCGATGCCGTACAGCGCCTTGGTGGTCGAATCCTTGTTGGTGAAGCCCCCGGTGCTGAAACGCTCCTGGATGCGGGCCGCGCCAAGACGGCCGTAGACGCTGAAACTTTCCCCGATCGGCATGCTGCCCACCAGCGACAGCGAGGTCTGGTCGGCGCGCAGGTTCGCACCGTCGCTGCCCCAGCGATAGTCGCGCTCGAACAGGCGGCGCTGCCCCAGTTCGACGGCGAAGTTCGGATGGAAGCTGTAGCCCACGAAGCCGCCGAAACTGGTGTCGCGACCGTCGACATCGGTGATCTTGGTGCGGCCGATGTCGGCGCCCGCATAGAAGCTGCCGGGTTGGGCGGCGAAGCTGGCCGAGGACGCGGCGATCAGGGCGGCTGCGACTGCGATGTTCTTGAACATGGCGCTCCCTTTCTTCAGAACTGGAAGGCGACGCCGGCGCTCAGGTTGGTCGCGTCGCTGGCAGGCTTCTGCACTTCGAGGCGCGCCGAGACGGCCGGGGTGAAGGCATAGCTCAGGCCGACGCCGTACAGGGCCTTGGTGGTGGAGTCCTTGGCGCTGAAGCCGGCCGAGCTGACCTTGGCTTCCAGGCGGTTGACGCCGAGGCGGCCGTAGAGGCTGAGGTTCTGCGCCACCGGCAGGCTGCCGACCAGCGACAGGTGGGCCTGGTCAAGCTTCGCGCTGCCTTCCATGAAGGCGGTGCTCGGGCTGCCGACATAGATGTCGTAGTCGGCCAGGCGGCGGTAGCCGGCTTCCACGGCGAAGTTCTGGTGGAAGTTGTAGCCGACGAAGCCGCCGACGCTGGTGTCGCGCTTGGAAACGTCGTCGACCTTGGTCTTGCCGACATCCCCGCCGGCGTAGAAAGTATTCGGTTGGGCGGCTAAAGCGGCCGAGGAAGCGATGAGCAGGGCGCTGGCAGCTGCGATTTTCTTGAACATATTATGTGCCTCTTTCTTTCGTTGATGCGCTGGGGCGATTCCCGAGCACGGCGCAATTATTGCAGCTGGGATACGTTTACTGCAATTTTTCACTATGCACAAATGTGCAAATAATGTTTGCAAATGTAACCGTGTATGCATATTTTGTTTGCCATGTGATCAATTCGATCAAATCGTCGTTGGAGGATGCGCAATAAAAAAGGCGCTGTCACCGTTAGGTGTTGGAGATCTTGAACTGTTGAGCTGAACCGATGTCAAACCACTGTCCGATCGACAGTGGAGGTGGCAATGCAGGCGGCAAGCTTCAAACCGTGGCTGGCGCGTGTCG
>NZ_JNNN01000055.1:0-2469 GCF_000735635.1 Massilia sp. LC238 | reverse complement strand
GTAAGCGTCATCCCAGCACCGTCTTGAGCACCGGTAGCAAAAACGAGATGATGCTTGCTACACCGCTGGGAAGCGGAGTTCAGCCGGCCAGCTTGGCGGCACAGTTCCAGGGCAGGAAGTCGTCGACCCGGTTCACAGGATGATCGGCGATATGCGTCAGCACATGGCGCAACCAGGCTTCGGGGTCGATACCGTTCAGCCTGGCCGTTCCAATCAGCCCATACATGGCAGCAGCGCGTTCGCCGCCGCTGTCGGCGCCGGCAAACAGGAAGTTGCGCCGGCCCAGCGCGATACCGCGCAGCGCCCGCTCGGCGGCCGAGTTGTCGATCTCGATGCGGCCGTCGTCGACATAACAAGTCAGTGCCGGCCACAGTTTGAGGGCATAGAGGATTGCCGCTGCCGTATCGGATTTGCGCGACAGCGTGGAGAGCGTGGCGTGCAGCCAGCGCTCCAGGTCGTCGAGCAGTGGTTTCGCGTGCAACTGGCGTGCGGCGCGTCGTTCGTCCGGCGGCTTGCCGCGGATATTCTCTTCGATGGCATACAGCTCGCCGATCCGGCGCAGTGCCTCGGTAGTGAGCGATGTGGGCCGCGCTGCGTGCAGGTCATAGAATTTGCGGCGCGCATGTGCCCAGCAAGCAGCTTCCAGTACGCGGCCACTTTCGTACACGGCGTTGAAGCCGGCATAGGCATCGGCCTGCAGCACGCCGTGGAAATCGGCGAGGTGGCCTTGCGGATGCTCGCCCTTGCGGTCGGGCGAGTAGGCAAACCACACCGCTGGCGGGCTAGCGTCGCCGCTGGGGCGGTCGTCGCGCACATAGGTCCACAGGCGCGCCGTGCGGGTCTTGCCATTGCCCGGAGCGAGCACCGGCAGCGGCGTGTCGTCGGCATGCAGCTTCGTTGCGGCGAAGACATGGCGACGCAGCGCATCAACCAGGGGACGCAGCAGCGTGCCGGCGGCACCGACCCAGCTGGCCAGCAGGCTGCGCTCGAGCTCCACGCCTTCGCGGGCGTAGATCACGCTCTGGCGGTACAGCGGCAGGTGGTCAGCGAATTTCGCCACCAGCACGTGGGCCAGCAGACCCGGCCCGGCCAGGCCGCGTTCGATGGGGCGGCTGGCCGCCGGAGCCTGCACGATCGTATCGCAGCAGGCACATGCCAGCTTGGGACGCACATGGCGAATCACGCGGAAGCTGGCCGGCACGTATTCAAGCTGCTCTGACACGTCTTCGCCCAGGTGTTTCAAATTTCCGCCGCAGTCCGGGCACGCATCGCCGGCCGGTGCCTGCACCCGTTCTTCACGCGGCAAATGCGGTGGCAATGGCTTGCGCTCGGCCTTCTTGCGAGGGGCTAGCTCCATCGGTGCCTGCGCCTCGGCCACAGCCTCTTCCGCTTCGAGATCTTCGAGCTGGAGCTCCAGCTGCTCGATCTGCTGATCGAGCTTTTCCGATTTGCGCCCAAACTGCATGCGCCGCAGCTTGGCCAGCACTAGCTTCAAATGCTCGATCTCGGCGGTGCGTCTCGACAGTTCAGCAGTCAGATATGCCAGCTGCGCTTCGCTTTGTTCCGCATACGCTTCGATTCGTGCGGCACGCGCCTCGCTGGCCAGCAGCATGGCCTTCAAGGCAGCGATATCGTCGGGCAGGTCGGCGGCGTTGAGCATGCGTCCAAGTTTACGTGGATCTCGGCAGGTTTACAAGGCCGACTCCGGTCGCCAGGTGCGCTCAGGCCGGCGCCAGTCGATCCCCTCGAGCAGCATCGACAACTGCGCATGCGTCAGCGTGACGCTGCCGCTGTTTGCCTGAGGCCAGACGAAGCGCCCGCGTTCCAGGCGCTTGCACAGCAGGCACAGGCCGTCGCCGGTCCACCACAGCACCTTGATCAGGTCACCGCGCCGTCCGCGGAACACGAACACGTGGCCGCTGTATGGATCTTCTTCCAGGGCCGTTTGCACCTTCGAGGCCAGGCCATTGAATCCCGAGCGCATGTCGGTGACGCCGGCAGCCAGCCAGATGCGCGTACCGGCAGGAAGACCGATCATGCGCGCAACCCTTTCAGAACCAGCGTCAGTGTTGCCGGATCCGGACTGCCCTCGATACGCACCGCTGCCTCGCCAATGCGGATCTCGATTACCCCGCTACCGGCCGGGCCTTTGCTGATCGGCGAAGCCTGTGCCAGTGTTACCGGCACCAACTCGGCCTGGTCAAGCTGGCCCGCTATCAACTGGCGTCGCCAGCGAAACAGCATGTTCGTATTCAGTCCATGCTGCAGGGCCAGCTGCGACACACTCACCGACGGATCACACGCCTGCTGCGCCAGCTGCCGCTTGAACTCGAGCGGGTAGTTCGTGCTACGCCGACGCCTGCTGTGTTCAACTTCGCTTTCCAAGATAGTCCCCACCAAAATTTAGTGGGGGCTACTTTGCGACCGGCGCCGTTCAGTGTCTAGACGGTGCTGATTTGACGCTTACGT
>NZ_JNNN01000054.1:0-23522 GCF_000735635.1 Massilia sp. LC238 | reverse complement strand
GCTATGCGGGGAAGGCGGCCAAGGCGGCCGGGGTGCCGATCAATCCGGATCTGATGCTGGGGATTCTGGTGCCGGTGGTGGCGGTCGGGGTGTGGGTGGCGCAGCGGCGGGGGCCCTGCAGAAGGCCGACGAACTGTTCGGCGACGCGGCGGGGGATTGGGGGGGGGGCGGAGCGGGCCACGCGGGTCCCCCTCACCCGCCACGATTTACCGGACTTCATCGAGCAGCTCGGGGTGCTTGCCCAGCAGCCGCAATAGCTTCACCAGCGCCACCGGCGCATGCGCCTCGCCCGACTCGAAGCGCGCAAAATCCCCCGCCGCGTCGCCGAACAGTTCGTCGGCCTTCTGCAGGGTCAGCCCCAGCCCCTTGCGCATGGCCCGGATCGTCTTGAGCTCCTGCGCATCCACCTGCTTGCGGAAGGCCGCGACCAGTTCGCCGTAATGCTCGTGCTCGCCCTGCGCGAACATGACCTCCTTGCAGCCGACGCAATGCTCGACGACGACGTCCGGGATCGTCGTGCTCCGCCCCTTGTAGGTGTAATGCATTTCCCTGATCGCATGCGTCAGCGGCGAGACGCCGCAGTTCGGGCACGTCAGCATCCTTCCCTCCTTCCTTGATCGATTCCCCATCCTACCAAAGTGGCCGGACAAGCCGCGCCCGCGTTTTTGTTCAATATGTATGTTTACATTTGCCAAGTCGCTGTTATACTTCACTACAACACCACTTCAACACATCACCCAATCAGCATAAGCGAGGGAGAGGCAGATGAACCATGCAGCACTACGACCGAGGAGGACTGGACATGACAGTCGGCTGGAATGACAACACACCCATTTACCGCCAGCTCAAGGAGCGGGTGGTGGGCATGATGCTCGACGGTATCTTGAAAGCCGGCGACGCCCTGCCCTCGGTCCGCCAGATCGCGGCCGAATATCAACTGAATCCGATCACTGTCTCCAAGGCTTACCAGGAGCTGGTCGACGAGAACCTGGTAGAAAAACGAAGGGGAATTGGCATGTACGTCACCGAAGGAGCAAGCGAAAAACTGCTGGCCACAGAACGCGAGCGCTTCATCCGCGAGGAATGGCCCGCCATGGTCGAACGCATCCGCCGCCTTGGCCTGAACGTCGAGCAGCTGCTCAATGCCTCCGGCAACAACGCTCCGGGAGGTTCAGCATGAATGCCGTTATCGAAGCACGCGGCCTGACCAAGCGTTACGGCAAGCGTACCGCCGTCGACGGCATCGATTTCGACATCCCCGCCGGCCGCATCGTCGGCCTGATCGGCCCCAACGGCTCCGGCAAGACCACCACCCTGAAAGCCGCCCTCGGCCTGATTCCCTTCGACGGCCAGCTGACGGTGCTGGGCTTCGACCCGCGCACCCAGCGCGACGACCTGATGAAGGAAGTCTGCTTCATCGCCGACGTCGCGATCCTGCCGCGCTGGCTGCGCGTGAAGGACGCGATCGACTTCGTGGCCGGCGTGCATCCGCGCTTCAACCGCGAAAAGGCCGAACGCTATATCGCGCACACCAAGCTCAAGCCGACCATGAAGGTCAAGGAAATGTCGAAGGGCATGATCGTGCAGCTGCACCTGGCGCTGGTGATGGCCATCGACGCCAAGCTGCTCGTGCTGGACGAACCCACGCTGGGCCTGGACATCATGTACCGCAAGCAGTTCTACCAGAACCTGCTGGAAGACTACTTCGACGAGCAGAAGACCATCGTCATCACCACCCACCAGGTGGAGGAAGTCGAGCACATCCTCACCGACCTGATGTTCATCCGCGAAGGCAAGATCGTGCTGTCCGCCTCGATGGAAGAGATCGGCGAGCGCTACACCGAAGTGATGGTCCCGGCCGACAAGCTCAATGCCGCCAATGCCCTGGCCCCGCTCGACAAGCGCACCGTGTTCGGCAAGTCGGTGATGCTGTTCGATTCGGGCGCACCGGGCGGCGTGTCGCGCGCCCAGCTCGCCCAGCTCGGCGAGACCCGCAATCCCAGCGTTGCCGACCTGTTCGTGGCAACCATGAAAGGAACCTACGCATGAAAACGATGAAATGGCTGCTCCGGCGCGAGTTCTGGGAGCACAAGGGCGCCTTCTTCTGGACCCCGGTCGCGGTCGCCTCGGCGATGCTGCTGCTGGTGGGCGGCGGCTTCATGTACGCCATGGCTTTCGGCGGCAGCGAAGCCATCCAGATCAATGGCCACAACGTCGTCTCGATCCAGGGCATCCCGCCGGCGCTGCGCTACAAGATCGCGCATGTCGCGGCCTCCGGCTACCTCGGCCTGGCGGCGCCGCTGTTCATCGTGCTGGCCGTGGTGGTGTTCTTCTACTGCCTGGCCGCCCTGCACGACGACCGCCGCGACCGCAGCATCCTGTTCTGGAAGTCGCTGCCGCTGTCGGACCGCGACACCGTGCTGTCGAAAGCCGCCACCGCACTGGTCGTGGCGCCCCTGATCACGATCGCCATCGGCGTGGTGACCGGCCTGGCCCTGCTGGTGCTGGGCATGATCAGCGCCGCCGGCAAGGGCGTCAACCTGTTCGCACCGGTGCTGATGGAACCGAACCTGTACCTCGGTCCGCTGTACCTGCTGGCCTTCCTGCCCCTGTACGTCGTCTGGGCGCTGCCGACCGTCGGCTGGCTGCTGATGGTGTCGAGCTGGGCGCGCTCCAAGGTCTTCCTGTGGGCGGTCGGCACGCCGCTGGTCGTGGCCCTGCTGCTGAAGTGGTTCAACATCATCGTCGGCCACGTGTCGAACTCGGTCATCGACGTCGACTGGTTCGTCCAGGAAGTCGTGCTGCGCGGCCTGGCCGGGCTGGTGCCGGGCATCTGGCTGTCCTACGGCGACATCGAGACCATCAACCAGCAGTACGGCCTGGACCCGACCACCCTGCTCGGCCTGTCCTACTCCACGCTGAGCCACCCGAGCACCTGGGTCGCCGCCGTGGCGGGCGCCGCGATGATCTACGCTGCCATGCGCCTGCGCCGCTGGCGCGACGAGGGCTGATTCCGTGCGCGCCCTGTCAGCGATAGCACTCGGGGCCCTGCTCCTCTGCGGCAGCGCTGCCGCGGAGGACAAGCCGGTCCGCCAACTGGAACCCGTGCATGTGAACGCCATGCGCAATCCGGAAGTGCGCAAGTACAAGGTCATCCTGGCCGGCCTGGACGCCTTCGAGCGCCACCGGCAGCTGGCACCAAGGGCCGAACGGCTGCATTTCCGGCTGCGCCCGCAGGGGAAGGACGAGTCGGCGCGGCCGCTGGCGCTCCGCCTGGTGGGCGACGGCGGCTACCAACTGCCGATCACGATCGACGCCGACCGGCGCTTCGTGGTGCCGCGCGTTGATGCCGCCGAGGACGCGGAGAGCGAGCTGGAACTGAACCGCAAGCGCCGCGCCTACCGGACCGACCCCGACATCCGCACGCCGGGCCTGGCCGCCCACCAGCGCCGCCTGGGCGACCTGCGGCTGGAGTGCAAGGTGACCGTGGCGATGGCCAAGGCCGAGATCCCGACCTTCTGGGTGATGACCATCAACACCATCCTGCTGCGCACCGACTGGTGCAACTTCTTCGGCGACCCCGAGGATTTCCGCTGGGAGAACGTAAGCAGGAAGGCGCATTTCCCCTTCCGCAGCGACCAGCCGCTGCTGGGGGCGGTGCTAGTAGACGGCAAGCGCTCGGCGAAACTGGAAGTGAAGGGTCATACCTTCCAGGTACCGATCGGGAACGCCAGCTGGAGCGACGACGCGCTGGTCGAGCTGACGTTTGCCGAGCCGGCAGAAGCGAAAGAAGCGGCGCCGGCTACTGGAACTGCTGGCGAAACGCCTCGAACTGCGCCTTGAGTTCCTCGAGCTCGCCGCGTAGTGCGGCGACTTCCTGTTCCAGCTGACCGACGCGGCTGGCGCCGCCTCCGCCGAGGCCGGCGCCGGCGGCGGGCGGCTCGTAGGCGGCCAGTTCGCCGCCCAGCAGGTGGCCGTAGCGCGCTTCCTTGGTGCCCGGCGCGCGGTCGAGTTTCGCGACCAGCGGTGGATATTTATCGATCAGGAACTGCAGCACGGCCTCGACGTCCTGCACGCTCTTGAACTCGAACAGGCGGCCGGTGCGGGTGCGGATCTCGCCGGCGGTCTGCAGGCCGCGCAGCATCAGGATGCTGAGCACCGCGACCTTGTCCTGCTCCAGGGTCCACTTGATGCGCATGCGGTGCTCGTACTTCACCACGCGGGCGCCGGCCTGCGAGATGGCGCTGACGAGCTTTTTCTCGATCAGCCGCTGCAGGGTATCCTGCACTAGCTCGTCGGTCATCTGCATGATCGGGTCGCGGCTCGACAGCTGGTTGCAGCCGTTGACGATGGCGTTGACCGACATCGGGTAGTTATCGGGCGTGAGCGCCTCTTTTTCGGCCAGTACCGCGAGCACGCGGATTTCCATCGGGTCCAATACAGCGCCGTCGGGCGTGCCCGTCGTTTCATTCGTCATGCGTTTCCTCAGTCGACCAGTCGGTTCAGTTGTTCCGAATCGAGTTTATCACCCTCGGCGACCTTCGGACAGCACAGGCCGGCCTCGCGCATGGTGTTGGTGAGGCGTTCGATCTGCTCGTCCTGGCGCGCCACATGGTCGATCAGGCCGCGCAGGGCTTTTGATAAGGGATCGTCGCCGTTGGGCGTGACGCCGTAGGCGGCGAACAAGTGCGCGCTGCGCGACTGGTCTTCCTTGCGGATGATGTGGGCCGGGTTGCCGACCGCGGTGGCGCCGCTCGGGACCGGCTTGATGACCACGGCATTCGAGCCGATCTTGGCGTATTCGCCGACCGTGAAGGCGCCCAGCACCTGGGCGCCGGCGCCGACGATCACGCCGCGCTCGAGCGTCGGGTGGCGCTTGGTGCCGGCCACCAGGGTGGTGCCGCCCAGGGTGACGCCCTGGTAGATGGTGCAGTCGTCGCCGACCACGGCCGTCTCACCGATGACCACGCCGAAGCCGTGGTCGATGAAGACCCGGCGCCCGATGGTGGCGCCCGGGTGGATCTCGATGCCGGTGATGATGCGGGCGACGTAGGAGATGAAGCGGCCGATCCACTTCAGGCCGAGCTTCCAGCAGGCGTGCGCCCAGCTGTGCATGATCACGGCGTGCAGGCCGGGATAGCAGGTCAGGACTTCCCAGCCGTTGCGGGCGGCGGGGTCGCGCTGGATGATGCTCTGGATATCGTCGCGTAAGTTGGAAAACATAATAAGGAAGATCGCAAACCAAGGAATGATGGTAGCGTATGTTTCTTAGGTTTGCTTGGGACTTGGGGGAAAGCTTGCGCTGTTGGCTGCGCTTGGGAATTGGGTTCCGGCCTTCGCCGGAACGACGGTCTTGCGGTTAGGGGGCTTTTTTTAAGCTAGCGGTTCGATAGCAGTGATCACAACCGCTCACTCCAGCACGTCGTACCGGCGAAGGCCGGTACCCAATTTTGCTTGCGCAGCGTTAGCCTTCGCGCGCGATGCGCTGGCGGCGTGCCTCGTACAAGCAGACGCCCGAGGCGACCGACACGTTCAGGCTCTCGACCGAGCCGAACATCGGGATGTTGACCAGCAAGTCGCAGGTCTCGCGCGTCAGGCGGCGCATGCCCTCGCCTTCCGAGCCCATCACCAGCGCGGTCGGGCCGGTGAAGTCGGCTTCATACAGGCCCTTGTCGGCGTCGTCCGAGGTGCCGATCAGCCAGATGCCGCGGTCCTTCAGCTCGCGCATGGTGCGCGCCAGGTTCGTCACCGTGATGTAGGGCACGGTCTCGGCCGCGCCGCTCGCCACTTTGGCGGCGGTGGCGTTCAGGCCGACCGCACGGTCCTTCGGGACGATCACGGCGTGGGCGCCGACGCCGTCGGCCACGCGCAGGCAGGCGCCCAGGTTGTGCGGATCGGTGATGCCGTCCAGGATCAGGAGCAGCGGCGGACCTTCGATCGCGTCCAGCAGCTCGTCCAGGTTGCGCGCCAGCGCCAGCTGGCTCGCGAAGGCGATCACGCCCTGGTGGCGGCGGGTGCCGGTGATCTTGTCGAGACGTGCGGCGTCGACCGGCATCACGCGCACGCCGGCCTCTTTCGCGCTGGCGATCAGGGCCTTCATGCGGGCGTCATTGCGCTCGGCATCGACGAAGATCTCTTCCACCGACTGGGCCTCGTGGCGCAGCCGCGAGGTCACCGCGTGGAACCCGAATAACATTTTATTTTTCATGTATTACTGTTTCTTCCTGCTAGTTTTGGCAGCGGGGGTCTTGGCCACCGCTTTGGTTTTTGGCGCGCTGGTCTTGGCGGCACGCTTCGTGGGCGTCTTGGACGCGGTTTTGCTTGCGGTCTTGCCGGCGGTCTTGGCGGCGCCCTTGGCAGCGGAGTTGCGGGCGCTGCGCGGCGCGCGCGGCGGCGGCACGAAGACGACGTCCTCGTCTTCGGCTCCCTCGTCCTCGCAGCTGGTGGTGCGCGACGCTTCCACCGGCGCCTCGGCTGCGCCCTTGGCCTTGCGCTTCTTCGGCGGCTTCGGCTCAAGGGCCTCGACCGCGGCCTGGCGGGCCCGCTCGAGCGGCGCCGGGATTCTTTCCTGCGTTTCGGCCAGCACCAGGTCGATCTTGCGCGCCTCGAGGTCGACCTTCGCCACCTTGACGTTGACCTTGCTGGTCAGCTTGTAGACCTGGCCGCTGCGCTCGCCGCGCAGTTCATGGCGCGCCTCGTCGTACTGGAAGTAGTCGGTGCCCAGCCCGCTGATGTGCACCAGGCCCTCGACGTACAGCTGGTCGAGCGTGACGAAAATGCCAAACGGGGTCACGCCGGACACGGTGCCGGTGAAGTCCTCGCCCAGCTTGTCCTGCATGAAGTAGCACTTCAGCCAGTTCTCGACGTCGCGCGAGGCTTCGTCGGCGCGGCGCTCGTTGGCCGAGCAGTGCACGCCGAGCGCGTCCCAGATCGTCAGGTCCTGTTCCTTCTTGCCGCGGCCTTCGGCCTTGTCCTTGGCGGCCTGCTTGCGCGCCGAATTCGACAGGGTCGTGTTCAGCGTGCCCGGCTCGATGCCCTTCGGCTCGTACTTCTTCCCTTGCAGGATGGCCTTGATCGCGCGATGGGTCAGCAGGTCGGGATAGCGGCGAATCGGGCTGGTGAAGTGGGCATAGGCCTCATAGGCCAGGCCGAAGTGGCCGACGTTGTCCGGGCTGTAGACGGCCTGCTGCATCGAGCGCAGCAGCATGGTCTGCAGCAGGGCCGCGTCCGGGCGCTCCTTGATCTTTTGCATGACCTCGGCGTAGTCGCGCGCCGTGGGCGAAGTGCCGCCGCCCAGGTTCAGGCCGACCAGCTTCAGGAAGGTGCGCAGCTGCAGCAGCTTTTCCTCGGTCGGCACCGCGTGGATGCGGAAGGTGCCGGGGTGCTTGTGGCGGATCAGGAGGTCGGCCGCGCACACGTTCGCGGCCAGCATGCATTCCTCGATCAGACGGTGCGCATCGTTGCGGGTGCGTGGGATGATCTTTTCGATCTTGCCGACGGCATTGCAGACGATGTAGGTCTCGGTGGTCTCGAAATCGATCGCGCCGCGTTCCTGGCGCGCCTTGAGCAGCGCGCGGAACACCTCGTTCAGGTTCAGCAGGTGGGGCACGATGCCCGGCCTGCGCTGCGCTTCGGGACCGGCCGTGTTGCCGAGGATTTCGGCAACTTCGTTGTAGGTCAGGCGCGCGGCCGAGTGCATCACGGCCGGGTAGAACTGGTAGGCGGTGACCTCGCCGTCCTGCGTGACCACCATGTCGCACACCAGGGTGCAGCGGTCCACCGCCGGGTTCAGCGAACACAGGCCGTTGGACAGCTTCTCGGGCAGCATCGGGATCACGCGGCGCGGGAAGTAGACCGAGGTGCTGCGCTCGAGCGCGTCCGTGTCCAGCGCGTCGTTCGGCTTGACGTAGTGGCTGACGTCGGCGATCGCCACCAGGAGGCGGTAGCCCTTGGTACGGCCGATCTTGACCGGCTCGCAGTAGACCGCATCGTCGAAGTCGCGCGCGTCTTCGCCGTCGATGGTCACCAGGGGCACGTCGCGCAGGTCGACGCGGTTTGCCAGATCCGCATCCACGACTTCGTTCGGCAGGCGGTTGGCCTGCTTCAGCGCGGCGGGCGAGAACACGTGCGGCACGCCGAACTTGCGCACCGCGATCTCGATTTCCATGCCCGGATCGTCCAGCTCGCCGAGCACCTCGACGATGCGGCCGGTGGGCTGCTGGAAGCGCGAGGGCTGCTCGATCAGTTCGACGCTGACCACCTGCCCCGCCTTGGCCTTGCCCGGGCCGCCCGCCACCAGCACGTCCTGGCTGATGCGCACGTCTTCCGGCGAGACGATCCAGACGCCGCCTTCGTTCATCAGGCGGCCGATCAGATGGGTGTTGGCGCGCTCGACCACTTCGACGATGGTCCCTTCCGGACGGCCGCGGCGGTCGGTGCCGGTGACGCGTGCGCGCACGCGGTCGCCGTTGAGCACCTTGTTCATTTCCTTATCGTTCAGGAACAGGTCGTCGCCGCCCTCATCCGGAATGACGAAGCCGTAGCCGTCGCGGTGCGCGCTGACGCGGCCGGTGACGAACCCGGACTGGTCGGCCAACAGATAGGTGCCGCTGACGTCGGAACGAATCTGGCCGTCGCGCTCCATGGCGTTGAGCCGGCGGCCGAGCACTTCCTGGGCGGCCGGCTTGACCTTCAGGGTGCGCGCCAGGTCGCTCGCTCCGAGCGGGCCTTTGGCACTGCGAAAGACGGCGAGGATTTCCTCGCGGCTAGGAATGGTATGAGTAGGTTGCTTCAAATCGTTTTCTTATTTCTCTTGGTAGCGGCGCTGCCGGTGCAGCTGCCCGGGAATGATGAACACCTTGACAGGCGTAGTGTAAGGGATTGCCATGCGATTCGCCTAACATGTGCAGCCAAGCGTGCTCGAAGTCTCCCTGATGGAAACCTGCTTTGGGCTTTTGACTTTTGAAATCCTTCCGCTATAATCTCGGTCTCTTCAGCAACGCAGCTCGCTGCAGCAGGAGAAAAACAGTAGCGGCAGAGGCATTCGGAACGAAGGTCAACGAAAGTTGATCTGGCGAAAAATGACAAAGCCTGCTATTGTAGCAGAGTTAGTTCAGTGCCCACGTGGCGGAATTGGTAGACGCGCATGGTTCAGGTCCATGTGCCGCGAGGTGTGGGGGTTCGAGTCCCTCCGTGGGCACCACTCTACCGGAGCAGTTTTCCGCATTTGTATTGTTGTAGCAGCAGTTCGTAGTATCAGTGCCCACGTGGCGGAATTGGTAGACGCGCATGGTTCAGGTCCATGTGCCGCGAGGTGTGGGGGTTCGAGTCCCTCCGTGGGCACCACTCTACCGGAGTAGTTTTCCGCAAGTTGTACCGTTGTTGTAGCAGTTCGTAGTATCAATGCCCACGTGGCGGAATTGGTAGACGCGCATGGTTCAGGTCCATGTGCCGCGAGGTGTGGGGGTTCGAGTCCCTCCGTGGGCACCATCTACCGGATGTCAATCCGCAAGAAGTTGTAAGAAGTTTTGATGTTGTAGCAGTATCAGTGCCCACGTGGCGGAATTGGTAGACGCGCATGGTTCAGGTCCATGTGCCGCGAGGTGTGGGGGTTCGAGTCCCTCCGTGGGCACCAAACTCTACCTAGGACGACAAGTCCCGCAAAACGCCGTAAGCTTTGAAAAAGGCTTACGGCGTTTTGCGTTTACCTGCCCCCTTCCTGTGCCGCCAGGTCGTCGAGGATCGGGCAGCTCGAGCGCGCATCGCCATGGCAGGACGCGGCCAGCGCTTCGAGCGTGCGGCGCATGGCTTCCATCTCGGCGATCTTGCGGTTGAGCTCATCGATGTGGGCGCGCGCCAGGGCGCGCACGTCGGCGCTGGCGCGTCCCCGGTCCTGCCACAGGCTCAGCAGCTTGCCGATCTGCTCCAGCGAAAAACCGAGCGCACGGGCGCGATGGATGAACTGCAGCACGCGCACCTCGTCTTCGCCATACACGCGGTAGCCGGCGTCGGTGCGTTTCGCCTCCTTGAGCAGGCCGATCGCTTCGTAGTGGCGGATCATCTTGGCCGACACGCCGGAAGCCCTGGCGGCGTCGCCGATATTGAGCAGCGTAGCGCCTTGCAGCATTGTCATCTCCTGTTGCCTATCCAATCATGGGATTCTAGCTTCCCATGCCTTCTCCATTGAGCGCAATCCAAGGGCGGGCGCGCATCCCGCGCTACGGTCACTAGTGTCGAGCCTGTCTGATGGCCCACGCCCTTGCCCTTGTCGCCTCTTACGGAGATTACATCATGAAATCGAGAAAGAACAATGTCCCGGATACCGGCAAGCCCGGGCATGAAGGCGGATGCACCATCAACATCCGCATCAAGAGCAGCGGCACCATCAACATCTACAACTGCTCGGCGTCCACGCCACCCGAGGCGCCATGCACGCCGCCGGGCGGCGAGCACCCCTGTCCACCCGGCGTGCCCGGCGCCTGCGTGCCGGTGTCGCTCGGCGCCAAGCCCAAGCAGAGCCGCCGCAACAAGCTCGACCGGCTGCTCGCCAACAACCGCGTCCCGAGCACGCTCGGCGCGTACTTCTTCCACCTGATGCGGCGCTACCTTGCGGGCAAGGCGCCGGCCAATGCGCTGGAGGAGAGCGGCTTCGCCACCCTGCGCCGCCTGCCGCCGGAATTGAAACGGGTGCTGGCCTGCGCGGGCGATTCGCTCGATAGCCTGACCAGCGGCGAGCGCAGCCGCCTGTTCGCTACCAGCTTGCTGCCCTCCATCGACGAGCCAATCGACCTGGCGCAGCTGTCGCTGAGCTTTGCCCAGGAGATCGCGGACCGCGTCGGCGTGCAGGCCTTCGACGACGCTGCCTGTGCGACCCGGGAGCATCCGGGCCGGGTGCGCGTGCGGCCCTATATCCCCGGCGAGGAGAACTTCGATCCCCTGGTGCGGATCTGCCGGGTCAACGGCCTGCGCACCGGCAGCTACACCCCGCCGCTCACGCCGGGCCAGTACACACCCGACGAACTGCAGCAGCGTTGCCGCGTCATCATGGAAGGCAACGAAGCACGGCAGGTGTGCGAAGTGCAGACCACGGACTGCCCCGGCAACAGCGCAGCCGGTGCCTGCCAGCGGGTGCTGGAGATCGAGGCGGGCCAGGGCGTGCTGCTGGAGGGCGTGAACTTCTCCAGCGTCGACGCGACGGTGCGGCTTTTTGCCAAGGACGCGCCGGGCACGGTGCTGCGTGAGGTTCCCGCCCAGGTGTGCGGCGACGACGAGACCCCGCTCACCGAACGCATCGGCAATCAAGACCGCCTGATCCTCGATTGCCGCGTGCACGACCGCCTCAGCTTCCAGCTGCCCGCCGACCTGGCTCCCGGCGTGTATGGTTTCCAGGTCGCGGTGCCCAACCTCAGCACCCACCCCGGCCACGGCCCGGTGCTGCTGTCGAACGTCGAATACGTCGGCGTCGCCACGCCTTCGAGCGCGCGCTTCGAGATCAGGAGCGAAAGCCTGTACGCCCGCGCCGAGACTTCGCCCGCGTCGTTCGGCTCGGACGAAGTCGGCATCCGGATCCTGGCGCTGCCGCTGTTTCCCGACCTGAGCTCCGGCGAAGCGCAGCTGCCCAATGGCGGCGAACCGATCCGCTTCGGCGACGTCGACAGCGGCGAGACGCGCGCCATGGACCACCTGCTGTTCTCGCACCAAACGCCGATCCTGGGCGCCGCGCTATCGATCCGGGGCTTCGAGATCGATGGCGAAGAGGCGTTCGAGCGCCAGATCGAGGACACCCTCGACGCCTTCATCGACATCCTGAAAGACCAGCTGGCCTTCGTGATGGACCACCTCAAGGAGGCCGGCAGCATTGCATCGAAGCTGGCCAGCTACGGCCTCAAGGGCCTGATCGCCGCCGCCATCGCCGCCGCGGTGGTGGTGGCGATCGACGTCTTCGTGGCGCTGTGGGCGCCGGCCGATCCGATCATCGAGGACATGATCGGCCCCAGCGTCCAGGACCTGGTCGAGCTGACCAACGTGGATGTCGCGCTGCCGGCGGCGAGCGAACATACGACGCCGCAAGGGATCAGGGTCCGGGTGACGCCGCTCGAGAAGATCCCCGGCCAGTACCGCGAACGGCGCGAGTACATCAGCGACGACGAGGACAGCCGCTACGAAATCGTGTTTCGCTACAACCGGGTGGCCTAGGCAGGGCTGGTGGTCCGGGCGAGGAGGAAAATCGACGCAATGCTTGACTTGCGCCACCATGAAGGTAAGCTCGACAGCACATGAAACACGCTACCCTCCTCCTTGCACTCGGCCTGGCTGCACATGCGGCACTGGCCGGTCCGGCGCCGTATTACCAATGGCGCAGCAAATTGAACGGCGCGCTTGCATGCTCGCAAACGCCCCTCGGTCCGGGCTGGGAAAAATCTGCCGGCCCCTATCGGGACGCGCGTTGCGAAAAACCCATTGTTACTAAATAATGGGGTGCAAGCCGTAGTTCATTCGACCTTCATCCGATTATTCAAATAGCGAGGAGACACCGATGTTTACGAGTCCGGAGCAGTTCGCCAACGCCACCAAGACCCTGTTCGACCTGCAGATGCAGACTTTCAACACCCTCGCCGACAAGACGGTCAAGGGTGTGGAACAGGTGGTGGCGCTGAACATGAATGCAGCGAGGAGCTCGATGGCCGGCTCGATCGCGGCGGGCCAGGAGATGGCGGGGCTGGCCGGCACCGGCGACCCGAAGGCCGCCATCGCGGCGCTGCATGCGCGCATGCAGCCGGGCGCAGCCGGCGCTGCGGAATACCGCGAGCAACTGAAAGCCATCATCGACGAGATGCACCAGGAATTCCGCCAGGCCGCCGATACCCACGTGGCCGAAGCCAAGAGCACCCTGTCGGCGCTCATCTACGACGTGACGCAGAACGTCAAGCCGGGCTCGGAGAACGCCGTCGAGATCATCAAGACCGCGATCGACAATGCCTTCAAAGGCTACGAACAGGTGACCCAGGCCACCCGCCAGGCGGTGCAAACCGTGGAAGCGCAGATCGCGAAGGCGACGTCGATGGTGCAGCCGGGTACGCACAAGCAGGCCGAGTAAGCAAGAAGGCCGGCAATGCCGGCCCTCACGAAAGAAAATTTCATCTACGCGCCTGGAATGAAATTTTCTTTCAACTCTCTTCCCCTCAGTTTTCCGTCTCGATTCCCAGCAATTCCTCCAGCCGCGCCAGCGAGGCATCGTCCTTGATGACAGAACGCAGCCACGCGTGCAGCGGCTGCTCGCCCCAGCGCGCCGCCTTCTCGGCCAGGTAGGCGACCGGGCTGTGCGGCTCGGTGCGGCGGAAGAACTCGGCCACGCCGCGCAGCTGGGCCAGCGCCTGTTCGCGGCTTTGCAGCGGTCCCTCGCCCACCACGCCCTGCACGCGCAGCGGACTGCCCGTGGCCACCACCACCGGCATGGCCTGCGCGGTCGCCGCCGGGTGCGCGACCGGCGGCGCCGCCAAGTCCTCGAAGTCGCGCAGCGCCGCACGCGCGGCGCCGAAGCTGGGTCCATCGGCGCCCAGCCGCTCGTCGACCACGCGCTCCAGCTCGGTCAGCGCGGCCAGGCAATCGTGCGCCGCCTCCGCCAGCGCCTGGCGCGCCGCCGGCGTCGCCCTGGTGCGCGCCGCTTCCAGTTCGGCGACGCTGTCCGGTCCGCGCCCCCGCGCCGCTTCCCAGGCGATCATGGTGACGCCGTCGGCCAGCGGCACGTCCTTGACCAGGGGTGCGATGCGCGCCGCGATCCAGGCCAGGTTGCCGATGCGGCGCTCATGGCCGTCCTCGTCGGGCAAGGGATGCACGCTGTCCCAGTAGCGCTCGCACAGCGCCGCCAACAGGCGCAGGCTGTCCGCCAGGCCGGCCAGGCCGCCGGTCTTGGTGCCCGCTTCCGCCAGCCAGACCGCCAGCTGCAAATCCTTGCTGCGGGTTTCGATCAGCTCGGCGCAGCGTTTGGAGACGAACTTCCAGTCGGCTTCCTTCAGCGTCGTCACCCAGGCGCCCTGCTCGATCGACGGGTCGTCGGCCTGGCGCGCACGGTTGATGGCGTCGAACTCGGGCGAGAACGCCAGGTCCTCGCCGCAGGGCTGGTCCGCAGCGAGCGGGACCAGCAGTTTTTCAAGGTTCAGCATGAGCCCTCCTTATTCGATCGCGTACTTGAACTTGCCGGCCCTGGTCGCGCCCACCTTGACCCGGGTGATCGCCCCGCCCTCGGCCATGCGCGCCAGCACGCTGTCCGCGATCTCGGGCAGCAGCGTGCCGTTCAGGATGTTGTCGACGTTGCGCGCGCCGGAATCGACCTCGGTGCAGCGGTTCAGCACCGCCGACACCAGCGCCTCGTCGTACTCGAAGCGCGCGCGGTGGTTGTCCATCACGCGCGCCTTGATGCGGTCCAGCTTCAGGCGGATGATGTTGGTGAGCACCTCGTCGCGGATCGGGTAGAAAGGCACCACCGTCAGGCGCCCCAGGAAAGCCGGCTTGAAATGCTTTGTCAAGAGCGGGCGAATCAGTTCCGCCAGCTGCTCCGGCGTCGGCACCTCGCTCAAGGGCTTGTTCAGGCAGGCCGCCATCATCTGGCTCGAGCCCACGTTCGAGGTCAGGATGATGATGGTGTTGCGAAAGTCGATCTGGCGCCCTTCGGCATCGTCCATCACGCCCTTGTCGAAGACCTGGAAAATCAGCATCGCTTCCTCCAAGATTGTTTCTAATCAGAATTGGGAGAACCAATCTTAGGAGTAATGCCGTGCGGCCTACAGACGAAAATCAATCCCCGTCCATGCGTCCGAACCTGATGTCGCCTCGCCGCACCGCGACCTCCGGCGAGGACAGCATCCTGGCGATGCTCGAACGCGAGCCGGCGCGCAAGCGCAAGGCCGGTACTTCGGGCATACGGCTGGCGTGGTACGGCGCCAGCGCGATGCTGGCGCTGGCCTTGACCGGTACACTGATCTGGATGGCGGCCAACAACGACGGCCTGCGGCCCGAAGTACAGGAGTCGGTGCTGGCCGAAGCGGAACAGGCGCCACGGCGCAGTGCCCCGGCGCCGGGGGACAGTCCAGCGGGAGCGGCGACGATCCTGCAGGTCGCGATGGCCCCGGCCGCAACCGCGCCTGACAACCAGCCGGCCGGCGCCGCGCTCATCGTGGACCAGGCGCCGCCGGCCGAGGCGGTCCCGCCGCTGCGCCTGCTCAAGTCGGCACCCGAAAAGCCCGCTGCGGAAACATCCACCACGCCGGCGCGCGCCACCCCGGTCTCTCCGCTTCCCGCGGCGGCCGTGCCCCCACGATCGGTGGCGAAGGCGAGTCCCCCTGCCCGTCCAGCGGCGCCGGCGGCGGCCGAGGCCAGGCCGGTCCCGCGTCCAGCGGCCGCGCCGGCCAAGTCCAGGCAGGTCGTGGTGGCGAAAAGCGCCGTCAAGCCGTCCCAGGCGAAGGCCCAGCGTGGCGTGAACCCGGCCAGGAGCCCGGAAGCCCCGGTCGATGCCGACGTCGCGCTGATCTCGGCCGTCATCGTGCACGCCAACGGGCACGCGCCCGAAGGCTCGCAAATGACCGAGCTGCTGTGCCCGAACAATGCCTGCCAGTCGCGCCCGCCCAGCCAGTAGCGTGGCGAAAAGTCCGCAACCGGGCTGAAAGTCCGCCGAAAAGCGGCTTACTGCTGGGTTATTGCCCCCACGTGGCGCTATACTGTACGAAAGCACAGTATGGCGTCATGACATGATCAGGGTTCTGGAAAACGAGTTTTATTATCTGGATAACTTCCAGCGCGTCCTCGACTGGATCGGCGAGCGCTATCGCGACCTGCTGGTCGACGACGAGCTCGCCTTCCTTGCCGCCTTTCCCACGCTGCCGCAGCCTGCACGCGCCCTGTTCGTGCGCATGGTCATGCGCAAGGGGAATCTGTTCCGCGCCAGTAAGCTGGTGTATGCCGAGATTGGCTGTCCGGTCGAGGCCGCGCGCGAGCTGCTTGCCACCGGCTGGGTCGAGGCCGACCCGGTCATCTCGCTCGACGAGCTGTTCGACCTGCTGTCCAAGCCCGAGATCGCCAGCGCCTTCGGTCCGCAGTTGCCGCACAAGAACGCGCGCAAGGGCGAGCAGCTGGACGCGCTGCGCGAGCAATTCGCCGACAGCCGGGCGTTCTCCGCGTGGTACCGCGACTGCGCCGATCTCGCGCTGCGCATCGGGGTCAAGCCGCTGTGCGACCGGCTGCGCCTGATCTTCTTCGGCAACCTGGCCCAGGACTGGACCGAATTCGTGCTGTCCGACCTCGGCATGTTCCGCTTCGAGCAGGTCGAGATCTCGCAAGCCTCGCGCGGTTTCCGCTCGCGCGCCGACGTCGAGCATTACATCCTCCTGCACGCCTGCAAGGAGCGCTTCTACGCCGGCGAGCCGCTCGACGAGGTGCTGCGCGACCTGCCCGCCCATGTGTTCGACAACGATTGGCTGGTGAGCCGGCGCGAGAAGCTGCTGTTCCAGATCGGCCAGGGTTTTGAAAAGCTCAAGGACTGGGACAATGCCTACGCCGTCTATGCGCGCTGCCGCTTCCTCGGTGCGCGCGGACGCGCCATCCGCGTGCTGGAAAAGCACGAGCGCTTCGATGAAGCCTATGCGCTGTTCCAGGTGGCCCAGGCCGCGCCGGAAAGCGAGTCCGAGCGCCAGCAATTGATGCGCATCGGGCCGCGCCTGGCGCGCCGCCTCGGCCATGCCAGGCTGCCGGCCCGCAAGCCGCTCGTCGAGCGCCTCGACCTGTCCCTGCCGATGCCGGTGGAAGACCGCTGGGTCGAGGGCGTGGTGCGCGATCACCTCGCCAGCGAGGACGCGCCCGTGTTCTACGTCGAGAACGCGCTGGCCAACTCCCTGTTCGGCCTGCTGTGCTGGCCGGCGATCTTCGCCGCCATTCCCGGCGCCTTCTTCCACCCCTTCCACCGCGGCCCGGCCGATCTGCACAGCCCGGACTTCCACCTGCGCCGCCAGGCCGAGTTCGATGCCTGCCTGGCGCGGCTGGACGACGGCAGCTACCGCGACACCATCCGCGCCCACTACCGCGAGAAAGCGGGCATCGCCTCGCCTTTCGTCTACTGGGGCGCAATCAGCGAGGAAGTGCTGGAGCTGGCGCTGGCCTGCATCCCGCCGCAACACCTGCGCAAATGGTGCGAACGGATCCTGGCGGACGTCCGGGCCAACCACACGGGCTTTCCCGACCTGATCCAGTTCTGGCCGGCGGAAAACCGCTACACCATGATCGAGGTGAAGGGTCCGGGCGACCGCCTGCAGGACAACCAGCTGCGCTGGATCGATTACTGTTCGACGCACGGGATGCCGGTATCGGTGTGCTACCTCCAGTGGGAGCAGGCCGCTTGAATGTCGGCCTTCACTACAGTGTCGCGGTACGCGCCCTGTGCGAGTTCACCGCCAAGCAGGGTGACCTCGACATGCGCTTCACGCCCTCGCCCACCGCCCAGGAAGGCATCAATGGCCATGCGGTCGTGACTAGCCGGCGCGGCGAGAACTACCGCACCGAGGTATCGCTCGAAGGAAGCTGGGGCGACCTGCACGTGCGCGGACGCGCCGACGGCTACGACCCGGACCGGAACCTGGTCGAAGAGATCAAGACCCACCGCGGCAAGTTCGACGCCATTCCCGACAACCACCGCCACCTGCACTGGGCGCAAGTACGGGTCTACGGCCATCTGCTGTGCCGCCAGCTCGGGATGGACAGCGTCAACCTGGCCCTGGTCTACTACGACATCGGCAGCGGCCAGGAAACCGTGCTGCGCGAAACCCGGAGCGCGCAAGATCTTGCCGCCCTGTTCACCGAACTCTGCGAACGCTTCTCGAACTGGGCTGCCAGCGAAGCGGCGCACCGCACGGCGCGCGACGCGGCGCTGGGCGCACTGCGCTTCCCGCATGCGGATTTCCGCCCCGGGCAGCGCCAGCTGGCGGAAAACGTCTACCGCGCCAACATCAGCGGGCGCTGCCTGCTGGCGCAGGCGCCGACCGGCATCGGCAAGACTGTCGGCAGCCTGTTCCCGGTCCTGAGGGCGATGCCGCAAGAGGGCCTCGACAAGGTCTTCTTTTTGGCGGCCAAGACCCCGGGCCGGCGCCTCGCGCTCGATGCCGCCGCCAGCCTGGGCGCCGGCGCCACGGTGCCGCTGCGGGTGCTCGAACTGACAGCGCGCGACAAGGCCTGCGAGCATCCGGACAAGGCCTGCCAGGGCGACGCCTGCCCGCTGGCGAAGGGCTTCTACGACCGCCTGCCGGCCGCACGCGCGGCCGCCGCCCAGGTGGCCCTGCTGGACCGCGACGCCCTGCGCGAAGTGGGCCTTGCCCATGAAGTCTGCCCCTACTACCTCGGCAGCGAAATGGCGCGCTGGGCCGACATGGTGGTCGGCGACTACAACTATTATTTCGACGGCAGCGCCATGCTCTACGCGCTGGCGCTCGAGCGCGGCTGGAAGACCAGCGTGCTGGTCGACGAAGCCCACAACATGGTGTCGCGTGCCCGCGCGATGTACAGCCTGGAACTGGAGCGCGGCCAGCTGCGCGCCGCGCGCGCCAACGCGCCCGGGGTCGTCAAGAAAGCCCTGGAACGGGTGGGCCGCGCCTGGAGCGGCGTCGACAAGGAGGCGCCGCTGCCCCAGGCACCCTACCAGGTCCTGCCCGAAGTGCCGGCCAAGCTGCTGGACGCGCTGCAGAACGCCACCAGCACCGTGAACGACTTCCTGGTGGAAGTCCCCGGTCCGCTCGACCCGGAACTGCAGCGCTTCCATTTCGACGCCCTGGCATTCCTGCGCCTGGCCGAATCCTTCGGCGAGCATTCGCTGTGCGACCTGGCGCGCGCCGGCGTCAAGGATTCCACCATCAGCATCCGCAACGTGGTGCCGGCGCCCTTCCTGGCGCCGCGCTTCGCGCTGGCCCGTTCGGTGACGCTGTTCTCGGCCACGCTCAGTCCCTGGCACTACTTCTGCGACCTGCTCGGCATGCCGCCCGACACCGCCTGGGCCGACGTCGCCTCGCCGTTCAGTGCAAGCCAGCTCGAGGTCCACATCGCCGGCGGCATCTCGACCCGCTACCAGCACCGGACCACCTCGCTGCGGCCGATCGCCGACCTGGTCGCGCGCCAGTATGCCGAGCGCCCCGGCAACTACCTGGCATTCTTCAGCAGCTTCGATTACCTGGAACAGGTGCTGGAGGAACTCCAGGCACGCCATCCGGAGGTCCCAAGCTGGCGCCAGGAGCGGCGCATGAGCGAGGCGGAACGCGCCGCCTTCCTCGATCGCTTCACGCCGGGCGGTCGCGGCGTCGGGTTCGCGGTGCTGGGCGGCTCCTTCGGCGAAGGCATCGACCTGCCGGGGGATCGCCTGATCGGCGCTTTCGTCGCCACGCTCGGCCTGCCCCAGGTGAACCCGGTGAACGAGCAGTTGCGCGAGCGGATGCAGGCGATGTTCGGGGCCGGCTACGACTACACCTATCTGTATCCCGGCATGCAGAAGGTGGTGCAGGCGGCGGGGCGCGTGATCCGTACCGAGACGGACCGTGGCGTGGTCTGGCTGATCGACGACCGCTTTGGCCGCCCGGAAGTGCGCGCCCTGCTGCCCGCCTGGTGGGACGTGGACGCCGCCGCCCCCTAGCGCATCATGTCGCGCAGCTTCTGGTAGCCGCTGCGGCTGATCGGCAGCCGGGTGCCGTCCTTCAGCACGGCGCAATGGTTGTCCTTGCTGGCCGGTTCGATGCGCGCAATCGATCCGAGGTTGGCGATCCAGGAGCGGTGGATGCGGATGAACACCTGCGGGTCGAGCTGGGCCTCGAGTTCGGACAGGCGCTGGTTCTTCAGCCAGGCCTTGCCGGCCGCCGTCACCTGCACGTAGTCGTCCTGCGCCTCGATGTAGTCGATGGTGCTGCTGGCGACGACGTGCACCCGCGCCCCATCCTTGATCAGGACCCGCTCCAGGTAGCCGCGGCGCTGGGCGGCATCCTGCACCACCGCCTGCAGCTGCTGCGGCTGCGGCCTGCGGCTGCGCGCGTGGTCGAGCGCCTGCGCCAGCCGCTCGCGGCTGAAGGGCTTGAGCAGGTAGTCGATCGCATGCACCTCGAAGGCCTTCAGCGCATACTGGTCGTAGGCGGTGGCGAAGACGTAGTACGGCTTGGCGCCGGCCAGTTCGACCACCTCGAAGCCGTCGAGCTTGGGCATCTGGATGTCGAGGAAGACCAGCTCCGGTTCCAGTTCGCCGATGGCCTTGACGGCCTCGAAGCCGTTCGCGCACTCGCCCACGACCTCGATGTCCGGATGGCCGGCCAGGTATTCGCGCAGCAGCGCGCGCGCCAGGTGTTCGTCATCGACGATCAGTACTCGCATCTCTTACTTCTCCTCCGTCTCCGCGGGCAGCACGAGGTCCACCCGGAATAGATTGTGTTCGCGTGCCCAATGCACGCTGCCTTCCTTGCCGTAGGCCGCCGCCAGCCGCTGGCGCACGTTCACCAGGCCGATGCCGGTGCCTTCCTTCGTTCCTGTTGCGTCCGGGTCCGCATCGTTCTCGACCCGGATTCGCAGCAGCGAACCGGAGCGCTCGGCAAGCAGGCGTATGCTACCCCCTTCCAGCAGTCCGCCGATCCCGTGCTTGACCGCGTTCTCGACCAGCGGCTGCAGGATCATCGGCGGCAGCAGGCATTCGTGCGCGTCCTCGCCCACACGGTGCTCGAAGCTCAGGCGCGGGCCGAAGCGTACCCCTTCGATCGCCAGGAAGCGCTCGACCAGCACCAGCTCCTCATGCAGGCGCACCTTGCGGTGCGCTTCCAGTCCGAGCGTCTGGCGAAAGAACCCCGCCAGCTGCAGGGTCATGTCGCGCGCCCGGCCGGGGTCGATCGCCGTCAGCGCGCTGATCGAGTTCAGGCTGTTGAACAGGAAGTGCGGATCGATCTGGGTGCGCAGCATGCGCAGCTCCGCGTCCTGCGCCAGCAGGCGCGACTCTAGCTCGCGCGTCTCGGCGCGGCGCGCGCGTTCGAATTCCAGCGCCAGCAGCTGGGCCACCGCCGTCATCCAGTACAGCAGCATCCCGATCCCCAGCATCAGCGCCGCGAAAGGCCGGGTGAAGCCGACCGCTTCTTCCTCGGACAGCAGCAGCTTGCACACGGCGGCCCAGGCGCTGCCCGCCGCGCACCACAGCAGCGCCGCGCTCAGGCCGCTGAAGAAGAACACCGACAACACCGCACCCAGCGGCCGCTGCGCCAGCGGAAAGGCGCGGCACAAGTAGTAGCTGGAGAAGCCGCAGGCGACCGCGTAGAACACCGTGAGCGGCAGCGCGAACAGCAGGCTGGCGCCGGGCCCGGCGCCGGTAGCGGCATTGATCAGCCCCGCCAGCAACAGGCCCAGCATCAGCCAGGCCAGCAGGTAGAGCGCGCTGCCGCGCCGCGCCAGCACCATCAGTTGCGTACCTCGACGCCGCCCATGATCGCGTAGCCGCGGATGACCAGGCGCTTTTGGTTGTGCGGCGGCGTCGCGGTCTTTTCCTCGAAGCCGCCCATGATCGGGGTTCCCTGCAGGACGACGGTCCAGTCGGGCGGGCACTTGAGCGTCACACCACCCCAGAACGCGAACACGTTGATCACCGCTTCGTCCTGGATCGAGGCGGTACGCATGTCGAGCGAGCAGCCGCCCATCACCGCCGTGATTTCGCCGCCGCGGAAGTTCTGCGTCGTGACACGGCGTTCGAATCCGCCCAGGATGGCGGCCACGTCGACCACGTCGCTCCCCGCGCCAGGGTCGTCCTTCAACGATGCGCCCGGCGCCGCGCGGCGCGCGTCCAGGGCCCGGTACAGGACGAAGGCGCCGGCGCCGATCAGGAACAGCGGCCACAGGGTGCGGATGTTGAAGTCGATGATGTCCATCCGGTCCAGGATCATCAGGACGCCGAGCCCGATCAGGCCGCCGCCCAGCAGCTGGCCGTTGCGGCTCTGGGTGTCGCACAGCTTCACGGTGCCGGCGATGATGAACACCATCGGCCAGAAGGTCACGATGCGGCGGATCTCGATGAGGTCGAGGTTATCGAGCAGGAACAGCAAGCCCATCAGGATCACGAGCAGGCCGAGCACGACCTGGCTGGTGACGCCCTTCGACTGGAAATTATCCTTCATGTTGATTCTCCGGTTGCTTGAGGGCGGACTGCTGCTGGGCGAAACGGCGGGCGACCAGCGGCTGGAACACCAGCTTCACGCCCCAGGCCAGGATGAACAGCGGCCAGCTGTTACGGAAAGTCAGGCCGAAGACATGGTTGAAGCAGGCGAACAGCCACAGGCCGATGAAGACGGTCCACAGGCCGTTGCCGAATTCGCGCGGGCTCGGATAGCCGATGGTCTGGTTGATGCCGACCACGACGAGGAGCAGCGGCCAGTAGCGCCAGTAGGCGCCGGCATCGATGTAGTACAGGCGGTCGAGCAGGACGACGGTGCCGACGGCGATCAGGACCAGGCCCAGGACGGCCTGCTTGCGCCAGCGGTAAGCTTCTTCGGTATGCATGATGCGTGACTCCTTCGTGTGTGGACTGTATGGACACACGATACCGGAACGGCAACATGCAATGAAAGCGCCTTTCGGTGAACGGCGGTGTGGCGCCGGTGAATGGCGAAGTATTCGGCGGACGGCGGCGAGGCCGGCGAATGGCGAGACGAAAAAAAGCCCGCCTGTGAGGAGGCGGGCCAGCTGGGCAGACTGCTTCGGTAAAAACTCAGCTTGACGCCGACAGGTCCATCGCCGGACGGCCCTTGACCTGGTTGCGGTACTTGGCGCGGGCCTCGGCCATCTTGACGGCTTCGCGCGCGATGTTGGTGCGGCGGATCTCCTGGCGTTCCTTCTTGCCGCGGTGTTGTGCCTCGTGTTTACTGCCGATCTTTCTGGTCATGAGTGTCTCCTGGTGGACGGTGGTGAACCGCGGCACGGCGCGGGATCAGGAGCGGTTGGTGCCCATCTTGAGATCGGAAGGCATCAGCATTCCCCAGCCGAGCTGGCGGCGGATCTCCTCCGGCGTCGGCGGTGGTGCGCTGTCCCGCGCACGGCGCTCGAGGTATTCACGAACCAGGTGCTTGGGTGGCTGCTTGATCTCGGACATGGCGACCTCCACTTCCGTTGGGGGCCGACGCCTGGGGCGCGGCCCGAAATTGGTGCCGGTCCTCGAGGCGACCGGCTAACCTGTTGAGCTGTCGGTACCGCGCGCTTCTCGCACAGGTGCCTCACTCAGACGGTTCCCATGTTACCGATGGGCTCCCGATCTCACCGTTAGCTGCCGCACATTTTCCGATAGGCCGTCTCCTACAAGGACGCGGCGCGCTGGGGAAAGCCGCTGCGTCCGCATCGAAAAAAAGGGGAGCCGGAGCTCTAATGCCGTTCAGTTAAGGTAGCTTCTTGACCTTTCGAACGGCATAGCGCTTCGGCGCTGCCTTGACGGCCCGGTCGCATTTGCGGCCGGGCCGTTCGTCTTTCAGGAGGCTAACCAGCCTTTCCCG
>NZ_JNNN01000053.1:0-323996 GCF_000735635.1 Massilia sp. LC238 | reverse complement strand
CAAGGCTAGTTAGCCTCCTGAAAGACGAACGGCCCGGCCGCAAATGCGACCGGGCCGTCAAGGCAGCGCCGAAGCGCTATGCCGTTCGAAAGGTCAAGAAGCTACCTTAACTGAACGGCATTACCGCGAAAGCGGGGCATGGAGAGACACGGTGGTGATGTTCAGGCCGCCTGCGGGACGCGGCGCACTTCGGTGATCGTGGTTTTGCTCTCGATGTGTTCGTGCAGGACTTCGCGTGCATAGCTCACGCACTTGCCGCACATGGTGCCGACGCCCAGTTCCTTGTGCAGTTCGGCGACCGAGCTGATGCCCAGGTCGACGGCCTGGCGGATTTCGCGGTCGGAGATGTTGTTGCAGACACAGACGATCATCTTGAGGTTCCTTGGCGCTACTTGTTCACTTGGCATTTAAATGAGAATCAATCTCATTCGTGTTCTATTCTCCGTAAACTCGGCGGCGTTTGCAACAGGAATTTTGTATTGACGTGATCTTTCTTTAGGGGTGTGATCAAACCGCAAATAGAAATAATTCGCATTTAGGTTTATGATGCTAGCTATCTGTCTCATCAGCGCTACACTTACTGGACGCGACCATGACTCTTGTTCCCTCCCTCACCACGCTCGACGCCCTCCCGGCCGGCCAGAGCGCTACCGTGATCCACCTGGCGCCGCCGGCGCAACAGGGTGGTTTCGACGTCCAGCGCCGCCTGATGGAGCTCGGCTTCGTGCCGGGCGAGCGCATCCGTGTGCTCAAGCGCGTGCTGGGCGGCCCGCTGGCCGTCAAGGTCGGCGAATCGACCTTCGCGCTGCGCCGCTTCGAAGCGGCCCTCGTGTCGATCAAGCCGGAATAGTCGGATGGGTGTCATGGAACAACAGGTGGCGTCGCGCACGCCCCTGGTCGCACTGCTCGGCAATCCCAACTGTGGCAAGACCGCACTCTTCAACCGCCTGACCGGCTCGCGCCAGAAGGTCGCGAACTACGCGGGCGTGACCATCGAGCGCAAAGAGGGCAGCTTCACCTCGCCGGCGGGCCGGCCTTTTCGCGTGCTCGACCTGCCGGGCGCCTACAGCCTGAGCGCCCAGACCCCGGACGAAGCCATCACGCGCGACGTGGTGGCCGGCCTGCGCGCGGGCGAAGCGGCGCCGGATGCGGTGCTGTGCGTGGTCAACGCGACCAATCTGCGCCTGAACCTGCGCATGGTGCTGGAGCTCAAGCGCCTCGGCCTGCCGATGGTGCTCGTTTTGAACATGGTCGACGTCGCCAGGAAGCGCGGCATCACCATCGACAAGGAAAAACTGTCGGCCGCACTGGACATGCCGGTGGTGGAAACCGTCGCCATCCAGGCCGGCGGCGAGCAGGCCCTGCTGGCCCAGCTCGACCGCATGGCCTTCAAGACCGCCGTCAAGCCGAATCCGCTGTCCGCGATCGACGCCGTGCCGGTCGAGGAAACCCAGCGCGAAGTGCGCCGCATCCTCGAGCTCGCCGTTTCCACCAGCGGAGACCGCGGCAACCTGACGGAAAAGATCGACAACGTGGTGCTGCACCCGGTATTCGGCCTGGTGCTCCTGGCCGCCCTGATGTTCCTGATCTTCCAGGCCGTGTTCAGCTGGGCCGGCACGCCGATGGACCTGATCGAGGCGGGCGTCGGCGCCCTCGGCGAGCAGGTCGGCGCGCTGCTGGGCGAAGGCGTGCTGCACAGCCTGATCGTGGACGGCATCATCGCCGGCGTCGGCAGTGTGCTGGTATTCCTGCCGCAGATCCTGATCCTGTTCTTCTTCATCCTGCTGCTGGAAGACGTGGGCTACCTGCCGCGCGCCGCCTTCCTGCTCGACCGCGTGATGGGCAGCGTCGGCCTGTCGGGCCGCGCCTTCCTGCCGCTGCTGTCCTCGTTCGCCTGCGCCATCCCGGGCATCATGGCCGCGCGCACCATCCAGAATCCGCGCGACCGCCTGGTGACGATCATGATCGCCCCGCTCATGACCTGCTCGGCGCGCCTGCCGGTGTATGCGCTCCTGATCGCCGCCTTCATCCCGGACCGTGAAGTGGCCGGCCTGATGAACCTGCAGGGCCTGGTGCTGTTCGCCCTCTACATGGCGGGCATCCTGAGCGCCATGGCGGTGGCCTGGTTCATGAAGCGCCGCAGCGGCTACAAGCAGCATGCACTGATGATGGAACTGCCGGCCTACCACTGGCCCCAGCCGGGCGCGCTGGCCTCCGGCCTGTGGGAGCGTGCCAAGATCTTCCTGAAGCGGGTCGGTACCCTGATCCTCACCATGATGATCCTGCTCTGGCTGCTGTCGAGCTTCCCGGGCGCACCGGAAGGCGCGACCCATCCGCCGATCTACTACAGCGTGGCCGGCATGATCGGTCGCGCGCTGGAAGTCATCCTGGCCCCGATCGGCTTCGGCTGGGAAATCGCGATCGCCCTGGTGCCCGGCATGGCCGCGCGCGAAGTGGCAGTCGGCGCGCTGGGCACCGTGTACGCCCTGTCGGGCGGCGACGAAGCCGCCAACGCCCTGGCGCCGGTGATCGCGCAGTCGTGGTCGCTCGCCACCGGCCTGGCGCTGCTCACCTGGTACGTCTATGCGCCGCACTGCCTGCCGACGCTGGCCACCGTGGCGCGCGAAACCGGCAGCCGCCGCTACGCCTGGATCATGGCCGGCTACATGTTCGGCCTGGCCTACGTGGCCGCCTTCATCGTCTACCGCACCACCTTGTTCTTCACGGGAGCCTAGGACATGTGGCAGGAGCTGGTCGCCGGGATCATCGTCGCGCTGGCCGTGCTGTACACTGGCGCGAAGTATCTGCCGGACAGCTGGCGGCGCGCGATCGTGCATCGCCTCTCCAGGGGCGGCCAGCAATCGAGACTGGTCAAGTGGCTGGATACCTCGGCCAGTTGTGGCAGCGGCTGCAACAGCTGCAATACCTGCGGCCCGACCGAGCCCGCGCCGCCGCCCGGCAAGGGCAACGGCAAGGTCATCAAGATCCACGAGCGCCGCTAGCGGCGCCGGCAGCGCTTCAAGGCGTCGCCACGCTGACCACGTGCCAGACGCCACCCACCCCATCGCCGGTCTTGTCTCCAGCCTTCTTGTCCTTCACAAAGGTGTACAGCGGCTTGCCGCCATGCGCCAGCTGCTTGCTGCCGTCCGCGCGCGTGATCACGGAGTAGGGCGGGCGCGGGCTGCCATCGGCCTTCACGGGCGGCCAGTTTTTCGCACAGGCGGCGACGCAACTGCTCTTGCCGCTGCCGGCTTCATCCTTGTCATAGGTGTAGACGGTCATGCCGGCGGCATTGACCAGCACGCCATTCGAGCTCTTGAGGGGCGGCGCATCGGCGCCGCTGGCAGTGGTTGAAAGTAACAGGGCAGCGGCAACACTGGCAACACGAAGCAGGGTCATGGCGGGCCTCCAGGCTGTGAATGCCTGGATAGACAACAGTTTCAGTCAGCCGTTCCCTGCAAGGCCTTCTACCGCGGCGATCAGGCGACGTGCGTCAAACGGCGCATGCACCTTGATGTCGTTATCGAAGTAGCAGTAGACGTCGCGCGCCTTGGCCTTCGGCGGCGGCTTGTCGGAGACGAGCCGTGCCCCCTCGGGTTGCCGGCCCCGGCGCCAGGCATGGATGCGCGCCGCCCAGGCCGCGATGGCCTCGTCTTCATAACCGCTCGCGTACAGCTCCTTGTCGCCATGCAGCCGGATGTAGACGAAGTCCGCGGTGACGTCTTCGCACAGCGGCCACCTGCCGGCGGTATCGGCCACCACCAGCGCTACCTTGTAGCGGCGCAGCATGGCGATGAAGGCGGGGTCCAGGAAGCTCTCGTGCCGGATCTCGACCGCATAGCGCATCGGGCGGTTCGGGCCGGATTCGAGCGCAACCCGGCCTTCCATGCGCGGCTGGTGTTGCAGCGCCAGTTCGCGGGCGCTATCGGTATCCTGGGGCAGCAGCGACAGGAAGTGCTCGAAGCGCTGCGGATCGAATTTCACGATGGGCGGGAATTGCCACAGGAAGGGACCGAGCTTCTCGCGCAGTTCGAACACGCCCGAGGCCAGCACATTGGCCAGCGGACCTTCGATGTCCTTCAGCTTGAGCATGTGGGTGAGAAAACGGTTGCCCTTGACCGCGAACACGAAGCCGGGCGGGGTGGCCGCATGCCAAGCGGCATAGCTCTCCGGCCGCTGCAGCGAGTAGAAGGAGCCGTTGATCTCGATGCTGGGCAGCTGCCCGGCCGCGTATTCGAGCTCGCGGTGCTGGACCAGCCCCTTGGGATAGAACACGCCGCGCCACGGCACGTAGCGCCAGCCGGAAATGCCGATATAGACCGATCCATTCATGGGCTAACCATACACTGCCTCGTCCGTTGGCAGGCGCACCCATGCTAAGCTGACAGCCTGTCGAACTATCCGGAAAACTTCATGATCGTCGTCCACCACCTGAACAACTCGCGCTCGCAGCGCATCCTCTGGCTGCTCGAAGAGCTCGGGCTCGACTATGAGATCAAGAAGTACCAGCGCGACCCGAAGACCATGCTGGCGCCGCCGGAACTGAAAGCGGTGCACCCGCTCGGCAAGTCGCCGGTGATCACCGACGATGCACTGGTGGTGGCCGAATCCGGCGCGATCGTGGAATACCTGACCGGCCGCTACGGCAACGGACGCCTGGTGCCGGCGCCCGGCACCCCGGAACGCCTGCGCTATACCTACTTCCTGCACTTCGCCGAGGGCTCGGCCATGCCGCCGCTCCTGATGAAGCTGGTGTTCGACAAGGTCGAGAACAGCCCGATGCCCTTCTTTGCCAAGCCGATCGCGCGCTCGATCGCACGCAAGGTCAAGGACAGCTTCGTCATGCCGAACATCCGCAGCCAGCTCGACTTCCTGGAGGGCGAACTGGGCAAGTCGACCTGGTTCGCCGGCGAGGAATTCAGCGCCGCCGACATCCAGATGAGCTTTGCGCTGGAAGCGGCCGCCTCGCGCGGAGGCCTCGGCAGCCAGTATCCGAAGCTGTCCGCTTTCCTGGCGCGGATCCACGCGCGCCCGGCCTACGCGCGCGCGCTCGAGCGCGGCGGCAAGTACGACTATGCCTGACGGGCCGACCGGTTTATCATGGCGGCGCTGCAAGCACTCTTGATCAACGCACTGCCCGCACCACCATGAGCAAACAGGGAAAGCTGCTCGCCATCGACGGCCTGAACATCGTGCGCCGCGTGTACGAAGCCAGCCCCGAACCGGACTCCGACCTGAAGGCCAGCATCGCGCTGCGCCACGCGTTCTCGTCCTTCCGCAACGTGCTGGAAGCGCACGCGCCCACGCACGTGCTGGCGGCCTTCGACTACGGCGGCCCCAACTGGCGCCACGCCCTCTACCCGCGCTACCGCGAAGGACGCGCCGCCATGCCGGCGCCGCTGCGCGAAGCCCTGCCGGAATTCCACGAGCGCCTGCGCCAGGCCGGCCTGCAGGTGCTGGCGATTCCCGAGGTCGAGGCCGACGACGTGATCGCCACCGGCGTCATGCGCTGGCTGGGGGAAGGGCGGGGCGAGGCCATCGTGGCCACCACCGACAAGGACCTGCACATCCTGATCGCGCACGGCGCGCTGGTGTGGGACCACTTCAAGAACGAATGGCATGACGACGCCTGGGTGCGCCAGCGCTTCGGCGTCGCCCCCGAATTGCTGCACGATCTGCTAGCCCTGATGGGCGACCCGACCGACGGCGTGCCGGGGGTGTCGAAGATCGGCATGAAGACCGCGGCGCGCCTGCTCAACGCCTACGGCAGCCTGGACGCCGTGATGGCCGGCGCCGGCATCCTCAAGACCCCGCTGGGCGAAAGGCTGCGCGCCGAGCGTGAGATACTCGAGATGTCGCGCTGCCTGGTGTCGCTCAAGCTGGACGTGCGGCTGGGCGTCACCTGGAACATGCTGGCCTATGAATCCCATTGAAGGAAAGCGCCGATGCTGAAGGCATTGATCGTGGACGGCAGCGCCATCGCGCGCGGCCTGCTCAACACCGTACTGACCGATGGCGGCTACGACGTCGTCGCGCAGACGCATACCGGCACGCTCGGCTACGGCCTGGCGATGAAGCACCGCCCGCAGATCGTCTGCATCGCGCGCGAACAGGTCGAGGACGGCAGCCGCATCGTCGAGGAACTGCGCGCCCAGCTGCCGAAGGCGATGATCTTCATGGTGTCGGGCACGCTCGACGCCGCCGCCATCCAGGACGCGCTCGGGCGCGGCGTGCACGGCTTCATCGTCAAGCCCTTCAAGGCCGACGCCGTGCTCAAGACGATCCGCAATACCGTGATCGCGGTCGTCCGCAAGCAGCAGGCCGCCTCGGGTAGCGCGGAATAACCAGGCGCTCAGCCGCGCCGCTTGATCTCGTCCGAGGCGATCGTCGCCAGCTCGCGCAGGGCGCGCAGCTCGCGTTCGCGCAGCCGGCGCGGTTCGCGGTCCAGTACGCACAGGGTGCCGAAGCGGCGGCCCTGCGCATCTTCCAATGGCACCCCGGCATAGAAGCGCACGTGCGGCGCGCGCGTCACCAGCGGATTGGCGGCAAAGCGCGCATCGAGGGCGGCGTCGCCCACCACGAATGCCTCGCCGCTGGCCAGCGCATGGTTGCAGAAGGCCCATTCACGCGGCGTTTCCTGCAGGTCGAGGCCGACGCGGGCCTTGAACCACTGGCGCTCCCCGGCCAGCACCGTCACCAGCGCGATCGGGCAATCCGTCACCTGTGCGGCCAGCCGCGCCAGGCGGTCGAAGACATCCTCGGGCGGCGTATCGAGCAGGGCATGGCCGTCCGGCGCGCCGGTCTCCCGCGGCGCGGGCGCCGCTGGGGCAGGCAGGGACGCCGTGCCCGGGCCCGCCGGCGCACCCGGCGCCATGCCAGCGCCGCCCTGCCGCGCCTGGAGCTGGCGCACCGCGCTCAGGCGCACGCGCCGGTGCCCGCCGGGCGTCTTCCATGCCGGCAGTGCGCCGCTTTCCATCCAGAGCTGCGCAGTGCTGACGGCAACGCCCAGCATGTGCGCCGCTTCCCGCGTCGTCAGGATCGGATCGTCCTCGCTCATCTTCTTGGTAATGTGTAGTTGATGCACTCATTCTAACCGAAACCCGACAATATTTGACGAAAATGCGTGCACGATTGGATAAATATTGACTGAGTGCATTATATAGCGCAATAATCGCCATCCAATCGTCATTTCCGATAGATACGTGCGCCTTTCCTGGGTGTGCGACTGCCAAGGCCGCCCATGAATTCACTGTATGACCCGTCGCTCGAGGAAGCCAGCCGGCTGGAAGCCCTGCGCCAGCTGGAGCTGCTCGACACCGCCCCCAGCGAAGCATTCGACCGCATCACGCGCATGGCCGCGCAGTTGTTCCAGCTGCCGATCGCGGCGGTGTCGCTCACCGATAGCGACCGCCAGTGGTTCAAGTCGAAGGTGGGCGTCGCGCACGATGCGATTCCGCGGGTCAAGGCGCCCTGCGCCGCGGTGGCGGACAGCGGCCGGATGCTGGAGGTGCCGGACCTGTTGGACAGCGAGTGCTTCCGCGACAGCCCCCTCGCCGATAGCGGGATCCGCTTCTACCTCGGCGCGCCGCTGGTGACGAAAACCGGGCACTGCCTGGGCGCGATGTGCGTGCTCGGCACCGAGCCGCGCAGCGTGAGCGACGCTGACCGCGCCACGCTGGCCGACCTGGCGGCCATGGTCATGGCGCAGATCGAGCTGCAGCACGCGCTGGGACGGATCGATCCGGTCAGCGGCCTGCCCAACCGCAGCCAGTTCGTCAGCGACGTCCGCGACATAAGCCTGGTCACGGCCGAGGGGACGCCCCAGCTGGCGGCCCTGGTCAGCCTGGCCACGCCGGAAGAGCTGAGCGACGCCATGCGGGTGATGGGCGGCACCTGGCTCGACGACATCGTGCGCGATGCCGTGCCGGCTCTACGCAGGCTGGCCGGCGGCGGCAAGGTCTACCACGTCGCGCCGACCCAGTTCGCCTTCCTGGCGCCGCTCGGCCTGTCCCTGGCGCGCTTCAGCGGCACCCTGATGGCCTGGCTGGACGAACGCAAGCCGATGGGGCAGTGCAGCTTCCTCACCACGGCCACGGTCGGCCTGGTCCGCTTCGCAGTGGGCCAGGAAGCACCGCTCGACGTGCTGCGCAACCTGCACAGCGCCGCCCACGATGCGCGCGACGCCGAATCCGGCCTGCGCGTGTATTCGCCCGAGCAGGACGCCGCCTACCGCCACCGCTTCTGGCTGATCAGCGAATTCGGACGCGCGCTGGCGCAGGCGAGCGAGCTGCATCTCGTGTTCCAGCCCAAGGTCTCCCTGCACCACGGCAGCTGCCTCGGCGTGGAAGCCCTGCTGCGCTGGACCCATCCCGACGCCGGCCCGATCCCGCCGGGCGAATTCATGCCGATCGTCGAAACCACCGCGCTGGCGCGCGCCACCACCGAATGGGTGCTGGAGGCGGCGCTGCGCCAGCTGGCGGCCTGGCGCCTTGATGGCGTGTCGCTGCAAGTCGCGGTCAACGTCTCTGCGGTGAACCTCGAGGAGCCGGACTTCAGCGACCGCGTACTGGAGGGGCTGGCGCGGCACGGCCTGCCGGCCGCCTGCCTGGCGCTGGAAATGACGGAAAGCGCGCTGATGCGCAAGCCGAAGATCGCGCATGACACGATGGCGCGGCTGGCCGAGCGCGGCGTGAAGATCGCCATCGACGACTTCGGCACCGGCTACAGCAGCCTGTCCTACCTGCAGGACATGCCGGCGGACGTGGTCAAGATCGACCAGTCGTTCGTACGCGGCATGGAAAAGGACGAGCGCACGCTTGCCCTGGTGACGACCATGATCAAGCTGTCGCACGACCTCGGCCACCGGGTGGTGGCGGAAGGCGTGGAGACGGAGGAGGTGGCGCAGCTGCTGCGCGCGGCGGGCTGCGACGAGGCGCAGGGGTATTACTATGGAAGGCCGATGGCGCCGGCGGCGCTGGCCGAGTGGCTCGCAGCCCGATAATGTAGCGTGGGCGGCTTTGCCGCCCACGCGGTGATAGTTAGAAGACGAATAGCCGCGCGGGCAGCATCACCGTGACTTGACCGCGTGGGCGGGAGACCCGCCCACCCTACGACATCACGCTGCGTTCGAATCGATAATCCCACCACCCAGGCACACGTCGCCGTCATACAGCACGGCCGACTGCCCCGGCGTGACCGCCCACTGCGGCTCTTCGAAATCGAGCGCGAAACGGTTCATGCCGTCGGCCTGCACGGTGCAGGCCACGTCGGCCTGGCGGTAGCGGGTCTTGGCCGACAATGCTTTTCCACTGACGGGCGGTTCGCCCGCGGTCCAGCTGGCCTGGCCGGCTTCCAGGTGCGGCGACAGCAGCCACGGATGGTCGTGCCCCTGCACGATGTACAGCGTGTTGCTGGCCACGTCCTTGCGCGCCACGAACCACGGCTCGCTGGTGCCGTCCGCGTTCTTGCGCGACTTCAGGCCGCCGATGCCGATGCCCTTGCGCTGGCCCAGGGTGTAGAAGGACAGGCCGATGTGCTCGCCCACGGTCTCGCCGGTGTCGAGCTTCATCGGCCCCGGCTTGTGCGACAGGTAGCGGTTCAGGAACTCGCGGAACGGGCGCTCGCCGATGAAGCAGATACCGGTCGAGTCCTTCTTCTGCGCGTTCGGCAGGCCCAGGCGTTCTGCGATCTTGCGCACTTCGGTCTTCGGGATTTCTCCCAGCGGGAACAGCGACTTCGACAGCTGGGCCTGGTTCAGGCGGTGCAGGAAGTAACTTTGATCCTTGGTGTGATCGAAGGCCTTGAGCAGCTCGAAGCGGCCGTCGTTCTCGCGCACACGCGCGTAGTGGCCGGTCGCGATCAGGTCGGCGCCCAGCTTCATCGCATGGTCGAGGAAGGCCTTGAACTTGATTTCGGCGTTGCACAGCACGTCCGGGTTCGGGGTGCGGCCGGCCTGGTACTCGCGCAGGAATTCCGCGAACACGCGGTCCTTGTATTCGGCGGCGAAGTTGACGGCCTCGATGTCCACGCCGACCACGTCGGCCACGCTGGCCGCGTCGATCCAGTCCTGGCGCGTCGAGCAGTATTCCGAATCGTCGTCGTCTTCCCAGTTCTTCATGAACAGGCCGATGACTTCGTAGCCCTGTTCCTTCAGCATCCACGCCGCGACCGAGGAGTCGACACCGCCCGACATCCCGATCACGACTTTTTTCTTGCTCATGTTACGTCCGTATTCTTAGATTCCACCCTCGAAAACCGAGGGGTGGGTGTACAGCAGGCGCAGCGGGGTGCGATGGCCGGCCAGGTAGTCGTCCACGCACTGCAGCACGATCGGGCTGCGGTGGCGGTCGGCGGTGGCGGCGATCTCGTCGCGCGTCATCCACATGGTGCGCAGGATGCCTTCGTCGAGCGGCTGGTCCAGCTCGCGGCCGGCATGGCCGCAGAAGGTGAAGCGCAGGTAAGTGACGTCGGCGCCGCGCGACTTCGAATGGTAGCGCGACATGTACATGCCCACCAGCGCGGTCGGGATGAATTCGTGCGCGGTTTCCTCCAGTGCCTCGCGCACCACCGCCTGCTCGAGCGATTCGTGCGGGTCGAGGTGCCCGGCCGGCTGGTTCAGCTTCACGCCCTCGCTCGTCTCTTCCTCGATCAGCAGGAAGCGTCCATCGCGCTCGATGATCGCGGCGACGGTCACGGATGGTTTGAAGATATCGGTCATGCACGTCCTTGAAAATGAGCCGATATTTTACCTTGACAGCAGGCATCTCTGCTCATCCACCTCCGCTACGGTGCGCTTGCCTGTCGTTAAATGGCCTTGATTCATTGCAAACAAATGATTCCTGGCGCCCGTTACAGTGATGGGTTTTCGTGACAATCAAATATTGCTTTTAGTATTTGTTTTTGAGCAATTAACGTAATTACATGATAGATTGTGGACCGATGTGTCCACTGAACGGAGGGATTCATGAGAATTGGCATACCGGCCGAGACCAGGCCGGGCGAGACCCGCGTTGCTGCAACTCCCGAAACCGTCAAGAAGCTGGCCGCGAAGCACCAGTTGCTGGTGGAGAGTGGCGCCGGGGTGCGCGCTTCCTACCCCGATGCGGCGTACGAGGCAGCCGGCGCCAGCATCGTCGACGCGGCCACCGCCTTCGGCGCGGACATGGTGCTCAAGGTCCGCAGCCCGGACGGCGCCGAGCGCGCCCGGATGCGCCCGGGCAGCGTCCTGGTCGGCATGCTCAATCCCTTCGATACCGAGAACCTGGCGGCGCTCGCCGGCGCCGGCCTGACCGCCTTTGCCCTCGAGGCCGCGCCGCGCATCACGCGCGCCCAGTCGATGGACGTGCTTTCCTCGCAGGCCAACATCGCCGGCTACAAGGCCGTGATGCTGGCCGCGAACACCTACCAGCGCTTCATGCCGATGCTGATGACGGCGGCCGGCACGGTCAAGGCCGCGCGCGTGCTGATCATGGGCGTGGGCGTGGCCGGCCTGCAGGCGATCGCCACCGCCAAGCGCCTGGGCGCCGTGATCGAAGCCTCGGACGTGCGCCCGCCGGTGAAGGAGCAGGTGGAGTCGCTCGGCGCCAAATTCATCGACGTGCCCTACGAAACCGAAGAGGAACGCGAGATCGCGCAAGGCGTGGGCGGCTATGCGCGCCCGATGCCGGCCAGCTGGATGCAGCGCCAGGCAACGCTGGTGCACGAGCGCGCCAAACTGGCCGACATCATCATCACCACCGCCCTGATCCCGGGCCGCAAGGCGCCGACCCTGATCGGCGAAGAGACCGTGCAGGCCATGAAGCCGGGCTCGGTAATCGTCGACATGGCGGTCGAGCAGGGCGGCAACTGTCCGCTCACGGAGCTGGGCCGCACGGTGGTGAAGCATGGCGTCTACATCATCGGCGAGCCGAACCTGGCCTCGATGGTGGCGGCCGACGCTTCCGCCTTGTACGCCCGCAATGTGCTGGACTTCCTCAAGCTCGTCATCGACAAGGAAGACCGGTTCGTGATTGACCGCGAGGACGAGATCGTGCGCGCCACGCTGGTGTGCGCGGACGGTGCGGTACTGCGTACCTAAGAACAGGACACGAGGAGCGAAGCATGGAAATCAGCCACACCATCATCAACCTGATCATCTTCGTGCTGGCCATCTACGTCGGCTACCACGTGGTCTGGAACGTCACTCCCGCGCTGCACACGCCCCTGATGGCGGTGACCAACGCGATCTCGGCCATCATCATCGTCGGCGCCATGCTGGCCGCCGGCCTCACCGAAGGCCTGGCCGGGCAGGTGGCCGGCACCGTCGCGGTGGCGCTGGCCGCGGTGAACGTCTTCGGCGGCTTTATGGTCACGCGCCGCATGCTCGAGATGTTCAAGAAAAAGGAGCCGAAGGCCAAGCCGGCCGCGGGAGAAAAGCCATGAATTTCATCAGCATGAACGTCGTGACCCTGTTCTACCTGGTGGCCTCGGTCTGCTTCATCCAGGCGCTCAAGGGCCTGTCCTCGCCGTCCACGGCGCGCATCGGCAATACCTTCGGCATGGCCGGCATGGCGATCGCGGTCCTGACCACCATCGCCCTGATGTTCAAGCTGCAGGCGCAACTCGCCACCGGCGGCATGGGCTTCACCCTGGTGCTGCTGGGTGTGGTGGTGGGCGGCGCGATCGGCGCGGTGGCGGCCAAGAAGGTCGAGATGACCAAGATGCCGGAGCTGGTGGCGGCGATGCACTCGCTGATCGGCCTGGCCGCGGTCTGCATCGCAATCGCCGCGGTGTCCGAGCCCTGGGCCTTCAACATCGCCACGCGCGATACCCCGCTGCCCTTCGGCAACCGCCTGGAACTGTTCATCGGCACCTTCGTGGGTGCGGTGACCTTCTCCGGTTCGGTGATCGCCTTCGGCAAGCTGTCGGGCAAATACAAGTTCCGCCTGTTCCAGGGCGCGCCGGTGCGCTTCGCCGGGCAGCACATCCTCAACCTGGTGCTGGCGATCGCGATCATCGCGCTCGGGCTGGTGTTCTGCTTCGCCGATGGCGTGGCGCCCAGCTGGACCCCGTTCATCATCATGGCCGCGCTGTCCTTCGTGCTGGGTGTCCTGATCATCATCCCGATCGGCGGCGCCGACATGCCGGTGGTGGTCTCGATGCTGAACTCCTACTCGGGCTGGGCGGCGGCGGGCATCGGCTTCTCGCTGAACAACTCGATGCTGATCATCGCCGGTTCGCTGGTGGGATCGAGCGGCGCGATCCTCTCCTACATCATGTGCAAGGCGATGAACCGCTCCTTCTTCAACGTGATCCTGGGCGGTTTCGGCGGCGAGGCGGCGGTGGACGATGGCGCGGCGAAGGAACAGCGCCCGGTGAAGTCCGGCTCGGCCGACGACGCCGCCTTCATCCTGCAGAACGCGGAATCGGTGATCATCGTCCCCGGCTACGGCCTGGCGGTGGCGCGCGCCCAGCACTCGGTGAAGGAACTGGTCGACAAGCTGACCGAGCACGGCGTGCAGGTGCGCTACGCGATCCACCCGGTGGCGGGCCGCATGCCGGGCCACATGAACGTGCTGCTGGCCGAGGCCGAGGTGCCTTACGACCAGGTGGTCGAGATGGAAGACATCAACGGCGAGTTCGGCCAGACCGACGTGGTGCTGGTGCTGGGTGCGAACGACGTGGTCAACCCCGCCGCCAAGGACCCGAAGTCGCCGATCGCCGGCATGCCGATCCTCGAGGCCTACAAGGCCAAGAGCATCATCGTCAACAAGCGCTCGATGGCTTCCGGCTATGCCGGCCTGGACAACGATCTGTTCTACCAGCCGAACACGATGATGGTGTTCGGCGACGCCAAGAAGGTGATCGAATCGATGGTCAAGGCCGTCGAATAATCACTTCTGGCACAACCCATTAGGGTCAGCGTTAAATTATTTTCCAAGTGATTCCGAGATCTGTCGCGCCTTCGTCAAACAGGCGCCTCCTCAACTGATCTGGAATGCCTGGCGAATCATTCGACGCTGACCCTAACCTCATCGATGAAAACACACCGTTTCAATGTCTTCGGCACACTGGTTGCCATCAGCGGCAAGCCAGGTGCATGGCAGGCCTTCTATCCCGGCAACGACGGCACGCGCCGGCCGGCCGATTTCATCGTTCCTGCCGATGTCACTGAGGATGGGCTGGCCGACTACCTGGCCGACCTGTTCCATGAAGACGCGACCCCGAGGCGCAACACGGTCGAGCGCCTCCCTGCGAATTAGGTCCTAGCGGCGGCCGAACATCATCAGGTCGGCCAGCAGCAGGCGCGCCGGCTTGACGACGTCCAGCGCCGCCAGCGACAGGCCCAGCAGGGGCTGCAACGGGCCGCTGCCTGTGAAGGCGCGGGCCATCGTGTCGGTCAGGGAAATCGTCAGACTGCGGTCCTGGGCGCGTTCGCGCATGAAGCCCTCCAGCGCGCCTGGGGTGGCGCCGCGGCCCAGCTGGCGCGCCAGGACGGCGGCGTCGCGCAGGCCGAGGTTCAGGCCCTGGCCTGCGACCGGGTGCAGGGTCTGGGCGGCATTGCCGATCGCGACCGTCCGCGCGGTGGCGCGCGCTTCGGCGTTCAGGCCGAGCGGGAAGGCGACGCGCGGCGAGGCCGACGTGAACCTCCCGAGGCGGGTGCCGAAGGCCTCGCCCAGCTGGACCAGGAACCCGGCATCGTCGAGCAGCTGGACATCCAGCGCCCGTTCCGGCCGCATGCACCACACCAGCGCATACTGATGGCCATCGCCACCGTCCTGCGGCAGCAAGGCCAGCGGGCCCTCGTCGGTGAAGCGCTCGAAGGCGCGGTGGGCAAGCGGCTCGCTCACGCTCACGCGTGCGATCAAGGCCGTCTGGCCATAGTCACGCTGCTGCGCCTTGCTTTCCTGCTGGCCGAACACGCCGCCTTCCGCCTGCACCGCCACTTGGGCGAACACGGTGCGGCCGTCGTCGAGGCGCAGCGCCACGCCATCGTCCGTTTCGTCGAAGGATGCGACGCGGGCCGGGCGCAGGGTCGCCACGCCGGCCTTGTCGCAGGCGCGCGCCAGCGCATCCACCACGTCGCCGTAGCGCGCCACATAGCCCAGCGCCGGCAGCCTGTGCTCGGCCCGGTCCATCAGGCTGCGGCCCAGCTGGCCGCGGCGCGAGACGTGGATCTCGTGGATCGGCGTGGCCGGCAGCGGCCAGGCGCGCACTTCTTCGAGCAGCTGCACGCTGCCCCAGGACAGCGCGATCGAGCGCGGATCGGTGATCGCCTGGCCCAGCGACTTGCCGTCGACGAGGGCAATGCGGCTACCCTCGACACCGCGCCGGACCAAGAAGGCCGCCAGCGCCAGTCCGACCGGACCGGCGCCGCAGATCGCCACATCGACGTCAATGCGTTCGTCCGCCATTAGCACTCCTTCATCATGTTCTCAATCTCGGCCACGCCTTTCGGCGCATCGCCCGAGAGCACCCGGCAGCCGTCGTCCGTGACGATCACGTCGTCCTCGATCCGGATGCCGATGTTCCAATACGCTTCCGGCACGCCCTCCGCCGGACGCACGTAGATGCCCGGCTCCACCGTCAGCGCCATCCCCGGCAGCAGGGGCCGTGAGGGCTTGTCGGCCACGCTCAGGTCGCGGTAAGGGCCGACGTCGTGCACGTCCATGCCGAGCCAGTGGCCGGTGCCGTGCATGTAGAACTGCAGGTGCGCCTTGTCGGCGATCGCATCTTCGGGCGAACCGTATTTTTGCTTGTCGAGCAGGCCGACATCGAGCATGCCCGCGGCCAGCACCTTGACCGCCGCCTCGTGCATGCCGCTGTACGGCTGTCCGGGCACGATCGCGGCGAATGCCGCTTCCTGCGCCCGCAGCACCAGCTCGTACAAGGCTTTCTGCGGCGCACTGAAACGGCCGCCCACCGGCCAGCTGCGGGTGATGTCCGAGGCATAGCCATCCAGCTCGCAGCCGGCGTCGACCAGCACCAGCTCGCCCTCGCGGCACTGGCGGTCGTTCTGGTTGTAGTGCAGGACGCAGGCGTTGGCGCCGGAAGCGACGATCGGGGTATAGGCCGGGAACTGGGCGCCGTTGCGGCGGAATTCGTGCAGCAGCTCGGCCTCGATCTCGTATTCGAACACGCCGGGACGGGTAAACCGCATCGCACGGGCGTGGGCGGCTGCGGCGATGCCGGCGGCGCGCCCCATCAGCGCCTGTTCGTCCGCATCCTTCAGCAGGCGCATCTCGTCGAGCATGCCGAGCAGGTGGTGGGTGCTGCCGGGGGCCGTGATGCCGCTGCGGCCCTGCGCACGCACGGCCTTGAGCCAGCTTGCAACCTGGGCGTCGAGGGCGGCGCTGTGGCCCAGCGCGTAGTACAGCGCCGGCACGTTGGCCAGCAGCTTGCCCATCTGCGCATCGAGTTCGCCGACCGGATAGGCCTCGTCGAAGCCGAAGGCAATGCGCGCCGCTTCCGGTCCATGGCGGTAGCCGTCCCAGATCTCGCGTTCGGGGTTCTTCTCGCGGCAGAACAGGATCGAGCGCGCAGGCGTGTCACCGGCCGGGGCGAGCAGCACCAACACCGCCTCCGGTTCGGTGAAGCCGGTCAGGTAATAGAAATAGCTGTCGTGCCGGTAGGGATAGTCGCTGTCGCCGTTGCGCAGCACTTCCGGCGCAGTGGCCAGCACCGCGACCGATCCCGGCTGCATGCGCGCCGCCAGGCGCGCACGGCGTTCGATATGGCGCGTGACCGCGGTCGTCATGACCCCGTCTTGGCCGCCAGCGGCGCGTTCAGTTCTTCCAGCTGCTGGGCGGTGCCGACGTTGACCCACTGGCCGTTGTACAGCTCGCCGCCCACGCGGCCCTGCTCGATGAACTTGCGCATCAGGGGCCCGAACTTGACGAAGTCGCCGGCCTTGATCCCCTCGAACATCTCGGGGCGGTAGACGCCGATGCCGGCGAAGTTCCATTTAGTAGGACCGTCGTTGCGCAGGGTGTACATGTCGAGCGCGAAGTCGCCTTCCGGGTTGTGCCAGGGATTCGGCGTCAGCCACAGCCAGGCGATGTCGCGCTTGTCCGGCGGGTAGGGGATGCCCAGCATGTCCTTGTCCTTCAGGACGTCGAACACCTGCGAAAAGTCGAAGTAGGGCGCGTAGATGTCGCCCGACACCGCCAGGAAGGGTTCGTCGCCCAGCAGGTGCAGCGCATTGGCGATGCCGCCCGCGGTCTCGAGCGGGGTCGGCTCGTGCGAGTACACGATGCGCGCGCCGTACTTGCTGCCGTCGCCCAGCTCGTCCTCGATCATGTGGCCGAGGTGCGAGTGGTTGATGACGATGTCCTTGATCCCGGCGCGCACCAGGTTCAGCACGTGGTAGGTGATCATCGGCCGTCCACGCACCTTGAGCAGCGGCTTGGGGCAGGCGTCCGTGAGCGGGCGCATGCGCTCGCCGCGGCCGGCGGCGAAAATCATGGCTTTCATGAGAAAGGAATCGTCCTCAGAAGGTGTAGCCGACCTGCGGCGCCTTGTCCTCGAGCGAATCGAGCAGGCGCAGCAGCGGTTTCAGTTCGGTGTAGCGACCGGCGGTGCGGCGCACGTAATCCATGACCGTCGGCAGGTCGCCCAGGTAGTTCGGCTTGCCGTCGCGGTAGTTCAGGCGGCAGAAGATGCCGAGGATCTTCAGGTGGCGCTGCAGGGCCATGAATTCGAAGTCGCGGTAGAAGGCGTCGATGTCCGGGTTCACCGGCAGGCCGAGCTGCTTGGCGCTCTGCCAGTAGCGCACCACCCAGTCCAGCACGATCTCTTCGTCCCACTGGATGTAGGCGTCGCGCAGCAGCGAAGCCAGGTCGTAGGTGATCGGGCCGTAGACGGCGTCCTGGAAATCGAGCACGCCCGGGTTGTTCTGTTCGAGCCACATCAGGTTACGCGAATGGAAATCGCGGTGCATGTAGACCTGCTGCTGCGCCAGCACGTTGGCGGTGATCGCCTCGAACACCTTGTCCAGCTGTGCCTGCTGCTTCGCATCCAGGGTGACGCCCAGGTGACGCCCGATATACCACTCCGGGAACAGGTTCATCTCGCGCAGCACGAAGGCGCGGTCGAATTCCGGCAGCTTGCCAGGTTCGCTGGCGAGCTGGAACTTGAGCAGGGCGTCGACCGCGCTCGAGTACATGAAGGCGGCATTGTCCGAGTCCAGGCGCTGCAGGTAGGTGGTCACGCCGAGGTCGGACAGCAGCAGGAAGCCGCTCTCGACGGCTCTAGCGACGATCGCCGGCGCATTGACGCCGGCGTCCAGCAGGAGGCCCTGCACGTGGATGAAGGCCGGCACGTTCTCGCGCTCGGGCGGGGCATCCATGGCCACCAGGGTCGCGCCCAGTTTCTCGCGCATGGCGGGAACAACGTCGTAGCGGAAATAGCGACGGAAGCTGGCATCCGCGGATGCCGGGCGGCCGGTTTCCACTTCCACCAGGCCGGTCGAAGCCAGCCATTCGTTCAGCTGCTGCAGGCGCGCGTCCTTGTCAGCGGAAGTGGAAGAATTTTGATACAAAGAAGACATGAAGCGGCCTGGTGAATCGGGTTGATCAAAGTTATTCCCATATAATAAGGGATTCATTCCAAAAATACCGCCCTTTATGGCGCACGCAGATTCTCCATGAGCTGGTTTTCGGCCCACCCATTTCCTCCGCGACAAGCGCTCGCATTGTATGTACTGGCCAGTGCGGCCGCCGGCGTCGCGCTGCCGCTGCATGCACAGGACGTCGCTCCCACGCCACAGTCGAGCTCATCTCGCGATGAACAGGACCTGCCGATCACGATCCGCGCCGAGGAGATCAGCGGCCGTCCCGACCGCCAGATCAACCTCGAACGCAATGTCGAACTGACACGCGGCCAGACCCGCCTCACCGCCGACACCGCCTGCTACCAGCGCGTCGAAGACCAGGTGACGGCCGTCGGCAACGTCAGCATGTGGCGCTTCGGCGACCGCTACAAGGGCGACGAGCTGCAGCTGAACCTCGAGACGGGCAAGGGCTACGTGCTGCGCCCCGAGTACCGTTTGCAGCTGAATAACGCCCAGGGCAATGCCTCGCGCATCGACTTCCTCGGCGAAGACGTGGCGCTGGTGCGCGACGGCACCTACAGCACCTGCGAAGGCCCGGACCCGGACTGGTACCTCAAGTCGAGCACCCTGCGCCTGGACAGCGGCCGCGACGTCGGCCTGGCCGGCAAGACCGTCATCTATTTCAAGGACGTGCCGATCATCGGCACCCCGGCCCTGTCCTTCTCGCTGTCGGGCGCGCGCCGCTCCGGCTGGCTGGCGCCCACCGTGGGCTTCGGCTCCAAGGGCAAGGCCGAGGTCATGGTGCCGTATTACTTCAACATCGCCCCCAACCGCGACCTGACGCTGTACCCGCGCATGATGTTCGACCGCGGCCTGCAGCTCGGCGCCACCGGGCGCTACCTCGGCGTCACCGACCTGGGCGCCTACAATGGCGAGACCCACGTCGAGGGCCTGCGCAAGGACCGCGAGACCGGCGAAGACCGCTGGCGCGTCGACTCGGTGCACACCCAGGCCCTCGGCCCGGGCTGGTCCTACGGCTGGAACCTGCATGCGGCTTCGGACGACGAATACCCGAGCGACTTCTCGCGCACCGTGGCGGCCAGCGCCGAGCGCCAGCTGCTGCGCGAGGTGCGCACCGACTTCGTCGGCCAGTTCTGGAACCTCTCCGCGCGCGCCCAGAACTACCAGGTGCTGCAGGACCCGGCGGCCGCCAACGACCCGCGCCTGACGGTGCCGCGTCCCTACGACCGCCTGCCGCAGATTAACTTCCACGCCGGCCGCTACGACGTCAAGGGCTTCGACTGGGCGCTGGATGCCGAGGCGGTGAGCTTCTGGCACCCGGACTGGGTGCGCGGCAACCGCGCCGTGGCCGTGGCCCAGGTCAGCTACCCCTTCGTGCGTCCAGGCTGGTTCGTCACGCCCAAGCTCATCAGCCACCATACCAAGTATGACCTGGACCGCGCCAACGGCTACACCGGACCGACCAAGCTGTCGCGCAGCCTGAATACCTTCTCGCTCGACAGCGGCCTGGTGTTCGAGCGTGACACCACGCTGTTCAAGAACAGCATGACCCAGACCCTGGAGCCGCGCCTGTTCTACGTGTACACGCCGTACAAGGACCAGAGCCTGTTCCCGAACTTCGATACCGGCCGCGCGGGCTTCAACTACGCCCAGCTGTTCAGCGAGAACCGCTTCGTCGGGCTGGATCGAATGTCGGACGCCAACCAGATGACCGCCGCCGTGGTGTCGCGCTTCATCCAGTCCGACGGCGCCGAGCGCCTGCGCCTGGCCTTCGGCCAGCGCATCTATTTCGACGAGCCGCGCGTGCGCCTGCCGGGCGAGCCGGTGCACCAGAGCCGCTCGGACGTGCTGCTGGCGGCCTCGGGCCGCATCTCCGAAACCTGGAGCTTCGACAGCGGCGTACAATACGACGCGACCGGCAGCAACCTGTACAGCTCGAACCTGAGCACGCAGTGGCGCCCGGCCGCGATGAAGGTCCTGAACGCCGAATACCGCTACCAGCGCGGCAGCTTCCGCAACGTCGACCTGTCGGGGCAGTGGCCGCTGTCCTCGCGCTGGTACGGCGTCGGGCGCGTGAGCTATGCGCTGCGCTCGTACACCGTGGGCAGCGTCACGCCGGGCAAGGGCAAGCTGCTCGAGAGCCTGATCGGCCTCGAATACAAGGCCGATTGCTGGGTGTTCCGTTTCGGCGCACAGCGCTTCGTGACCGCGGCGCAGACCACCTCGACGCCGATCTTCTTCCAGCTCGAGCTCAATGGCCTGTCCCGCCTCGGTTCGGGCAACCCGCTCGAGGCCTTCAACAAGGCCGTGCCGGGCTACCAGCAGCTCACGACCAATGTGGGGCGTCCATGAGATTACCTCAAAAAACCGTAGCGAGCGGCGGCAATGGTGGTCGAGAAGCGCAGCTGTACTTTAGTACAGCGAGCATCGCAGACCGCCAGTGCAACGCGCAGTAGGTTTTTCGAGGTAATCTTTTTAAGGACGCCTTAAACGCCGTGGAGTACACTACTCGGCTGCTATTGAATGATTCTTCACCCTGAATGAGTGCTTTCCAGATGACGCGTACCACCCGTTTGCACACCATCAAGCTCGCCGCAACCCTGCTGTGCGCGCTGACCGCGGGCCAGGTTCTGGCCCAAGCCACGGCGCCGGCTGCGGCGCCGGCCGCCAAGCCGGGCAGCGGCTTCCTGCCGCCGGCGTCCAGCAATGCCAAGGTGCTCGACTCGATCCACGTCGTCGTCAATGACGAAGTGATCACGAAAAACGAGGTGGGCAACCGCGTGGCCCAGACCGCGCAGAACCTGAAGGCGCGCAACGTGCAGCTGCCGGACCAGTCCACCCTGGAGCGCCAGGTGGTCGAGGCGATGATCGTCGAGCGCGCCCAGCTCCAGCTGGCCAAGGAAATGGGCGTGCGCGTCGACGACCGCCGCCTCGACGCCACCATCGCCCGCATCGCCGAGAACCAGAAGATGTCGGTGCAGGAGATGCGCAACCAGATGGAGAAAGAGGGCCTGCCTTTCGGGCAGTTCCGCGAAGACATCCGCAACGAGATCATGATGCAGCAGTTGCGCGAGCACGAGGTCGACTCCAAGATCCAGGTCTCGGAAGCCGAGATCGACACCTACCTGGCCGCCTCCAAGGCCGCCGCGGCCGAGCGCGTCGAGATGAACCTGGCGCAGATCCTGGTGGCGGTGCCCGAGAACGCCTCGCCCGAGCAGATCGCGGCACGCCGCGCGCGCGCCGACGAAGTGGCGCGCCAGCTGCGCACCGGCGCCGACTTCGCCAAGATGGCCGCGACCTATTCCGACGCGCCCGACGCCCTGAAGGGCGGCGAAATCGGCTGGCGCGACCCGGACCGCCTGCCGGCCATCTTCGCCACCGAGCTGCGCAAGCTGAACAAGGGCCAGGTCACTCCCATCATCAAGACCAACGTCGGTTTCCACATCCTCAAGATGGCCGACAAGCGCAACCTGGCCGACGAGGCCGCGCCCGAGGACGCCGTGGTCCAGCAGACCCGCGTCAGCCACATCCTCATGAAGCCGACGCCGACCATGAACGCGGCCGAGGTCAAGAAGAAGCTGCTCGAGCTGAAGGAAAAGATCGTCAACAAGAGCGCCACCTTCGAAGACCTGGCGCGCCAGAACAGCCAGGAACCGGGCAGTGCGGCCAAGGGCGGCGACCTGGGCTGGCTGGAGCCGGGCGACGCCGGTCCGGAATTCGACCAGGCCCTGTCCACGCTGAAGCCGGGCGAGGTCTCGGACGTCATCGAGTCGCCGTTCGGCTTCCACATCCTGCGCGTCACCGAGCGCAAGTCGGAAGACCAGAGCAAGCAGCGCGAGCGTAACAATGCACGTCAGGTGCTGCGCGAACGCAAGATGCAGGAAGCGCTGGAAGACTGGATGCGCCAGGTGCGCGACCGCGCCTACGTCGAGTTCCGCGAGGAGCAGTAAGCCATGCTGATGTCGAACGGACGCCGGCCCACCCTCGCGGTCACGGTCGGCGAGCCGGCCGGCATCGGTCCCGAGATCTCGATCCGCGCGGCCTGGGCGCTGCGCGAATCCGCCAACTGCGTGCTGGTCGGCGACGCCGCCTTCCTGGCGCTCACCGCCAGCCTGATCGATCCCGCCATCCGCCTGTCGGCCCTGTCGATCCAGGCCCTGCGCAACGGCGGCCTGCCGCACTTCGGCAAGGACCGCCTGGCCGTCATCGACGTGCCGCTCGCCGCCCACGTGGTCCCGGGCCTGCTGAATGCCGAGAACGGGCGCGCCGTGCTGGCGACCCTGGACCTCGCGATCGAAGGCGCCAAGTGTGGCTGGTTCGACGGCATCGTTACCGCGCCGCTCCAGAAAAGCACGATCAACGACGCCGGCGTGGCCTTTTCCGGCCATACCGAATACCTGGCCGAGAAGACCAGCACCCCGAAGGTCGTGATGATGCTGGCGGGGCAGCCCGGCGCGGCAGGGGGAAATGAGCAGCCCTACCTGCGGGTGGCGCTGGCCACCACCCATTTGCCGCTGAAGGACGTCCCGGCGGCGCTGACGCCGGAGAACCTGGCGCAGGTGATCGACATCGTCGACGCCGACCTGAAGAACAAGTTCGGCATCGCCGCGCCGCGCATCCTGGTCACCGGCCTGAACCCGCACGCGGGCGAGAACGGCTATCTGGGCCGCGAAGAGATCGAGGTCATCACGCCCGTACTCGAAGCGGCACGGGCGCGCGGCATCGACGCGCGCGGTCCCTATCCGGCCGACACCCTGTTCCAGCCGAAGTACCTGCGGGATGCCGACTGCGTGCTGGCGATGTACCACGACCAGGGCCTGCCGGTGCTGAAGCACGCCACCTTCGGGCGCGGCATCAACGTCACGCTCGGCCTGCCGATCGTGCGCACTTCGGTCGACCACGGCACCGCGCTCGACCTGGCGGCGCAGGGCCTGGGTCTGGCCGACTGCGGCAGCATGGAGGAGGCGATCCGCGCCGCCATGCAGATGGCGGCCTCGAACCGCCGCTGAACGAACACAACTACTAGAACACCATGAGCAAACACGTAGCACGCAAGCGCTTCGGCCAGAACTTCCTGACCGACAAACTCGTCCTGGACAACATCATCGACGCCATCGGCCCACAGCGCGGCCAGGCGATGGTCGAGATCGGGCCGGGCCTGGCCGCCATGACGGCGCTGCTGCTCAAGTCGCTCGACCACATGCACGTCGTCGAGCTGGACCGCGACCTGGTGGCGCGCCTGGAAAAGGCCTATCCGCGCGAGAAGCTCACCGTGCACTCGGGCGATGCGCTGAAATTCGATTTCGGATCGATCCCGGTGCCGGAAGGCCGGAAGCTGCGCGTGGTCGGCAACCTGCCGTACAACATCTCGAGCCCGCTGCTGTTCCACCTGGCCGAATTCGCGCCGCTGGTCGAGGACCAGCATTTCATGCTGCAGAAGGAAGTGGTCGAGCGCATAGTGGCCGAGCCGGGCACCAAGGCCTACAGCCGTCTGTCGGTGATGCTGCAGTGGCGCTACGACATGGACCTGCTGTTCATCGTCCCTCCGACCGCATTCGACCCGCCGCCCCAGGTGGACTCGGCGATCGTGCGCATGATCCCCAAGCGCCAGAAGCTGGAAGTGGATGGCGACAAGCTGGAAAAGGTCGTGGCCAAGGCCTTCTCGCAGCGCCGCAAGGTGATCCGCAACTGCGTGGCGGGCATGTTCACCGAGGCGCAGCTGGTCGACGCCGGGATCGATCCGGGCGCACGGCCGGAAGCGGTGGGCCTGGAGCAGTACGTGGCGCTAGCAAACCTGCCCTGATCTTCCCGCGCTGGGCGGCGCCTTGCCGTCCAGCGAAACTCCCTCAATCCTGCTCTACATTGCGCTGCACAACGACGGCGCATCCCGTTTTTCGTCCCTTCATCCGCCAATTCCTGCAGTCCGTCGCACCCCGGTGGAAGCCGCGGGACGCCTTGGCTAAAGTGCTTCCATCGACAAGCCGCACGACACACGAAGCGGCCACCAACTCACCGAAGGGAGCACAAAATGAACGTCCTCAAGCACATGGAAGCCATCTTCCTCGCCACCCTGGTCCTCGCCGGCGTCAGCAGCTATGCGCAGGCCGCCACCACCCGCGCGGCCGAGGCATACAATGCCCAGGTGTCGATGGGCGCCTCGCAGGTCGCCGTGGTGAAGGTCACGGCCAAGCGTCCGGCCTGATTTCCGATGCCCCCTTCCGGCCACCGCCGGGCGGCGGGCAAAAAAAAGCCCGCTGGGTAGCGGGCTTGAAATCCAATTCTTTTCTGAGGAGAGTTGGAGGAGACAGGAGTTAGTATGCTGCGTCACAGCATATAAGTCCAATTTTCCTTTCGCATATTCGACATAAGTTTTTCGAATATCTTATGAGGAGCGGACGCAGGTGATGTTGATGTTGGTAACATCAGCGTCGCCCATGATGCCGGTCGGGTTCTGGACCGTGCAGACGGCGTCTTTCGGCTGGGTCACGATGGTCACGCCATAGGACTGGTTGTACTCCACCGGGACAACCATCGAGTACTTGAACGCGGCGCCGGTGGTGTTGGCTTCAGGCGGGATGATCACGGTGGTGCCGGTGGTGCTGCCATTGGCCAGCACCAGGCCGGTATTGTCCTTGGTCAGGCCCGTGACTTCGCCGCCGATCGCATGCGTCTGGATGAAGCACTCGAAGCGGGCATTGATCACGGCCAGCTGGCCGGCCGTGCCAACCGTGCTGTTCGGCGCGTATTGGTAGATGCGGCAGTCCTGGTGCTGCGGATTGGACGTGATGCGCACGTCGTAGGTGTCGCCGTACTCCAGCTTTTTCGAGAAACTGAACGTGACTTCTTCGCCAGCCTTGGCCGGCGGCGCGATGTTGATGGTCTCGGTGCCGTTGTTGGTCAGCGTCATGCCCGGGTACACGATACCTGCGACGCGGCCGCCCACCGTAAAACTGTCGTCGTCGCCACCGCCACCGCAGGATGCCAGGGCCGCTGCCATTGCCAGCATGCTTGCCGGACGGATCAGGGAAAACTTCATGAAGCTTGCTCCAGGATATACAGTGTTGATCAAGTACGCGGGCCGCAGGTCACGGTCACGTTGGTGATGTCGGCCTGGCCCACGGTGCCGCTGCCGTTGGCAACGGTGCAGGTCTGGTTGTCGGGCTGGGTCAGGATGGCGATGCCGTAGGGCGCGTCTTCGTTGACCTTGGCCATGGTGAAGGAGGTGGCGCCGGGGGCGACCGTGACGCGGTCGGAACCGTTGACCAGCACCAGGGTGCCGGTGAGGCCGGTGACGGTGCCCTTCAGCTCATGCTGGCGGATGGTGCATTCGACGTAGATGGTGTTGATGTCGATGGCAACCTTGCCTTTTCCGTTGGTTACGGTGCAAGTTTCAGCATTGCTGGGGAAACTCTTGGCCGTCACGTTGTAGTCGGAATCGGTTTCCACCATGTCAGGGAAATAGAAATTGCCGATACCTCCGTTGGTCGGATTGATGACCAGGTCGGAGCCGCCATTGTTCTGCAGGACCAGGCCAGGCTTGGTCACGCCCGAAAACGAACCGCTGATAACCCGGTCGCCATCGCCGCCGCCGCAGGCGGACAGCGCCAGCGCGCATGCCAGCGCAGCACCGGCACGCAGGTACGAACTCTTCATAATTTCTCCAAAAAATCTGACTGGTGAACGTGCAAAGCGTGTGCAAGTGAGCTGTGGACACGCTGGTGGACGAGCTACGACCACATTATATTAGCCCAACATTTTAGTCCATTTAACAAGCGACTGGACGGTTTGCCTTTGTATCACGCTGTAACCGTGGGTAGCAGGGGACAGTGCCCGATTGCTTTCTACGGGCGTGCTCGCTATCCTTGGGCCAGGCACCATCTTCCCAGCAAGCACACCATGATCCAGCGCCGCGCCTGGCCCAAAGCCGTATTGTTCGACCTCGACGACACCCTGTGGCCGATCGCCCCGGTGATCCTGGAGGCCGAGCAGATCCTGTTCGCCTGGCTGCGCCAGCATGCGCCGCGGGTGGCGCAGCAGTTCACCATCGAGACGCTGCGCCAGGCCCGGCTCGAGCTGCTGGCGCGCCAGCCCGAATTCCAGCTCGACTTGGGCGCCCTGCGCCGGGCCGGCCTGATCGCCGCCTTCGAGCAGGCCGGCGAGGATGCGGGCAAGGTGGAGCTGGCGATGACCGAATTCTTCGCGGCGCGCAATGCGGTGATTCCCTATGACGACGTGCTGCCCGGCCTGCTGCGCCTGAAGGGCAGGGTGCGGATCGGCTCGGTCACCAACGGCAATGCCGACCTGCAGACGATCGGCCTGGCGCGCCATTTCGATGCCTCGGTCGCCGCCCCCAGCTTCGGCGTCGCCAAGCCGGACCCGCGGATCTTCCTGGAGGCCTGCCGTCTGCTGGGCGTGGCGCCGCAGGAGGCGGTGTACGTGGGCGACGACCTGCTGCTGGACGTCCAGGGCGCCCAGCGCGCCGGGCTGCGCGCCGTGTGGATGAACCGGATCGGCAAGGTCAACGACATGCCGGAACAGGTCCGGCCCGACCTGGAAACGAGCAGCCTGGACGGGCTGCTGGACTGGCTCAAGCGCGAGCACGCCTGAACTGGCGCCCCGCCCGCTATCGCGTGCATAATAAGAGCATGCAACTCGAACCCCGCGCCCAGACCCTGCTCAAAGCCCTTGTCGAGCGCTACATCGCCGACGGCCAGCCTGTCGGTTCGCGTGCGCTGTCGAAGATTTCCGGCCTCGACCTGTCGCCGGCCACGATCCGCAACATCATGGCCGACCTCGAGGAAATGGGCTACGTCGCCAGTCCGCACACCTCGGCCGGCCGCATCCCGACCCCGCGCGGCTACCGGCTGTTCGTCGACACCCTGCTCACCGTGCAGCACATCGACGAGCAGGCTGCCCAGCACATGCGCCTCCCGAGCCAGCAGCCCCAGAAGATCATCGCCAACGCGGCCCAGATGCTGTCCTCGCTGTCGCAGTTCGCCGGCGTGGTGCAAAGCCCGCGGCGCGAGTCGGTGTTCCAGCAGATCGAATTCCTGCGCCTGTCCGAAAAGCGCATCCTGCTGGTCATCGTCGATCCGCGCGGCGACGTCCAGAACCGCCTCCTGCACACCGACGTCGACTACACGCCGGGCCAGCTGACCCAGTCGGCCAATTACCTGAACCAGAATTATGCGGGCCTCACCTTCGACCAGGTGCGCGCGCGCCTGGGCGGCGAACTGCGCCAGCTGCGCGACGACATGGGCAAGCTGATGCAGGTGGCGGTGGAGGCGGGCAGCGAGGCGATGGCCGAGGGCGACGACATGGTGATCGCGGGCGAACGCAACCTGCTGTCGGTGTCGGACCTGTCGTCCAACATGTCGTCCCTGCGCCAGATGTTCGAGATGTTCGAGCAGAAGACCGGCCTGATGCAGCTGCTCGAGGTGTCGAGCAAGGCGGGCGGGGTGCAGATCTTCATCGGCGGCGAATCCAAGCTGGTGCCGATGGACGAGATGAGCGTGGTGACGGCGCCCTACGAGGTCAATGGACGCATCGTCGGCACCCTGGGAGTGATCGGGCCGACGCGTATGGCCTACGAGCGCGTGATCCCGATCGTCGACATCACGGCCAAGCTGCTGTCGAACGCCCTGAGCCAGTCGTAGGGGTGTAAAAAAGCGGCCATGGCTGCGTTGCCTCGTCTCGCCGTACTACCCGTACTGTCTTCGGCTCGGCGCCTTGCCCTGGCCGCTTTTTACACCCCTACCTGAATCAGTGGCGGTGCGGGCAGGCCGGCTTCACGCAATTGCCGTAGATCGCCAGCGAGTGCTCGGCGATCTTGAAGCCGCGTTCCACCGCGATCTTGTGCTGGCGCGCTTCGATTTCTTCGTCGTAGAACTCTTCCACGTGGCCGCAGTCGAGGCAGACGAGGTGGTCGTGGTGCGAACCGGCATTCAGCTCGTAGATGGCCTTGCCGGTCTCGAAGTGGTTGCGGTTCAGCAGGCCGGCCTGTTCGAACTGGGTCAGCACGCGGTACACGGTGGCCAGGCCCACGTCCATGTTGTCGGCGAGGAGGATTTTGTAGACATCTTCCGCCGTCAGGTGCCGAACGGAGCTGTTCTGGAAGATTTCCAGGATTTTCAGGCGTGGCAGGGTTGCCTTCAGGCCGCTGGCCTTCAGGTCGCTGGGGTTGTTACTCATGTTTGTTGCTCGTAGTTTGGCGGAGTGCTTTATGATATAGCGTTTTGGAGCTCCCGCTCAAACGTTTTGAGGTTACCTATGCGCGTCAAACCAGCCGTTCTCCACCGATTCTCAAGCCGGGCAGTCGTCGTGGCCGGCCTCGCATGCACGCTGATGCTGTCCGGCTGCGCCGCTTGGCGCAACCAGACGCGTCCTGCGCCGCCGGTGAGCACGGACCCGGCAGCAGTCGCCGCGGACGCACAGAAGTCGGCCGCCGCCGCGAATGCCGGCGCCCAGACCGTCCAGGCCACCAAGCTGCAGAAGTTCATGTGGGTATTCTCGCCCTACCGCCCGGACATCCAGCAGGGTAACTTCGTCTCGCAGGAGATGCTGGACCAGCTGAAGGTCGGCCAGACCCGCGACCAGGTACGCTTCCTCCTCGGCACCCCGCTGCTGAACGACGTCTTCCACCAGGACCGCTGGGACTACCCGTTCTACCTTGCGCGCGGCAACGGCGAGCTGACCACCAGCCGCGTCACCGTCTTCTTCAAGGACGACAAGGTCGAGCGCTTCGAAGGCGGCAACCTGCCGACCGAGCGCGAATACATCGACCGCATCGCCGGTCCGTCCAAGGTGAGCACCAAGGCCAAGCCTGAATCGCGCCCGATGGAAGCGCCCAAGGTCGGCGGCGCCCCGGTGGTGCAGCCATGACCGCCAGGTTGAAAATCGCCGTCGCCGGCGCCAGCGGCCGCATGGGCCGCATGCTGGTCGAAGCCATCGGGGCCGCGCCGGACGCCGAGCTGGCAGGTGCGCTCGACGTCGCGGGTTCGCCCTCGATCGGCATGGACGCCGGCGCCTTCGCCGGCCAGCTGACCGGCGTGATCATCCAGTCCGACCTCGCCAGCGCGCTGAAGAACGCCGACGTGCTGATCGACTTCACCCGTCCCGAAGGCACGCTGCGCCACCTGGAATACTGCGCGGCCAACGGCGTGCAGCTGGTGATCGGCACCACCGGCTTCGACGATGCCGGCAAGGCGGCGATCCGCGCGGCTTCCCAGAAGGTCGGCATCGTGTTCGCCCCGAACATGAGCGTGGGCGTGAACGTCACCCTCAAGCTGCTGGAAATGGCGGCGAAGAGCTTCAGCGAAGGCTACGACATCGAGATCGTCGAGGCGCACCACCGCCACAAGGTCGATGCGCCGAGCGGCACCGCCCTCAAGATGGGCGAAGTCATCGCCGACGCGCTGGGTCGCGACTTGAAGGAATGCGCCGTCTACGGCCGCGAAGGCGTGACCGGCGAGCGCGACCCGTCGACCATCGGCTTTGCCACCGTGCGCGGCGGCGACGTGGTGGGCGACCATACCGTCATGTTCCTCGGCACCGGTGAGCGCATCGAGATCAGCCACAAGTCGAGCAGCCGCGTCACCTATGCCCATGGCGCCGTCCGCGCCGCACGCTTCCTGGCGGGCAAGCCGAACGGCCTGTTCGGCATGGACGACGTGCTGGGCCTGAAGGGGTGACCATGGCCGTCGCGGAACTGAACGGCGCCGCCATCGTCGACGAGGCCTCCTTCCATCTGGAATCCCGGCGCGCGTTCGGCTTTCCCGCGTCCTATGCCGACAGCATCGACGCCTGGGTCGACTGCCTGAGCTACCTGCGCGACGAGGAAAACATGACCAAGTTCCGGCTCAAGCCGAACGAGGTGCTGGAAATCGTCATCGCGGATGCCGACAGGATGAAGGCGGCCGTGCCGGACCTGCTGGACGAAATCGCCTTTTGCGTGGGCGGCATCAACGAGCGCTACGAGGACTACGGCGAGAAGCCGGCGCTGGAGCTGGTGCTGCGCTAAACCTTAGCCCACGGCTTTAAGACCGTCATTCCGGCGAAGGCCGGAATCCAATTTTGTTTGCTTTGCCGTGGCCCATGCGTAGGCCAACTCGGTGCGACGAACTTGGATTCCCGCCTGCGCGGGAATGACGGTTTTTCATTCTGTGGTCATAAAGACATCGCCGTAGGCGCTACTTACGCCTGGTCCACCGCCTTTCGCCGCAGTGCAAAATGAAACAGTATAATGTTCTGTTCCACCCTCCACGTCTGCAAGAAATCATGCAAGAAAAATATAGTCCAGCTGAAGTCGAACAGGCCGCCCAGGCCTACTGGAAGTCGATCGACGCCTACAAGGCCGTCGAGAACGACCCGCGTTTCCCAAAAGGCAAGTATTACGCCTGCTCGATGCTGCCTTACCCGTCGGGCAAGCTGCACATGGGTCACGTGCGCAACTATACGATCAATGACGTGATGTACCGCTACCTGCGGATGAACGGCTACAACGTCCTGATGCCGATGGGCTGGGACGCCTTCGGCATGCCGGCCGAGAACGCGGCGATGGCGAACAACGTGCCGCCGGCCGAGTGGACTTATTCGAACATCGCCCACATGCGCGGGCAGATGGAATCGATGGGCCTGGCCATCGACTGGTCGCGCGAGATGACCGCCTGCAAGCCGGAATACTACAAGTGGAACCAGTGGATGTTCCTCAAGATGCTCGAGAAGGGCATCATCTACCAGAAGACCGGCACCGTGAACTGGGACCCGGTGGACCAGACCGTGCTGGCCAACGAACAGGTGGTGGACGGCCGCGGCTGGCGCTCGGGCGCGCTGATCGAGAAGCGCGAGATCCCGATGTACTACGTGCGCATCACCGACTACGCGGAAGAGCTGCTGGACTACGTCGACAACAAGCTGCCGGGCTGGCCGGAGCGCGTGCGCATCATGCAGGCCAACTGGATCGGCAAGTCGACCGGCGTACGCTTCGCCTTCCCGCACCAGATCAAGGACGAATCGGGTGAGCTGATCAACGAGGGCAAGCTGTACGTCTTCACCACCCGCGCCGACACCATCATGGGCGTGACCTTCTGCGCCGTGGCGGCCGAGCACCCGCTGGCCCAGCACGCCGCGAAGAACAACCCGGAACTGCAGGCCTTCATCGCCGAGTGCAAGCTGGGTTCCGTCATCGAAGCCGACATGGCGACGATGGAAAAGAAAGGCATGCCGACCGGCCTGACCGTGACCCACCCGGTGACGGGCGAGCAGCTGCCGGTCTGGGTCGGCAACTACGTCCTGATGACCTACGGCGACGGCGCCGTGATGGGCGTGCCGGGCCACGACGAGCGCGACTTCGGCTTCGCCACCAAATACAATCTGCCGATCAAGCAGGTGGTCGCCGTCGAAGGCCAGGAATTCTCCCTGGACGGCTGGCAGGAATGGTACGGCGACAAGGAAGCTGGCCGCACCATCAACTCGGGCAAGTACGACGGCCTGGACTACATCGCCGCGGTCAACGCGGTGGCGGGCGACCTCGCCGCCCAGGGCCTGGGCGACAAGAAGGTCACCTTCCGCCTGCGCGACTGGGGCATCTCGCGCCAGCGCTACTGGGGCACCCCGATCCCGATGATCCACTGCGGCGACTGCGGCGCGGTGCCGGTGCCAGAAGCAGACCTGCCGGTCGTGCTGCCGGAACACCTGGTCCCGGACGGCACCGGCAACCCGCTCAACAAGGACGAAGCCTTCCTGAAGTGCGATTGCCCCAAGTGCGGCAAGCCGGCGCGCCGCGAGACCGACACGATGGATACCTTCATCGATTCGTCCTGGTACTACATGCGCTATACCTCGCCGGGCTCCAACGACAAGATGGTCGACGAGCGCAACGACTACTGGATGCCGATGGACCAGTACATCGGCGGCATCGAGCACGCCGTCATGCACCTGCTGTATGCGCGCTTCTGGACCAAGGTGATGCGCGACTTCGGCCTGCTCAAGTTCGACGAGCCCTTCGTGAACCTGCTGACCCAGGGCATGGTGCTGAACGAGACCTACTACCGCGAAGACCAATCCGGCAAGAAGACCTGGTTCAACCCGGCCGACGTCGAGCTCACGTTCGACGACAAGGGCCGCCCGCAGAGCGCGACATTGAAAACGGACGGCCGCCCGGTTTTGATCGGCGGCACCGAGAAGATGTCGAAGTCGAAGAACAACGGCATCGACCCGCAGGCGCAGATCGAGCAGTACGGCGCCGACACCGCGCGCCTGTTCACCATGTTCGCCTCGCCGCCGGAGCAGACCCTGGAGTGGTCGAACAGCGGCGTGGAAGGCGCGAGCCGCTTCCTGCGCCGCGTCTGGGCCTATGGCTACGCGCAGCGCGAGCGCATCGCCAATGCCCTGAAAGGCCAGCAGCAAGGCTCGCTGGACGACGCCCAGAAGACCCTGCGCCGCGAAGTGCACAAGGTGCTGCAGCAGGCCGACTACGACCTGAAGCGCATCCAGTACAACACCGTGGTCTCGGCCTGCATGAAGATGCTCAATACGCTGGAGTCGGCCAAGCTGGCGGAAGGCGTGGCGTCGGATGCGGTGATCGCCGAAGGCTTCTCGATCTTCCTGCGCCTGCTGAACCCGGTGGCGCCGCACATCACCCACGGTCTGTGGCAGGAACTGGGCTATGCCGCCGTCCATGGCGACATCCTCAACGTGCAGTGGCCGCAAGTCGACCCGGCCGCGCTGGAGCAGTCGGAGATCGAGCTGATGATCCAGGTGAACGGCAAGCTGCGCGGTTCGGTCAAGGTGCCGAAAGATGCCGACAAGGCGAGCATCGAAGCGGCTGCGCTGGCCGAGGAATCGGTCAGCAAGTTCATCGAAGGCACGCCGAAGAAGGTCATCGTGGTGCCGGGCAAACTCATCAACATCGTGGTGTAAATCGATGAAAACCATCGTGGTACGCACGCTGGCAGCGGTCCTGGTGGCCGCAAGCCTCGCCGGTTGCGGCTTCCAGCTGCGCGGCTCGACCGGCCAGTACAACATGCCCTTCCAGAGCATCTACCTGGCCTTCCCCGAGACCTCGCCGCTGGGCACGGAGCTCAAGCGCAACCTGCGCGCGGGCGACTCCGTGCGCGTCGAGGCTGACGCCTCCAAGGCGCAGGCCCTGTTCGACGTGCTGTCCGAGTCGCGCGGCAAGTCGATCCTGTCGCTGAACAGCCTGGGCCGGGTGCGCGAGTACTCGCTGAGCTACACCCTGGTGTTCCGCGTGCGCGACGCCAACAACAAGGAGCTGCTCGGCCCGACCGAGATCACCCTGCGCCGCAACATCGCCTTCGACGAATCGCAGGTGCTGGCCAAGGAATCGGAAGAGCAGCTGCTGTACCGCGACATGCAGGCCGACCTGGTGCAGCAGATCCTGCGCCGCCTGGCCGCGATCAAACCTGTCTGACGATTTGAGACTGAAGCATGCAGCTGCGGCCTGAGGCCCTCGAGGGCCACCTGGCCAAGGGCTTGGCGCCCTTGTACGTGATCACCAGCGACGAGCACCTGCTCGCGCTGGAAGCGGCCGACCGTATCCGCAGGACCGCCCGCGCGCAAGGTTTTACCGAGCGCGACGTGCTCACGGTCGAGCGCAACTTCAAGTGGGGCGAACTGCTGGCCGCCAACCAGGCCATGTCCCTGTTCGGCGACAAGAAGCTGATCGAGTTGCGCATCCCGAGCGGCAAGCCCGGCAAGGACGGCAGCGCCGCCCTGCAGGCTTACGCCAAGGACCTCGGCCCCGACAACCTCACCTTGATCACCTTGCCGAAGCTGGACTGGCAGACCGCCAAGGCCTCGTGGGTGGCGGCGCTGCAGCAGGCAGCGGTCTACATCGAGATTCCGAACGTGGAACGCGCCCAGCTGCCGGGCTGGATCGGCATGCGTCTCTCCGCGCAAGGACAGAGTGCCGAGCGTCAGAGCCTGGACTTCATCGCCGACCGCGTCGAAGGCAACCTGCTGGCGGCGCACCAGGAAATCCAGAAGCTCGGCCTGCTGTACGAGCCGGGCAAGCTGAGCTTCGAGCAGGTGCACGACGCCGTGCTGAACGTGGCGCGCTACGACGTGTTCAAGCTGTCCGAAGCCATGCTGGCGGGCGACCCGGCGCGCCTGGCGCGCATGCTCGATGGATTGAAGGGCGAGGGCGAGGCGCTGCCGCTGGTTTTATGGGCCGTCAGTGAAGAAATCCGCACGCTGCTAAAATTGAAATCCGGGATGGCGCAGGGCCGCCCGCTGGGCGCGTTGCTGAAGGAATACCGCATCTGGGGTCCGCGCGAGCGCATGATGGAACCGGCGCTGCGGCGCGTGTCCCTCGCCACGCTGGAAGCGGCGCTGCAGGAGGCGGCGCAGGTGGACCGGATGGTCAAGGGCCTGCGGGCGAAGGCGTTTGCGGGCGATGCGTGGGATGCCATGCTGCAGCTGGCGTTACGTGTAGCTCGGTAGGGTGGGCGGGGTAATGTAGGCCAGTGGCCTAGATTACGAACGCCCACGCGTTCAACTACACTGTGAATTGATGCACCTCGTCCATTACCGCACTGGCTGAACGCGTGGGCGGGGAACCCGCCCACCCTACGAAAACCGCACTACGGGAACGACGATGGATATCACTGAATACATGCATTCGATGGGGCGCCGCGCCCGTGCCGCTTCGCGCGCCATGGCGCGCGCCGACGGCGCCACCCGCAACCGCGCGCTGCTCCTGATCGCCGACGCCATCGAGCGCGACGCCGCCGTGCTGCGCGCGGCGAACCAGGAAGACATGGAGGCCGCCCGCGCCGGCGGCCTGGAACCGGCGCTGCTCGACCGCCTGGCGCTGACCGAAGGCGCCCTCAAGACCATGGTCGAGGGCCTGCGCCAGATCGTCACGCTGCCCGACCCGGTCGGCGAAATCACCAACATGAAATCGCGCCCGAGCGGCATCCAGGTCGGCCAGATGCGCGTGCCGCTGGGCGTCATCGGCATCATCTACGAGGCGCGCCCGAACGTCACGGTGGATGCGGCCGGCCTGTGCATCAAGAGCGGCAACGCCGCCATCCTGCGCGGTGGCTCGGAAGCGATCCACTGCAACCGCGCGCTGGCCAAGCTGGTGAGCGAGGGCCTGCAGGGTGCCGGCCTGCCGCTGGACGCGGTGCAGGTGGTCGACACGACCGACCGCGCCGCCGTCGGCGCCTTGATCACCATGCCGCAGTACGTGGACGTGATCGTCCCGCGCGGCGGCAAAGGGCTGATCGCGCGCCTGATGGAGGAATCCACGGTCCCGATGATCAAGCACCTGGACGGCATCTGCCACGTCTACATCGACGACAAGGCCGACATCGCCAAGGCGCTGCCGGTGGCCTTCAACGCCAAGTGCCACCGCTACGGCACCTGCAACACGATGGAAACCCTGCTGGTGGCGCGTTCGGTCGCACCCGTCGTGCTGCCGCAGCTGGCGGAGCTGTACAAGACGAAAGAGGTCGAGCTGCGCGCCGACGCGGAATCCCATGCGATCCTGACGGGCTACCCCTGGCTGGCGCATGCGACCGAGCAGGACTGGAGCACCGAATACCTGGCGCCGATCCTGTCGATCCGCGTGGTGGAAGGGCTGGACGGTGCGATCGACCACATCAACACCTGGTCGTCGAAGCACACCGAATCGATCATCACCGAAGACTACAGCGCCGCGCTGCGCTTCCTGCGCGAGGTGGATTCGGCCTCGGTGATGGTGAACGCCTCGACCCGCTTCGCGGACGGCTTCGAATACGGCCTGGGCGCGGAGATCGGCATCTCGAACGACAAGCTGCATGCGCGCGGACCGGTGGGGCTGGAGGGGCTTACCTCGCTCAAGTACGTCGTGTTCGGGCACGGCGAAGTGCGTAGCTGACAAGAACGACAACAAGGAATCGCATGTACCTCTGGATCAAGGCCCTGCACATCGTCTTCATCGCTTCCTGGTTCGCCGGGCTGTTCTACCTGCCGCGCATCTTCGTGAACCTGGCCCAGGAAACCAATCCGGCGGCGCTCGAGCGCCTGCTGGGCATGGGGCGCCGGCTGTACCGCTTCACCACGATCCTGATGGTGCCGGCCCTGGTGCTGGGCATCTGGCTGTGGCTGGGCTACGGCATCCGGGGCGGCTGGCTGCATGCGAAACTGGCGCTCGTGATCCTGACGATCGGCTACCATCACGCCTGCGGCTCGCTGCTCAAGAAATTCGAGCGCGGGGCGAATGTGCGCAGCCATAAGTGGTACCGGTATTTCAATGAAGTGCCGGTGCTGCTGTTGCTTGCGATTGTGATTTTGGTAGTCGTCAAACCGTTCTAAGAGTTAGCTCTAGAACGTCATCCCGGCGAAGGCCGGGATCCAAGTTCGCGCGTCCGCCACGAACGTCAGTGGGTTCCGGCCTTCGCCGGAACGACGGTCTTCAGGCTAACGGTGCAATTAGATTGCGACGGTCTCAAGGTTAGCAGTACTGATACCGCTAACACGTTTCAAGTTTTATTAACGGACAAAGGGTACCCCTCATGGCCTCATATTTTTGCCCATGCCCGCGCGGCATGGAAGCGGCACTTGCCGAAGAACTGGGTGAAATCGCCCAGCACAGCACCACCATGCGGGTGCACAACCAGGTGCCGGGCGGCGTGCACTGTTCCGGTTCGCTGGTCGATGCCTACCGCATCAACCTGCACTCGCGCATCGCCTCGCGCGTCCTGATGCGCATGGGGCAGCGCAGCTACAACAACGAGAACGACATCTACGACCTGGTGCTCGAGCAGCCCTGGGAAGACTGGTTCGGCGTCAACCACACCATCCGCGTCGACGTCACCGCGGTGAAATCCCCGCTGAAGAGCCTCGAGTTCACCACGCTGAAGATCAAGGACGCCGTCTGCGACCGCTTCCGCGACCAGTTCAACAAGCGTCCTTCGGTGAACACCCGCGAGCCGGACATGCGCATCGTCGGCTTCCTCGACCAGCGCAACTTCATCATCTACCTCGACACTTCGGGCGAAGCGCTGTTCAAGCGCGGCTGGCGTGAAGAGACCGGCGACGCGCCGCTGCGCGAGAACCTGGCCGCCGGCATGCTGCGCGTGGCCGGCTGGAAGCCGGGCATCCCGCTGTTCGACCCGATGTGCGGCTCCGGCACCATCCTGGTCGAAGCGGCCCAGATGGTGCAGGGCATCCCGCCGGGAGCGCGGCGTCGCTTCGCCTTCGAGAAATTCGCCGACTTCGACCGCGATGCCTGGGCCGCGCTGAAAGCCGAGATCAAGCCGAATCCCTTGCCTGCCGAGCCGACCATCTTCGGTTCCGACATCTCGGGCGACATGGTCGCGATGACGCGCCATAACCTGAAGATCGCCGGCATCCTGTTCGACGTGCCGCTCAAGCAGATCGAAGCCCAGCACGTGGCGCCGCCGACTACCACCCCGGGCATCCTGCTGACCAACCCGCCCTATGGCGAGCGGATCGGCGTGCGCGGCGATTCCACGGTGCCGCAGGACGAGATGGCGGTGTCCTTCTACTCCGCCCTCGGCACCACGCTGAAGCAGCGTTTCGCGGGCTGGACCGCCTTCCTGTTCACGGCGGACCTCGGGCTGCCCAAGCTGCTGCGCCTGAAGGAATCGCGCAAGACCCCGTTCTTCAACGGCGCGCTCGAATGCCGCCTGTTCCGCTTCGACATGGTGGCGGGTTTCAACCGCCGCGAGGAAGCCAAACCGAAACAGGAGCAATAAGCCTCCATGCTGCCGCCGACCGAACCCGACGACTTGCCCAAGGATCCGGTCACCCCGGTTCCGCTGCCTCCGCCCCACAAGATCGCCATGCTCAGCGCCGGCGGCCTGGCCACGCTGCTGGCGGCGATGTCGATGCTGGGGCCGTTCTCGATCGACGCCTACCTGCCGGCCTTCCCGCAGATCCGCTCCGAGCTGAACGCCTCGGCGCTGGAAGTGCAGCAGACGCTCACCGCCTACATGCTGGCCTTCGCCGGCATGGTGCTGTGGCACGGCGCGCTGTCGGATGCCTTCGGGCGGCGCAACGTGGTCCTGTTCGCGCTGGTCGTGTTCGCGATCGGCACCTTCGGCTGCGCGGCGGCCAGTTCGGTGCACTACCTGTGGGTGTTCCGCATCATGCAGGGCGTGTCGGCGGGGGCGGGCGTGGTGGTGGGGCGCGCCATCATCCGCGACCTGTATTCGGATGCCGAGGCGGCGCGCCTGCTGTCGATGGTGACCATGATCTTCTCGATCGCACCGGCCATCGCGCCGGTGCTGGGCGGCTGGATCGTGACCCTGGCCGACTGGCGCGCGATCTTCCTGGCGCTGTGCGCCTATACCGTCATCCTGGGCTGGTTCTGCTGGAAGCACCTGCCCGAGACCGTGCCGAAGGAAAGGCGCCAGCCCTTCAATCCGCGCTTCCTGGCCCAGAGCTACGGCGCCATCTTCAGCTCCTTCCTGTTCCACATGAAGTCGGGCGTGGTGGCGCTGAACTTCGCCGGCCTGTTCCTGTACATCGCGTCGGCGCCGGTGATGCTGCCCGAGCACCTCGGCCTGGGCCCGTCGCAGTTCGCCTGGCTGTTCGTGCCGACCGTGAGCGGCATCTTCCTGGGCGCGCTGGCGGCCAACCGCATGGCCGGCAAGCTGGGCTTCGCGCGCCAGATCCGTATCGGCTTCTTCTTCATGCTGGGCGCAGTCGCCTTCAACGTGACCTACCACAGCTTCCTGCCGCCCTCGCTGCCCTGGAGCGTGGCGCACATGTTCTTCTTTACCTTCGGCAGCTCGATCATCGCGCCGGGCGCCACCCTGATGGCGCTTGATATGTTCCCGCACATCCGCGGCACCGTGGCCTCGTGCCAGTCCTTCATGACTACCCTGGCGGGGGCGATCGTGGCGGGCGTGATTTCGCCGATGCTGTCGCATTCGGTGCTGTCGCTGGCGCTCGGCCAGGCCGGCTTCACGCTGCTGTCGATCGGCCTGTGGGCCACTGCGCGCCGTTACCGGCGCCAGAAAATCCGCGACGGGCACCCGATGCCGTGATCGGGTTCGCTGGGGCCGATCACTGTCGTGAAATAAAATTTCATATATGCATGCATATTTGAAATAATCTTCCATTGATGCTGAAATAGCTTTCTTGCGCCTCTCACTTTAGAGCGACATCTCGACAACACTTTTTACAGAAAGTATTGTTCCCGATCAGAAATGTCTATATGCTAAGATAAGTTTTTCGTGCCCAGAACAAACGTTTAAACATCGTTCTGCTCAGTAGATCAAACAGAAAGACTTTGTGGCAACCCTACCCGGGCTGCCTCGGACAACCTTCGACACGCGGCCGCGTTGGAGACCATGCAAGCTTCGGATCAGGATATACGCAATCGTCTGCTGATTGCCCGTCTGCCGGCCATGCCGCAGATCCTCGTGCGTCTCATCGAACACCTGCAGGCCGACGACCTCGGCATGCCGGAGCTGGCCGCCCTGATTTCGAAGGATGCCGGCATGACCGGCAAATTGCTGGCCGTGGCCAACAGCTCGGCATACCAGCGGCACCACCGCAACGTCAACCTCGAGCAGTCCCTGGTCGCCCTCGGCACCGACATGATCAAGACGCTGGTGATCAGCGACTCGGTGTTCCAGACCTTTAATAATTTCCCGCATTCGGGCAGCACCGACCTGCGCGCCTTCTGGAAGAATTCGCTGAGCACGGCCGTCATCGCGAAGGACATCGCACGCGCCGTCGAGTACCCGCACCTGGAAGAAGCCTACCTGGCCGGCCTGCTGCACAATGTCGGCCGCCTGGCCCTCCTGGCCACCGCGCCCAAGGAATACGCCTTCAACTTCAGCGCGCGCGACGACGAGGACCTGTGCGCGGTCGAGCAGCGCACCCTGCAGATCACCCACGCCGAAGCCGGCGCCTGGCTGATCGAACGCTGGCAGCTCGATTCCTTCCTGGCCGACGCCGTGCTGTACCACCACGAGCCGAGCGAGCGCCTGGAGTCGGCCCACCCCTTGATCCGCATCGTGCGCCTGGCCCACGTGCTGTCCAGCCATGCCGGCGACGAAGTCATGGTGCGCGACGCCGCGGCCCTGTGCGGCATCGACGACGAACAGGCCGGCCAGATGCTGGCCGGCGCCGCGCGCCAGGTCGAGAAGGCCGCCGCCCACCTGGGCATCGACCTGGCGGGCGCCGACGACGTCCCGGCGCCGCCGGCCTATGCGCCGCCCGCGCTGGATCCGGTGCAGCAGCGCCTGTCCGAAGAAGTGCGCAACATGGTGCTGGTCTCGGAAGTCGGCCAGAGCTTCGCGCGCCAGCAGGGAGAATCCGGCCTGCTGGAAGCGATGACACGCTCGGCGCGCATCCTGTTCGACTTCGGCAATGCCGTGGTCCTGCTGGAGAACCCGACCGGCCACGCCCTGGTCGGCGCGCCGACCCAGGGCAGCCAGCGCATCGCCGAATTCGCCGTGCCGCTCGCGAAAGGCGGCGCCATCGCCAAGAGCGCGCTGGAGCGCCGTCCGGCCTTCATCGGGCGCGACGGCGACAGCCTCGGCCTGGCCGAGGAACAGCTGCTGCGCATGCTCGGCACCGACAGCCTGGTGTGCGTGCCGCTGGTCGCCGGCGCGCGCTGCCTGGGCGTGCTGATCGGCGGTATCGCGCCCTGGCAGGTCCCGTATTGCCAGCGGCGTGAGCGCTTCATGCAGTCCTTCGGGGCGCAGGCCGCCACCGCGCTGGAGAACATGCTGCTGGAACGCGGCCACGCCCGCCGCCAGCTGGCCCACGTGGCCGAGGAATACCGCGAGGCCTCGCGCCGCGTGGTGCACGAAGTGAACAACCCGCTGTCGATCATCAAGAACTACCTGAGTGTCCTCGACAGCAAGCTGGCGCGCCAGGAGCCGGTGAACACCGAGATGTCGATCCTGAACGAAGAGATCGACCGCGTCGGCCAGCTGGTCAGCAGCCTGGCCGAGCTCAAGCCGGTCGATACCGGCCCGCGCCCGACCGACGTCGCCAAGGTGGTGGACGAGGTGCAGCGCCTGTTCCGCAGCACCGGCTTCGTTCCGGCCACGGTCGACATCGTCGTCACCATGCACGAGGAAGCGACCCGCATCGAGGGCGACGCCGACGTGCTCAAGCAGATCCTGGTGAACCTGGTGAAGAACGCCATCGAGGCCCTCGGCACGGGCGGCGGGCGCGTGGAGATCGTCAACCGCGGCCATGTGAACCGCGAGCGCCAGCTCTACCTGGAACTGGTCGTCAGCGACAACGGGCCCGGCCTGTCGCGCGACGTGCTGGCCCATTTGTTCTCGCCGGTGAAGAGCACCAAGGACGGCGCCCACCATGGCCTCGGCCTGTCCATCGTGCACAGCCTGGTCAAGAAGCTGGGCGGCCACATCGGCTGCCGCAGCGGCCGCAACGGCACCGCATTCGAAATCCTCCTGCCGGCGTGGTCCGGCGCCGCCGCCGCCGGCACCAGTCTTGGTACCCCCGTGGCGCTGCCGGCCCGCGCGATCGGCTCCGCATAACATCATGATCAACGCGCACAACGCCATGTTTCCCGGCGAACCGGCCCCGTATTCCCCAACGCTCGAGACCGACAGCCAGCCACGCCTGCTGCTGGTCGACGACGAGCCGCGCCTGCTGTCTTCGCTGTACGAGCTGCTGCGCGACCGCGGCTACCAGCTCACCACCGCGTCCTCGGGCGGCGAAGCCCTGGCCCATTTGTCGCGCCTGCGCTTCGACCTGGTCCTGCTCGACCTGCGCCTGCCCGACATCGGCGGCCACGAGATCATGGACTTCATCAACCAGAAGGGCATCGACGCCGACGTGATCGTGATGAGCGGCGAAGTCGGCATCGATGCGGCGATCGGCGCGCTCAAGCGCGGCGCCTACGACTACCTGCGCAAGCCCTACGCGCGCGAAGAACTGCTGGCCACGGTCGCCAACGCCCTCAAGGGCCGCCGCCTCGCGCTCGAGAACCAGCGCATGGCCACCCAGCTGGACGCCTCCGAGAAGATGTACCGCTACCTGGTCGACTCCTCGCCGGACATCATCTACACGCTGAACCACGAAGGCCGCTTCACCTTCGTGAACGACCGCGCCTACCAGCTGCTCGGCTATTCGCGTGACGAGCTGCTCGGCAAGCACTATTCGCTGCTGGTGCACGAGGAAGACCTGGAGCGCGCGCGCTACGTCTTCAACGAGCGCCGCGTCGACGAACGCGCCTCGCGCAACGTCGAGCTGCGCCTGAAGTGCAGGAACGGCGGCGGCAGCGGCGGCAACGGCCACGAGCGCACCTTCAACAACACCCTGATGACGATTTCGCTGAACGCGATCGGCATGCACGTGCCCGACCAGGAAGTGAAGAAGCTCGAGTTCTTCGGCACCTACGGCGTGGCGCGCGACATCACCGACCGCAAGCGCGCCGAGGAAGTCATCTCCTACCAGGCCTACCACGACATCCTGACCGACCTGCCGAACCGCATCCTGTTCAAGGACCGCCTCGGACTGGCCGTGATTCAGGCCAAGCGCAAGAAGACCGAGCTCGCGGTGATGTTCATCGACCTCGACCGCTTCAAGCTGGTCAACGACACCCTTGGCCACGTGAAGGGCGACGAACTGCTGCAGCAGGCCGCCACCCGCCTGAAGAGTTGCCTGCGCAAGGGCGACACGCTGGCGCGCCAGGGGGGCGACGAATTCACCATCGTGCTGCCGGAGCTGCGCGACCGCGACGACGCGCGCATGGTCGCCGACAAGTTTCTCGAGGTCCTGCAGGAACCGTTCGACCTGGACGGCCACGAAGTGCACATCTCGGCATCGATCGGCATCGCGATCTACCCGACCGACGGCGAATCGATCGACGAGCTGCTGCGCCACGCCGACATCGCCATGTACCAGGTCAAGGCCCAGGGCAAGAACGGCCACAGCTTCTACCACACCTCGATGCTGGACATCTCGCACCAGAAGATCGCCCTCGAGCAGGCGCTGCGCCGCGCGCTCGAGCAGGACGAGCTGGAGATGTACTACCAGCCGCAGATCGACGCGCTCACCGGCCGCATCGTCGGCGCCGAGGCGCTGATGCGCTGGAACCACCCGACCCGCGGGCTGCTGTCGGCCGGCGAGTTCCTGCCCTTCGCGGAAGAGAACGGCCTGATGCTGCCGATCTCGGACTGGATGATCGGCGCGCTGTGCCGCGACATGCTGCAGTGGAATGCCTCGGGCACCGACCACGTGCGCCTGTCGCTCAACCTGTCGCCGCAATACCTCGACCGCGGCGACTTCTTCGAGAAGATGCGCAATGCCCTGGTGCGCTACGGGATCGCGCCGGGCCAGATCGAAGTCGAGATCACCGAGAACATCTGCATCCGCAACCCGCAGTACGCGATCGAACAGCTGAATAAACTGTGCCAGCTCGGCGTGTCGGTGGCGATCGACGATTTCGGCACCGGCTATTCGTCGCTCTCCTACCTGCACCGCTTCCCGATCCACACCGTGAAGATCGACCAGTCCTTCGTCAAGGAGATCCACGAAGAGGGCGGCCACTATCCGGTGATCCTGGCGATCATCTCGATCGCGCGCGGCCTGGGGCTGAACCTGATCGCGGAAGGCGTGGAGACCGAAGAACAGGCGCGCTACCTGCGCGCCAACGGCTGCATGACGATGCAGGGCTACCTGTACTACCGCCCGATTCCGCTGGGCGAATTCATCAAGTCGCTGCGCACCCAGCCGACGCTGTTCGGCCTGCGGGCAGTGCAGGCGTAAGCGGACGCCATGCTCGACATCCCTGCCCAGCCTGGCGACATCGAAGGTCGCCACACCGCGGAATTCCTGCGCGTGAAGGGCATGGCCGAGCGCGGCGTGCCGAGCGCCCAGCACAGCCTGGGCTTCATGTACGCGAGCGGCCAGGGCGTGCCCCAGAACTACGAGCTGGCGGTGGCCTGGTACCGCATGGCGGCCAGCGCCGACCTCGAGCTGGCGCAGTACAACCTCGGCGTGATGTACCAAAAAGGCCAGGGCGTCGGCCAGGACTACGGCCAGGCCGCCTACTGGTACCGCCGCGCCGCCGAACAGGGTTATGCGTCGGCGCAGTACAACCTGGGCTGGCTGTATGCGAAAGGCCAGGGCGTGCCGAGCGACGTGCAGCAGGCCCTGCACTGGTTCAGCCAGGCCGCCGGCCAGGGCGAACCGGGCGCGCAGCACAACCTCGGCATGATGTACGAGACCGGCAAGGGCGTGCCCCAGGACCAGGATGCCGCCACCGAGTGGTACCGCCGCGCCGCGGAACAGGGCTATGCGCGCTCGCAGTTCAGCCTCGCGCTGCGCTCCAGCGGGGCGCAGTCGGTCGACTGGTTCCGCAAGGCCGCAGAGCAGGGCTACGCGCCGGCCCAGTTCAACCTCGGCCTGCGCTACGACAAGGGGCAGGACCTCGAGCAGGACAGCGCGCTGGCGATCCTGTGGTACGGCCGCGCCGCCGAACAGGGTCACGCCAGTTCCCAGTTCAATCTGGCCCTCATCTACGACAGCGGGCACGGCGTGCCGCGCGACGAAGCGCTGGCGCTGCACTGGTACCGCCGCGCGGCAAGCCAGGGCCATGCCGGCGCCCAGGACAACCTCGGCGTGCGCTACGAGCACGGGCAGGGCGTCGAGCCCGACCCGAGTCAGGCAGCCCACTGGTATCGCCAGGCCGCCGAGCAGGGCATGCCCTCGGCCCAGTACCACCTCGGCCAGCTGTTCGACGCCGGCAGCGGCGTGCCGCAGGATCCCGCCCAGGCGGCCCACTGGTACCGCAAGGCGGCCGAGCAGGGCCACCTGCGCGCCCAGTTCGACCTCGGCCTGCGCTATGAGGGCGGGGTGGGCGTGGCGCGCGACGAGACGCAGGCGCTGGAGTGGTACCGGCGCGCGGCGAACCAGGACTACGCGCCCGCGCAGTACATGGTGGGTGTGCTGCTGGACCGCGCCGAGCATACCGATCCAAGCGAGGCCACCGACTGGTTCCACAAGGCCGCCGACCAGGGCCACGCGCTGGCGCAGTTCGAGCTGGGCCTGCGCCATGACTGCGGCAAGGGCATCGAGCGCGATTATGAAGCCGCCCACTTCTGGTACCTGTGCGCGGCGCGCCAGGGGCATGCGCGCGCCCAGTTCAACCTCGGCGTGATGTATTCGGCGGGGCAGGGCGTGCAGCGCGACCTGGTCGAGGCCTATGCCTGGCTGCAGCGCGCGGGCGGGGCGGGCGTGGCCGCCGCGTCAGGCTACCTGAAGAAGATCGCGGCGCGCATGGAGCCGCAGCTGCTGGCGCAGGCGCAAGGTTACGCCTGAGCCCTCTGGCGCAAGCCCGGCGTTTCCTGTAGGGTGGTCGGCTGTGCCGACCGCGCGTCCAACCGACGCGTGATTCGACGGGACGCATACATACAACAACCTGTCCACGAGACGCCATGAAAAAACTCGCACTGCCCCTCCTGCTCGGTCTCGCAGCCGCAGCAGCCCTGCCTTCCCACGCCGCCGCACCCGCCACGAAGCAAACCGTCTTCGACCGCAAGGCCTACAGCATCGACCACAAGAAATTCGTGCTGCCCAACGGCCTGACCCTGCTGGTCCACACCGACCACAGCGTGCCGGTGGTCGGCGTGAACATGTGGTACCACGTCGGTTCGCGCAACGAGAAGCGCGGCAAGACCGGCTTTGCCCACCTGTTCGAGCACTTCTTCTTCAACGGTTCCGAGAACTACCCGCACGGCTTCCGCGAGGCGATGGACGACCTCGGTGCGAACAACCGCAACGGCACCACCAACGTCGACCGCACCAACTTCTTCGAAGACGTGCCGGTGTCGGCGCTGGAGCGCACCCTGTTCCTGGAATCGGACCGCATGGGCTTCCTGGGCAACTACATCTCGCAGGCGATGCTGGAGCGCGAGCGCGGCGTGGTGCAGAACGAGAAGCGCCAGGGCGAGAACCAGCCGTATGGCCGCGTGCGCATGGAAATCTCGGCCAAGATGTACCCGTACTCGCACCCGTATTCGTGGTCGACCATCGGCTACATGGAAGACCTGCAGGCCGCCTCGCTGGAGGACATCAAGGAGTGGTACCGCACCTACTACGGCCCGAACAACGCGGTGATCTCGCTGGCCGGCGACATCACGCCGGAACGCGCCTATGAGCTGGTGAACAAGTACTTCGGCGCGATCCCGCCGGGCCCGCCGCTGCCGCGTACCGAGAAATGGATCCCCCAGCTGGACCGCAACATCCGCGACGAGATGGAAGACCACGTGCCGCAGGTGCGTATCTACCGCAGCTGGCACACCTCCTCGTGGAAGGATGCCGATACCCAGCGCCTGAACCTGCTGGCCGGCGTGCTGGCCGGCTCGAAGAACGCGCGCCTGGACAAGCGCCTGGTGTACGAGAAGGGCATGGCGACCGGCGTGTCGGCCTATGTGAATGACGCGGAGCTGGGCGGCACCTTCAACCTGTCGGTCACCGTCAAGCCTGGCGTCGATCCGCTCGAGGTCGAGCGCGAGATGGAGCGCGTGGTGGCCGAGCTGCTCGACAAGGGCCCGACCGAGGCTGAACTGAAACGCGTGAAGACCCGCGACCTGGCCGATTTCGCACGCAGCCTGGAGCGCGTGGGCGGCATGGGCGGCCGCAACGACGTGCTGGCCGAGAGCCAGACCTACGGCGGCAAGCCGGACGCCTACCTCGACCGTCTCGAGCTGTTCGCCACCAGCACCCCGGCGGACGTCAAGACCGCCGCCAACCGCTGGCTGCGCGCCAACCACTACACCATGACGGTGCGGCCGTCGGCCAAGCTGGCCGCCACCAAGTCGACCCTCGACCGCAAGCAGCTGCCCGCGCTGGGCGACGCGCCGGACGTCACCTTCCCGGCGCTGCAGCGCGCCCAGCTGAAGAACGGCCTGAAGGTCGTGCTGCTGGAGCGTCACACCGCCCCGATCGTCAACGTCTCGCTGGCGGTCGATGCCGGCGCGGCTTCCGACACCGCCGCCAAGGCCGGCGCCGCCTCGCTGGCGCTGGACCTGCTGGACAAGGGCACCAAAAACCGTGACGCCTTCGCGCTGTCGGACGCGCTGGAAAACCTGGGCGCGCGCCTGAGCACCGGCACCTCCCAGGACCAGTCGCTGGTGCGCCTGCAGGCGACCAGTGCCAACCTGACGCCTTCGCTGGCCCTGATGGCCGAAGCCGCCTTGACCCCGAGCTTCCCGCAAGACCAGTTCGCGCTGTCGAAGAGCCGCCGCATCGCCGCCATCGGCCAGGAAAAGGCCCAGCCGAACAGCCTGGCCCTGCGCCTGATTCCATCGCTGCTCTACGGTGCCGAGCATGCCTACGGCAAGCCGGCTTCCGGTTTCGAAGGCAGCGTGCAGGGCCTGAGCCGCGACGACCTGATGGCATGGCACGGCACCTGGTTCAAGCCGGGCAGCGCCACCATCATCGTCGCCGGCGACACCACCATGGACAAGCTGCTGCCGGCGCTGGAAGCGAGCTTCGGCAAGTGGCAGCAGGGCAGCGCCCCGGCCAAGCAGATGGCCACGGTGCCGCCGACCCGGGGCAAGCGCCTGATCCTGGTGGACAAGCCGGACGCGCCGCAGTCGACCATCGTCGCCACCCACGTGTCGCAGGCCAACGGCCAGCCGGAAGACCTGGCGATGGAGCCGGTGATGACCAACTTCGGCGGCATCGCGACCTCGCGCCTGAACCGCAACCTGCGCCTGGACAAGCACTGGAGCTATGGCACCCAGGCCCGCCTGCCGGACGTGCGCGGCCAGCGTCCGTTCTACATCATCGCGCCGGTGCAGACCGACAAGACGGTCGAGGCGATGCGGGAGGTAGCCAAGGAACTGCGCGGCGTGGCCGGCGAGCGTCCGCTGGTGGGCACCGAGTACGAGAGCATCATGCGCAACATGACGTCGCGCCTGCCGGGCCGCTTCTCCACCCTGGCTGCACTCGAGGCGGCAGGGCTGGACGCCGTCAACCTGGGCCTGGCGGACGACTACTGGACCAGGTATGCGTCGAACGTGCGCGCGCTCAAGCCGGAGCAGCTGGCGGCGGCATCGTCCAAGTTCATCAAGCCGGACGAGGCGGTGTGGATGGTAATCGGCGACCTGCGCAAGATCGAGGCGGGCGTGCGTTCGCTGGGGTGGGGCGAGGTGACGGTTGTCGACGCGGATGGGAAGCCCCTTCGTTGACCTGAGCTCGCTGTAACGGGAAGCCCGGTTTTTCAACCGGGCTTTTTTACGCCCATCTCTGCGCAGCGAAATTGGATCCCGGCCTTCGCCGGGATGACGTGCCAAGGGAGCGGCCCTGGAGTTAGCGCTCCTTCAATTCCACCAGCTTCAAAACCGTCGTTCCGGCGAAGGCCGGAACCCAATTCGCATGCGTACTGACCCACCCGCTTGCACCCATGTCCCAGCATTGAACCGGCGCAAAGCACGCACACTTGGCCCCATCGACCCTGTGCATACGCGCGCGATAGTATACTGTATGCCCATACAGTTCAAGGCATGCGATGGAACTCAAGGACAAACTGGAAATCCTGGCCGACGCCGCGAAATACGACGCGTCCTGCGCCAGCAGTGGCGCGCCCAAGCGTTCGTCCGAGGACAAGGACGGCTTCGGCGCCACCACCGGCATGGGCATCTGCCACAGCTACACCCCGGACGGCCGCTGCGTTTCGCTGCTCAAGATCCTGCTCACCAACTTCTGCATCTATGACTGCCAGTACTGCATCAACCGGCGCAGCTCCAACGTGCCGCGCGCGCGCTTTTCGGTCGAAGAGGTGGTCAAGCTCACCCATGACTTCTACGTCCGCAACTACATCGACGGCCTGTTCCTGAGCTCGGGCATCATCCAGTCGGCCGACTACACCATGGAGCAGCTGGTGGCGGTGGCGCGCCAGCTGCGCGAAGTGCACAAGTTCCGCGGCTACATCCACCTCAAGACCATTCCCGACGCCGACCCGCTCCTCATCGAAGAGGCGGGGCGCTGGGCGGATCGCCTGTCGGTCAACATCGAGCTGCCGACCCACGACAGCGTGACCCGCCTGGCGCCGGAAAAGAACGTCCACACCATCAAGCTGGCGATGGGCTCGATCCGCCGCAAGCTCGACGAAAAGGCGGAGGAACCGAAGGCGCCGAACTTCGCGCCGGCCGGGCAGAGCACGCAAATGATCGTCGGTGCCGACGCCAGCGACGACCACACCATCCTGAACACCGCCGAAACGCTCTACGGCAGCTACAAGCTCAAGCGCGTGTACTACTCGGCCTTCAGCCCGATCCCGCAAAGCCCGAAGAGCGTGCCGCTGGCGCCCCCGCCGCTGCTGCGCGAGCACCGCCTGTACCAGGCCGACTTCCTGCTGCGCGGCTACGGCTTCACCGCGGGCGAGCTGATGCCGCAATCCGGCAACCTGGCGCTCGACGTCGATCCCAAGCTGGGCTGGGCCCTTAGTAACCGCGAGCACTTCCCGATGGACCTGAACCGCGCCGACGAAACCATGATCGCGCGCGTGCCCGGCATCGGCATGCGCAACGCCAAGCGCATCGTGGAGCTGCGCCGCATCCGCCGCATCCGCTGGGAAGACCTGTCGCGCCTGCGCTGCAGCATGAAGAAGCTGGCGCCCTTCATCGTCACGGCAGACTACAAGCCGGTGCAGGGCGCGGCCAGTTCCCACCTCCTGCGGCGCCACTTGGCCGACGCGCCAGAGCAGATGAACCTGTGGCCGGAACTGCAGGCGGCATGAGCGCCGGCGTCACCGCGGTGACGAGCTTCGCCGAGTGGCGCGACGCGGCGCGCGGGTTGCTGCGGGCCGGGGTGCCACCCGAGGCGGCCAACTGGGGCTCCATTGAGGGCGGCGACCTGTTCTCAGGTGCGCCGGCCGCGTCCGGGCCGGACCATAATCAGGGCACCCGATTGCAGGAAGCGCAATCGCCAGGACCGCCGGCCGCACGCGTGCCGCGATCGCTGCTGGAGATGCTGCAGAAAGCCGCGTGCTTCCGCGCTCCGGACCGCTGGGCTTTTCTCTACCGCGTGCTGTGGCGCTGGACGCATGGCGAGCACGATGTGCAGTCGCCCGCCGATCCGGACGGCAGCCGCCTGCACGGCATGGTCAAGGCGGTGCGCCGCGAGGAGCACGACATGCATGCCTACATCCGATTCCGCGAGCGTCCGCAAAATGCGGGCGACCCGCGCTTCGTCGCCTGGTTCGAGCCGCGCCACGACGTGCTGCCCCAGGTGGCCGAACACTTCGTGGCCCGCATGGGCAAGGTCAGCTGGATGATCGCCACGCCCGAGGCCAGCGTGCTGTGGGACGGCCACACCTTGCACAATACCGGGCCCCTCATGTCGAGCGCCGCCGAGCTGGATGACGCGGGCGAGGCGCTCTGGCTCACCTATTACCGCAGCATCTTCAACCCGGCGCGCGTCAACGCCCAGCTGATGCAGAGCCACATCCCTTCGCGCTTCTGGAAGAACCTGCCGGAAGGCGCGATCGTGCCTTCGCTGGTGAGCCAGGCCGAACTCGGGGCGCGCAAGATCGGGCAGGTCGAGGCGGTCGGCCGCAAGAGCGGCGCCACGATCCCGATCAGCGCCGAAGCCGCGCAGCCCGACCGCGAGCAGCCGTCGAAACTCGACGAGTGCCGGCGCTGCGAGCTGTGGCAGTACGCCACCCAGGCGGTCGGCGGCGAAGGCTCGAAGCGCTCGCCCATCATGATCGTCGGCGAGCAGCCGGGCGACCAGGAAGACCTGGCCGGCAAGCCCTTCGTCGGCCCGGCCGGACAACTCCTCGACCAGGTGTTCGCCCAGGCCGAGGTCGACCGCAAGGCCATCTACCTCACCAACGCCGTCAAGCACTTCAAGTGGGAACCGCGCGGCAAGCGCCGCCTGCACAAGACCCCGGTCCAGCGCGAGATCGAGGCCTGCCACTACTGGCTGGAGAAGGAGCTGGCGGCCGTCAAGCCGAAGGTGATCGTGGCCATGGGCGCGACCGCGCTCAAGTCCGTGATGCGCAAGGGCACGGTGGCGCTGAAGGACTTCCTCGGCAAGCCGGTCCGCATCGACGGCTGCTGGCTGGTGACCATCTACCACCCTTCGTACGTGCTGCGGGTGCCGGACGAAGCGTCCAAGCACGAAGCCTTTTCGGTCATGGTGAAGGGGCTGAAACTGGCGCAGGAACTGCTCGAGCGGCCCGACCTGCCGAAGCCGGAGTAAATCTACCGGATTTATCGAATGTTGCGCCGGCGACTCAGATGGGTGAAAAATCCCGTTATCGAACACGCCACATTTTCGTGAATATTCACAATCTCTCGTAGAATTTCCTTACGGCATTAATTGCTGAGTGAGCGGAGGACCTCATGTGGGCCTTCGCCGGATAACGACGAGACCACCATGACTTCCCCCTTTTCCCTGCTGTTGCCGGCTTGCCTGGTAGTGGCGGCCATGCCCGCCCAGGCCGGCGGCGATGACGCCGCCAGCGCTTCGCCGTCGGCCACGCTGCCGATCAGCACCACGGTCACCCTGAGCTCGCAATACGTCTCACGCGGCATGCGCCAGACCTGGGGCCGCCCCGCGCTGCAGGCGGGCATCGACTATGCGCACCAGAGCGGCTGGTCGCTCGGCACCTGGACCTCGACCGTCAGCGACCGCTTCATCGAGGGCGGCCGCGTCGAATGGGACCTGTACGGCGGCTACGCCGGCACGCTCGGGCCGCTGGGCGTCAGCCTGAACCTCATGCACTACCGCTATCCGGGCGCACGCATCGGCGCCACCGGCACCAAATACGACTACACCGAAGTCGTGCCCGGCCTGGGCTACCAATCCTTCTACGCGAAGTACTACCGCACGGTGTCGCGCGACTTCTTCGGCATTACGAACGCGCGCGGCACCGGCTACCTCGACGTCGGCCTGAATCATGACCTGGGCGGCGGCTACGTGCTCAACCTGCACGTCGGCGACGGACGCGTGGCGGGAGAGGGCAACGCCATCTGGGACTGGCGCGATGCCAAAGCGGGTGTCACCAGGACCTTCGACGGCGGCTGGAGCATCGCCGCGGCCTGGACCCGCGCGTGGGGCGCCACCGATGCCTACAAGCGCTACACGACGGGCGTGCCGCGCGGCGACGGCGCCGTCGCCTATTCGAATCCTGCCAAGGGCACGTTCGCCGCGAGCGTCGCCCGTACATTCTGAGAACGAGAGACGACCATGAACAAGCACCAGGCAGCGCATCAAGCACAGCATGCATCGCGCCGATTTTTTTCCCTGTCCCTGAGCGCCAAGATCTGCGTCACCGCCACCCTGCTGGTGGTGGCTAGCCTGGGCGTGACATCGAGCTTTATCGCGGTCAAGAACAGCCAGAGCGCCGAGGAAGCCGCGATGCGCCAGGCGCGGACGCTGACCCTGCAAGCCTCGGCGCTGCTCAAGAGCCGCGTCGTAGCGAACCTGGCGACGCTGGAAAGCGCGGCCTCCGTGCTGGCCTCCACCCAGGCCGGCGGGCAGGCGCTGACGCGCACCCAGGTCGCCGACCTGGTGCGCGCCACGCTGGTGGGTTCGGAAGACTTCATCGGTAGTTCCGCCGCCTATGAGCCGAATGCGCTGGACGGCAAGGATGCCGAGTTTGCCGGCCAGGCGCCGCTGTACGACGCTACCGGCCGCTACATGCCTTACTGGACGCGCAGCCCGCAAGGCAAGGTCAACGTCGAGCCGATCGTGTTCGTCACCACCCCGGGCGGCAACGACTGGTACGACGTGCCGAAGGCGACCGGCCGGGCCCATTTCACCGAGCCTTACCTGTACCGGATCAACGGCAAGGACGAGGCGATCGCCACGCTGGCGGCGCCGATCATGGTGGACGGCCAGTTCAAGGGCACCTTCACCGGCGACTTCCCGCTCACCGGTCTCGGCACGATGCTGGCCAACATGAAGATCATGGACAAGGGCACGCTGGCGCTGATCTCGAACGGCGGCATGTACGCCAGCCACAAGGACACCTCCCGCAACGGCAAGAAAGCGGAGGACCTGCCCGCTGCGGCGTTGGAAGCCGTCAAGCAGGGCAAGCCCTACGAGTACCTCGACGAGCAGGGCATCGTGCACGTGCTGCAGCCGCTGCAGGTCAGCAAGGACATGGCGCCATGGGCCATTTCACTGGCTTTCCCGCAGAGCGTGACGACCGCCCCGGCACGCGAGCTGGCCGCTTATGCGGCGCTGGTCGCCGTACTGTGCGCGGCGGCCGCCGCGCTGGTGATGGTGACGGTCCTGCGCCGCCTGACCCGTCCGCTGCGCGTGCTGGGCCAGGCGATGACCGACCTGGCCGGCGGCAACGCCGACCTGAGCGCACGCCTGGCCGTCAAGGGCAACGACGAACTGGCCGACATCGCCCGCGGCTTCAACGTCTTCGTGGCCAAGATCCAGGACGTGCTGGCGCGCGTGCGCAGCAGCTCCGACGCCGTGGCGGTGGCATCCAGCGAGATCCGCCAGGGGAACGCCGACCTGTCGGTGCGCACCGAACAGCAGGCCGGCGCGCTCGAGGAAACTGCGGCCTCGATGGAAGAGCTGAACGGCACCGTGAAGCAGAACGCCGACAACGCGCGCCAGGCCAACCAGCTGGCCGAGTCGGCGAGCGAGGTCGCCACGCGCGGCGGCGAGGTCGTGTCCCAGGTGGTCGGCACCATGGCCTCGATCAGCGACGCCTCGAAGAAGGTGGTGGACATCATCGGCGTCATCGACGGCATCGCCTTCCAGACCAACATCCTGGCGCTCAACGCCGCCGTGGAAGCGGCGCGTGCGGGCGAGCAGGGCCGCGGCTTCGCGGTGGTGGCGACCGAGGTGCGCAACCTGGCGCAGCGCAGCGCCGCCGCCGCCAAGGAGATCAAGACCCTGATCGGCGACTCGGTCGACAAGGTCAGCATGGGCACCATGCTGGTCGAGGAAGCGGGCAAGACGATGGACGAAGTCGTGTCGAGCGTGCGCCGCGTCAGCGACATCGTCGCCGAGATCAGCGCGGCCAGCGCGGAGCAGAGCACCGGCATCGGCCAGGTCAACCAGGCCATCGTGCAGATGGACGGCGTGACCCAGCAGAACGCGGCCCTGGTCGAGGAGGCGGCTGCCGCGGCGGAAAGCCTGCAGCAGCAGGCGGCCACCCTGGTGGCGCTGGTGGGCGAGTTCAAGCTCGAGGACAGCGAGCCGCAGCTGGCCGCGCGGTCGAAGCTGGCGGCACCCGCTCCCAAGCGCCTCATGCAGGCGGCATGAAAAAGAGGGTAGCCCAAGCCTGTTAAGTTCCGGTTCATATTGCAGGGCTAAGCTTGACGGACAACCAACAACAAAGGTGTCCTGATGCTGAAATTTGCAATCCTGCCGGCGCTGTGCCTGGCCTTGTGCGCAGCGCCGTCGTTTGCCCAGACCGCCGACCTTGCCGCAGCGCCTGCGGCAACGACCGCCGCGTCAAGCGACGAGGCGCCGGCCGCGCCCGAACAGATCCTGGTGGTCGGCCAGAAGCCCGGTCCGGGCATGTGGAAGGTCTCGAAGGACGAGCACGTGCTGTGGATCTTCGGGACCTATTCTCCGCTGCCGGTCAAGATGGATTGGCGCTCGCACGAGGTCGAAGCGGTGATTGGCCGCTCGCAGGAATACCTGGCGCCGCCGGTCACCAAGGTCGAGGCGTCCTACTTCAAAATGGCGCTGGCGCTGCCCAGCCTCATCGGCGTCAACAAGAATCCGGACGACGCCCAGCTCCGCGATGTGCTCCCGGCCGAGGTCTACGCGCGCTGGCTGCCGCTCAAGGAAAAATACCTGCCCAAGAACAAGGAGCGCGACCGGCCGATCTTCGTGGCCAATGAGCTGTTCAGCGCCGCGCTGAAGCAGGCCAGCCTGACCAACAGCACCGATGTGCGCAAGCAGGTCGAGAAGATCGTCGACCAGAAGAAGCTCAAGGTGACCCGGACGGTCAATGAAGTGAAGATCGACAACCCGCGCCAGCTGATCAAGGACTTCAAGAAATCGCAGATCGACGACGTGGCCTGCTTCTCGAACACCTTGAAACGCCTGGAAACCGATATCGATGCAATGCGCGTGCGCGCCAACGCCTGGGCCAAGGGCGACATCGACGCCATCCGCAAGCTCGATTTCAACGAGCAGGAAAGCTGCAGCAACGCGATCCGCAACAGCGCGGTGCTGCGCGACCATCCGGCCTTCCAGGGAGCGGAAGAGCGCCACCGTGCCATGTGGCTCGCCAATGCGGAGGCCGCGCTGGCGAAGAACAGCTCGACCTTCGCGGTACTGGCGATGAAGGACCTGCTCGATCCGAAGGGCCTGATGGCGGCGCTGGCGGCGAAGGGCTATACGGTGGAGCAGCCGGAGTAGGCAGCAGCAGGTTTGATGCAGCGCGAAAGCAGGCCAGGCGCCGGCTACGCGCGGCATTGAGAATTTGTCAAAGCGCGGCAAACGCGCGTAGAATGCAGGCAACGCGGGTGTAGCTCAATGGTAGAGCAGAAGCTTCCCAAGCTTACGACGAGGGTTCGATTCCCTTCACCCGCTCCAGTCTTCAGTATCCCATCCCCCAAGCTGTCACGCCGCCGACTCTTCAGCGCGAATCGGGCAGGCGTCCCCGCATCACCCAAACGCGGCTGCCGTGACCCTGGGCGAGGCTGCTGTTGACCAGTGCAATCATCCCGTCGCCGGCCGCCAGCTTCTTGCCGAGCATGCCTTGTTGGCTGCCCTGGCGTGCTCCCGCAGCTGGTCCGCTGTGCGGCACGGTGACCGGGGCGCCGCCATCCCGGCTGTAGCGCAGCCCCTTCGCCGACTCCCATGCGATATGCACGCGGCCGTGCGCATCGATCGCCAGCTGCGGCGCCATCGCCGCTTCACCCCGCGTGGACAGGGTGCGCGGCGTGCCGAACGCCAGCTCGGGGCCGTCGGAGCGCGCATTGCGGATCGCCGCCGGCTGCTTCCCCGTCTGCTCCATATAGACGAGATGCAGCCGCCCGTCGCGATCAAACGCCAGGCGCGGCGCATCGGCCCGCGCTGCCCTGGCGCCGATCAGGACCGGCGGAGAAAAGCTGGCGCCGTCGTCCAGCGAGCTGCTCACGCGGATGTCGGCGTCCGGATCCTCGCCCACCGTCCATGCCAGGTAAACCTTGCCGCCGCCAAGCGCAAGCGACGGGCCACGGGCCGGACGCTTGTCGTCGCCGGCGATCCGCTGCGGCGGCGTGAAACTGCGCCCGCCGTCGCGCGAGCGCGCCAGCCACAGGGCGCCATCGTATTCGGTCCAGGCCGCGTAGACCTTGCCGTCCGCGCCCACCGCCAGGTCCAGGCTGCCGTTCGACCACGTATCGCGGTCCAGGCGCCCCTTGCCGTCGCCGCCGAGCGAACTCGACAGGTTCACGGGCCGGGAAAAGCTGCGGCCGCCATCGAGCGAGCGCGCATACAGGATGTCGCCGCCATGCGATCCGCCCGAGAAGATGATCTCCTGCCAGAGCAGGTGCAGCGTGTCCGGGTCACCCGCCGCGATGCGCGGCATCCAGGAAAAGGTAGCGGGACTACGCGACACGTCCACCGGCGCGGCGCGTGCGGGGCCATCTGCCCCGAGCACCTGCAGCAGCACTTCCTTGCGGCGCTGGTCGACCCAGGCCACGGCCAGGCCGCCGCCGGGCAGGGAGGCGAGGGTGCCGTCGTCCACGTAGTCGTACTGCGAATCGTTCTGGCGCCATGGGCCCTTGGTGCCGCCGCCGCTGGCGACGTCCTGCACGGGCAGCCAATGCATGGCGTCCCGCTCGGGCGCGGACCGGACCGGCACGCAGGCCAGCAGCGCGGCGACAACGAGCAGGCGGGTGCGAATGTGGCGTCGCATCGGGTTCCTCCAGGCAGCGCCGGCAGGGAATGCGCCGCGCCCGGCGCCGGCGCGGTATGCTCGATGCTACTCGTCCCATCCGCCAAGGAGCGCCCGCATGCAACTCGCTTCCCGATCACGCCGCCGCGTGCTCGCCTCGCTGCTGGCCCTGCCGGCCTTCGCCCATGCCCAGGGTCGTCCCGCGATCCTGACGCGCGCCATTCCCTCTTCCGGCGAGCAGCTGCCGGTGGTCGGCCTGGGCAGCTGGATCACCTTCAACGTCGGGCGCGATCCCGAAGCCCGCGCCGAGTGCGCGGCTGTCATGCGCCAGTTCTTCGCCGGCGGCGGCCGGCTCATCGATTCCTCGCCCATGTACGGCTCGGCGCAGGAGGTGATCGGCGAAGCGGTCGGCAAGCTCAAGCCCGCGCAGCTGTTCTCCGCCGACAAGGTGTGGACCGGCGACGGCGCCCAGGGACCGGCCCAGCTTGAAACCTCGCGCCGGCTGTGGCAAATCCCGCGCTTCGACCTGCTGCAGGTGCATAACCTGCTGGCCTGGGAAGCGCATTTGCCGATGCTGCTGCGGATGAAGCGGGAAGGGCGGCTGCGCTACGTCGGCATCACCACCTCCGAAGGGCGCCGGCACGGCGAGATCGAGAGAATCATGGCGAGCCAGCCGATCGACTTCGTGCAGGTCTGGTACAACGCGCTCGACCGCGAAGTGGAGCAGCGCATCCTGCCGCTGGCGCGCGAGCGGCGCATCGGCGTGATCGTCAACCGGCCGTTTCGCCAAGGCGACCTGACCCGGGCGCTGGCAGGCAAGCGCCTGCCCGGCTGGGCCGTGGAGATCGGCTGCAGCAGCTGGGCGCAGGCGCTGCTCAAGTTCATCGTCGCGCATCCGAGCGTCACCTGCGCCATTCCCGCCACCTCCAGCGTCGCCCACGTGCGCGAGAACATGCTGGCCGCGACCGGATCGCTGCCGGACGAGGCGCTGCGCCGCCGCATCGTCCAGGACGTCGAAAGGCTGGCATGAGCGAGTGGTGGACGTACTCGCTGTCGGACTTCCTGATGTTCTCGGCGCGGACCTATTACCGCCAGTTCGAACTGATGAACCGCGAGTGGTGGCCGCTGCAGCTGCTGGCGCTCGCCGCGGGTGCGGTCATCCTGGGCGGCATCGCGCACCGGCGCCTGGCCAGCGCGCGGGTCACTTTCGCGCTGCTTGGCGCAGCCTGGCTGTGGGTGGGCTGGGCCTACCACTTGCAGCGCTATGCCGACATCAACACCGGTGCACCGTACTTCGCTGCCGCCTTCTTCCTGCAGGCCGGGCTGCATGCCTGGATGGCCTGGAAGGCGCCGCCGGCGCCGGAGTTCATGACACGTGCGGCGGGCGGCGCTTTCCTTCTCGTGCTGCTCGTACTGGCCGGCTACCCGTTGCTGGCGCCACTGTATGGCCGCAGCTGGTGGCAGGCCGAGGTCTTCGGCTTTGCACCCGATCCGACCGCCATGCTCACGCTCGGCGTCCTGATGTTCTGGCGCGCGCCCTGGTCGCTGTGGGTGATTCCGTTGCTGTGGTGTGCCGCCAGCACGGCGACGCTGCTCGAGCTGAATGCATCGCGGCCCTGGTGGCCGGCGGTAACGGCGCTGCTTGCGCTGGGCGCCGTGGTGTGGGGGAAGTTCAGGCGCTGAGCAGGTCGCCCGAGCGGAAGGATTCCGTCCCGGCGATCTTACACACGTGCATCCCGCGCAGCAGGTGCCGGTGCGCCGTGCTCGCGAACAGCAGCCCGGCATGCTCCGCGCACAAGCTCGTGACCTGGCCGCTCACCGGGTTGACGATGTCCGCCACCGGCTCACCCGCTTCGACCAGCTCGCCCAGCTTCTTGTGGAAGACCAGCACGCCCGCATGCGGTGCGGCCAAGGGCTCGACGGCATTGAGCGGCGTCGCGCGGCAGGGCGTTTCCGGCAGCGGATCGAGCGGGATGTCGAGCACGCCGGCATGGCCCAGGTACTGCAGCAGGGCGGCAGCGTCCTGGCGTGCGTAGTCGTAGCGCACGTCGTTCTCGCCGCGCAGCTCGACCGTGACCGCGATGCAGGAGGGCGGGATCGCCGTGCCCTCGAAGTGGTCGGCCAGGTCCCACCACAGGCGGCTGCAGGCTTCGTCGAAGGCTTCGCCGCCCGAGGCCTTGGCGACCAGCAGCACGCGCGCGCCCAGCAGCGCCATCAGCGGCTCCACGCTTTCCACCAGCGGGGTGCCGGTGTACATGTGCATGAGCGCTTCGTTATCGCAGTGCAGGTCGAGCACGATGTCGGCGTCGATCGCCATCGACAGCAGGGTCTTCTTGAGCGTCTCGACGTCGTCATGCGGTTCCCACAGGCTGATCTGGTCGCGGGCCTGCTCGCGGATGAGGGCGATGTTGGCGTCCACGTCACTGCCGAGCTTGCCTTCGAGCGACTTCTTGAGCTCGTCCGCCACGTGCCTGTACAAGCGGTTGAAGTTGGTGCCGGTCGTCAGGTGGTAGCGGCCGAAGGGCGTGCCGTGGATGACCTGCGACAGGCCGATCGGATTGGCCGCCGGCACCAGGATGACTTCGCCCTTGATCCGGCCTTCAGCGTCCAGGCGTTCCAGTTCCTGGCGCAGGAAGTGCGCCACCAGCATGGCCGGCACCTCGTCGGCGTGGACGGCGGCCTGGATGTACACCTTTTTACCGGTGCCCGGGCTGCCGTAATGGAAGGAAGTCAGGTGGGCGGTGGCGACGTTCTCGTCGACAGCGATCGGGTGTTTTACTGATTGCATGGACAGGCTTCCTGGGCTCGGCATGGATAAAGCACGATTATCCGCGATTCCGCCGGGAGGCTTCGCACGCTCCCGGCTGGGCTATAATGACAGCCGTTTTTTCCTCACTATCATTCCTCATGTCCTCTGAAAAGCCCACCCCCGGCCCGGCGCGTTCCATGCTTTACGATCCGACCGAACACCGCATCCGCAGCTTCGTCACGCGGGCCGGCCGCCTGTCGACCGCCCAGGCGCGCGCGCTGGAGGAGCTCGGTCCCAAGTACCTGATCGAGTATAAAAAGGAGACGCTTGACCTGGAACAGGCCTTCGGCCGCAAGGCGCCGGTGATCCTGGAAATCGGCTTCGGCATGGGCGACACCACCGCGCACATCGCGCGCCTGATGCCGGAGAAGGATTTCATCGGGGTCGAGGTGCACACCCCGGGCGTGGGCAGCCTGCTCAAGCAGATCGGTGAGCAGGGCATCGAGAACCTGCGCCTGATCCAGCACGATGTGGTCGAGGTGCTGAACCACATGATCCTTGATGGTTCGCTGGCCGGCGTGCACGTGTTCTTCCCGGACCCGTGGCACAAGGCGCGCCACAACAAGCGCCGCCTGATCCAGCCGGCGTTCGTGAAGGTCCTGTGCGACAAGCTGGCGCCGGGCGGCTACATCCACTGTGCCACCGACTGGGAAGACTACGCGGTGCAGATGCTGGAAGTGCTGGGCAACGAGCCCCTGCTCCAGAACACGGCTGAAGGCTACGCGCCGCAGCCGGCCTACCGGCCGCTGACCAAGTTCGAGAACCGCGGCCTCAAGCTGGGCCACGGCGTCTGGGACCTGGTGTTCGTCAAGAAGTGAAAAACAACGCGCCGAACGGCGCGTTTTTTCATGCGCGATGCGCTCGCCGCGCGTACAGCCCAAAGTACACGATCACCGCATAGCACAGCGCCGGCACGACCAGGGACATCTTCAGGCCGGCCACGTCAGCCGTATGACCCATGAGCAGGGGCACGACGGCGCCGCCCACGATCGCCACGCAGATCACGCCCGAGCCTTCCGCCGTACGCTTGCCCAGTCCTTCGCAGGCCAGCGTGAAGATGGTCGGGAACATGATCGAGTTGAACAGGCCGATGGCCAGCAGCGACCAGCCCGACACCGCGCCGGTGCTGTTCGCGGACACCAGCAGCAAGGCGATCGTCACCGTGGCGGCACAGGCCAGCACTTTCCCGGGCGAGAACATGCGCAGCAGCGCGGCGCCGATGAAGCGTCCCACCATGGCGCCGCCCCAGTACAGCGGCACGTGCTTGCCCGCCGCCTCCGCGCTCAGGCCCAGCACGTGGGATTCCATCAGGTAGTTCACGATGATCGAGCCGATCGCCACCTCGGCGCCGACGTAGAGGAAGATGCACAGCGCGCCCAGCGCAAAACGCGGCTGCCTGAGCAGATCGAACGCGTGCAGGATGTTTTCCGAGGGCGCCGCCGTCTCCACCAGCTTGTGGCGGTTCATCCACACCGCGCCGCCCAGCAGGGCCAGCGCGATCGCCAGGCCGATGTAGGTGTTCACCACCACCCGGGTTTCTTCCTGGCGGTAGGCGTCGAGCGCCGCGCCGTTGAGGGTCGAGACATCGACCGTCGCCAGCGAGCCCAGGATCAGGATCGCGCCGACATAGGGGAACACGGTGGTGCCGAGCGAATTGAAGGCCTGGGCGAAGGTCAGGCGGCTGGAGGCCGTCTGCGGCTTGCCCAGCATCGAAATCAGGGGATTGGCGACCACCTGCACGATGGTGATACCCGAGGCCAGCACGAACAGCGCCAGCAGGAAGGTGGCGAACACGCCCGAGTAGGACGCCGGGATGAACAGCAGGCAGCCCAGGGCCATCGTGACCAGGCCGACCACGGCGGTGCGCATGTAGCCGAGGCGCTGCACGATGGCGGCGGCCGGGATCGAGACGAAGAAGTAGGCGGCGAAGAAGGCCGACTGCACCAGCATCGCCTGGGCGTAGCTGAGCGTGAACAGGTCCTTCAGCTTGGGGATGATGACGTCGTTCAGGCTGGTGATGCCGCCGAAGACGAAGAACAGCGCGAAGACGAAGGTCTGCAGGCTGGCCGCGTTTTGCGGCACGGCGGCCTGGGCGCCATCCTTGTCGGGGGCCGCGGTGGTGCTGGTAGGAGTGGGGAGGGCCATGGTGTCTCTACATCATCTCGTTGATGATGGCGACGATTTCGTCGCCGTAGGACACCAGCTTCTTCTCGCCGACCCCGGACACGCCGCGCAGCGCGTCCAGCGAGCCCGGCTTGACCTTGGCGATCTCGCGCAGGGTCGCGTCCTGGAACACCACATAGGCCGGCACGCCGTGCTCGCGCGCGGTGCCCATGCGCCAGGTGCGCAGGCGCTCGAAGATGGCCTGCTCGGAGCGCGACAGTTCCAGTTCCTCGTAGCTGCCGGCAGCGCGCGACGAAGGCCGCTTGGCCTTGACGGGTTTCTGGTACTGGCGCAGCTGCACCTTCTGCTCGCCCTTGAGCACCGGGCGCGCGGCGTCGGTCAGCTTGAGCGAGCTGAAGGCGTCGTGGTCGACCGTGACGAAGCCGAGCGCGATCGCCTGGCGCACGATGGCGCGCCATTCCTGCTCGGAGCGGTCGGCGCCGACGCCGTAGACGGTGAGCTTGTCGTGGTGCCACTGGCTGATGCGCTCGGTCTGCGCGCCGCGCAGCACGTCGATCACGTGGCCGGCGGCGAAGCGCTGGTCGACGCGGTAGATGGCCGACAGCAGCTTTTGCATCGGCACCGTGCCGTCGACCTGGATCGGCGGGATCAGGCAGGTGTCGCAGTTGCCGCAGGGACCGGAGCGCTCGCCGAAGTAGTCGAGCAGGCGCATGCGTCGGCAGGACAGCGTTTCGCACAGGCCGAGCATGGCGTCGAGCTTCATCGACAGCACGCGCTTGAAGGTTTCGTCGGCCTCGGATTCGTCGATCATCCGGCGCTGCAGCACCACGTCCTGCAAACCGTAAGCCATCCAGGCGCTGGCCGGCAGGCCGTCGCGGCCGGCGCGGCCGGTCTCCTGGTAATAGCCCTCGAGGCTCTTGGGCAGGTCGAGGTGGCAGACATAGCGCACGTCGGGCTTGTCGATGCCCATGCCGAAGGCAATGGTCGCCACCATCGTGATGTTGTCTTCACGCAAGAAGCGCGACTGGTTCGCGGCGCGCTGGCTGTACTCCATGCCGGCATGGTAGGGCAGGGCGCGGATGCCGTGCTCGTTCAGGAAGTCGGCGGTTTCCTCGACCTTTTTACGCGACAGGCAGTAGACGATGCCGGAATCCTGCGGATGCTCGCTGCTGATGAAATCGAGCAGCTGCTTGCGGCCGGTGGTCTTTTCGACGATGGAGTAGCGGATGTTCGGGCGGTCGAAGGACGAGACGAACTTGCGTGCGTCGTCGAGCTGCAGGCGGTGCGCGATTTCCTCGCGGGTCTGCAGGTCGGCGGTCGCGGTGAGGGCGATGCGCGGAATCCCCGGGTAGCGCTCGTGCAGGACCGACAGTCGGATGTATTCTGGACGGAAGTCGTGGCCCCACTGCGACACGCAGTGCGCCTCGTCGATGGCGAACAGCGAGATCGGCGAGACGTCGAACAGTTCCAGGCAGCGCTGCGTCAGCAGGCGCTCGGGCGCCACGTAGACGAGGTCGATCTCGCCGCTGCGCACCAGGCGCTCGATGCGCAGGGTTTCCTCGAAGGTCTGGGTGGAGTTCAGGAAGGCGGCACGCACGCCGACTTCTTCGAGGGCATCGACCTGGTCCTGCATCAGCGCGATCAGCGGCGAGACGACCACACCCACCCCCTCGCGCAGCAAGGCCGGGATCTGGTAGCACAGCGACTTGCCGCCGCCGGTGGGCATCAGGACGAGTGCGTCGCCGCCGCTGGCCACGTGCTCGACGATGTCGGCCTGCTGGCCGCGGAAAGCGGGATAGCCGAAGACCGTTTCGAGAACGTGGAGGGCGCGCGCGCCGATTTCGCTTGTCATACTCTGCTTACTGTTTATTCAGCCCAGGTCACCAGGCCGAAATGGGCGGTCACGAGGACCAGGATACCGAATACGATACGGTACCAGGCGAAGATCGTGAAGTCGTGCGAGCTGATATAGCGCAGCAGCCAGCGTACGCACAGGAAGGCCGCGAGGAAGGCGGAAAAGAATCCCAGGCCGAACAACGGAAGGTCGGCGGCCGACAGCAGCGCGCGCTCCTTGTAAACCGAGTATACCGTGGCGCCCAGCATGGTCGGCATGGCAAGGAAGAAGGAAAATTCGGTGGCCGCCTTGCGCGACAGGCCGAACAGCATGCCGCCGATGATGGTCGAGCCGGAGCGGCTGGTGCCGGGGATCAGGGCGAAGGACTGGGCCAGGCCTACCTTGAGCGCGTCGAGCGCGCTCATGTCCTCGACCGTCTCCACGCGCGCCGCCGTCGGGCGCAGGCGGTTGCGCCGCTCCACGTACAGGATCAGGACGCCGCCGATGACCAGGGCGATCGCCACCGGCACCGGATGGAACAGCAGCTCCGTGATCGTCGAGCTGAACAGCACGCCGGCGATGGCGGCCGGGAAAAAGGCGATCACGACATTGCGCGCGAAGCGCTGCTGGACCGGGTCTGCCCCCAGCCCCTTGAGGACGCGGGCGATGCGGTCGCGGTATTCCCAGACCACTGCCAGCATGGCGCCGGCCTGGATCACGATCTTGAAGACGACGGATTTCGGGCCGGTGAAGTCGAGCAGGCTGCCCATGAGGATCAGGTGGCCGGTGGAGGAAATCGGAAGGAACTCGGTGAAGCCTTCGACCAGGCCCATGATGATCGCCTTGACGGCGAGAAGAATGTCCATGAATGCGTTAGAGTGAGAGCGGCTGAATGCGGATGCTGTCGGGATATCCCGTGGAAGGTACGGCGGGGCCGAAGCTTAACATGATTGCAACAGGCGACGTCGCCTGCTGTGTCCGGTGCAAGATTGTACCGCGCCCGGGTTGCCGCAGGGTTAGCTCATCGCCATCACGGCAAAAATCTTCCGTGCGCCGCCAGCCCGAACGCGTGCTACACTGGACCGCATGCGTATTCCTGACTCAACCGCATGAGTATCTTTGTTGTCCTGATCCTTGCTGCGCTCGCCTGGGCGGCATTCCACGGTTGGCAAAGCCCCAACTCCCTGCGTTACCGGCCCTGCCAGGGCCGGGCCTGGCGCAATACCTTCCCTACCGCGTCGCGGAAGGACATCCGCGATTTCCTGTCCGTCTTCGTGTCATCCTTTTCCTTTCGCGAAAGCGAGCGGCTGCACTTCCGTCCCGACGATGAAGTGCTCGGCATCTACCGCGAGGTGAACCCGAGGCGCTGGCTGCCGGACGCGCAGGAATTCGAGACGCTGGCGAAGGCGCTGCGCGAGCGCTACGGCCTGAAGCTCGACGAGATCTGGCATGAAGGGATGACGCTGGGCGGGCTGTTCCAGCGCGTGCAGCAGGCGCGCGGCAAGTCGGCCGCGGCCTGACAGCCTCAAGGCCGTCAAGGAAGCGAAGCCGTCGGGCTTCGCTTCGTGGCGCCTTGCGGCTCAGCGCGTCCTGCGACGCGACAGCCCCAGTGCGCCGAGCGCGATGCCAAACAGGGCCATGCTGGCCGGCTCGGGGACCGCCGTGCCGTACACGTCGAGCCGGGCCGAGGATAGATTGAAGCTATGGCTGCCCAATCCCTCTTCCGCGAACCACAGGTACATTTTCTCGTTGGCAGCGACAACGTCGAATGCGTTGGTGTTGTTCGCGGTGCCGCCGTTTGCGGCGTTGAAGGTGAAGGTTTGCGTGGTCCCATTGGTGCCCACATTCCTCATATCGAGCAGGTTCGCTGTCGAGACGGCCACGGTCGGCGACTGGGCAAACCGCACGTTCCAGTCTTCAAATAAACCATTGGTATTCTGGAAGGTCAGGGTGAGGGTCAGGCGATCCAGGCTGCTGTAGTTCAGGAAGCTGAAATCGAACAGGTCGTAGAAGCGCTGGCAGCCACCCGTATCCCGGATGGTGACGGAGGTGGCGTTCAGCGTGTCGCAGCTGCCGGCCGTGCTGGCATAGCTCGACCTGCCGGGCGCGGAACCATAGTTCTTGCTGATCGATCCCAGTTGTACGACGGCGGCGCTTGCGGTCATGGCGGTGGTGCTCAGCAGCAGGGCGGCAATCGACGCTTTCAGCAGTCTTTTCATGTTGTCTCTCCCATGGAATAATGAAATTGGCTTACGGTGCGGAATGAAGGCAATATATGTGCCAACCCTATATTCCAAGGGGAAACAACGACTGACGCCTTGATAACGGCTTGATGTGTAAAATTTTTCGACACATGCACGCCACTTCCATCAAGAAGAAAGCGCGTCGGGCCAGTCATGCCAGACGCGGAGAGTTCGCGGGAAAGGGCGTAGGCGCCGTTGCCTGTTCCAGTTCATCCAGCCAGCGGATCGCCTGCTCGCGGCTGTCCCCGCACATTTCCCTTGATGGCTGTAGCCCGCCGCAGAAAGCCGGTCGCTCGGGCCGGCCGAAGATCAGGCAGCGATTGTCCTCGCCCAGCTGCACGCAGCGCACGCCGGCCGGCTTGCCGTCGGGCATGCCCGGAATCGGGCTGGTGATCGAGGGCGCGGTGCAGCAGGCGCCGCAGTTGCTTCTACACTGCATGGTGGCGGAAGGACACAAGGAAGGGCAGCAGTATAGCGCCGCGGCGCCTCTGGCGGGCGCGTCGCCCTCCGGTTTCCTGCTACGTTGTTGTCATCCCACAGCACAAGCAGGAGGCCCCATGTCCAGTCCCCTCAAACCCCTGAACCGCCAGGTCGTCGTGATCACCGGCGCCTCGAGCGGCATCGGCCTGGCCACCGCGCAGGAAGCCGGCAAGCAGGGCGCCAAGCTGGTGCTGGCCGCGCGCGGGGCCGACGTGCTCGAGGCGGTCGTGCAGGGGCTGGTCGAGAACGGCTTCGACGCCATCGCCGTGGTGGCCGACGTCGCCGAGCGCGCCCAGGTCGAGCGCATCGCGCAGGCCGCGATCGAGCGCTATGGCCGCATCGATACCTGGATCAACAATGCCGGCGGCACCATCTACGGCCGCCTCGACCAGGTATCCGAGGAAGATAGCCGGCGTCTGTTCGACATCAATTTCTGGGGCATGGTGCATGGCTCGCTGGTGGCGCTGCCGCACCTCGCGCGCCAGGGCGGCGCCTTGATCAACCTCGGCAGCGAAGCCTCCGAGGTGGCGATCCCGATGCAGGGCATGTATTCGGCCAGCAAGCACGCGGTGAAAGGGTTTACCGATGCGCTGCGCATCGAGGTCGAGCACATGGACGGGGCGCCGGTGTCGATCACGCTGATCGAGCCGACCGCCGTCGACACGCCGCTGCCCCAGCATGCCCGCAACTACATGGACTGCGAGCCGAAGCTGCCGTCGCCCCAGGTCGACCCGCACGAGGTGGCCGCCGCCATCCTGCATGCGGCCGTGGTGCCGATGCGCACGGTGCGGGTTGGCATAATGGCCGAGATCGATGTGCTGATGGAGAAAATCGTCCCCGGCCTGACGGACCGCCTGTCGGTGTTCCAGGTGCCGCGCCAGCAGCAGGACGCACCGCCGCGCAACCCGGATGGCGCCTTGTATGCATCGCGGGCAAACGGGCGCATTTACGGACCTTCATGAAAGCATGAAATCACGTAAATACCTGTTTATATTGACAGTTTTGGCAAGGATTGCTTGACTGCCTGACAAGCCGCGTCTATATTCTATGGTTGTTCATTTGGTTTCTAGGCAGAAACATGGAATGTCCAATCGACAGCAAGCCGCGGTGGGAACGCCGGAAGGAGGCCCGTCCGCAGGAGCTCCTTGCTGCCGCAATTGATCTGTTCGTCGAGCGCGGCTTCGCCGCCACCCGTCTGGAAGACGTGGCGCGCCGCGCCGGTGTCTCCAAGGGAACGCTGTATCTCTACTATACGAACAAGGAAGAACTGTTCAAGGCCGTGGTGCGCGAGAGCATCCTTCCTTTCCTGGGCAAGGCCGAATCCTCGGTCGCCGAGTTCCATGGCCATAGTGGCGACCTGCTGCGCGACGTGGTCATGAACTGGTCGCGCCAGATCGGCCAGAGCAAGGCCTCGGGCCTGAGCAAGCTGATGCTCGCCGAAGCCGTCAATTTCCCGGATCTGGCGCAGTTCTACCGGGACGAGGTCATGAGCCGCACTGTCCACATGATTTCGAGCATCGTCGAGCGCGGCGTCAGCCGCGGCGAATTCCGCAATGTCGACATCCTGCAGATGACCCAGGTGCTGATCGCACCGATGATGATGCTCAACGTGTGGCGGCACTCGGCCGTGGCGCCTTGCGAGGATGGCGCGCTGCAGCCCCAGGCCTTCCTCGAGAACCTGCTCGACCTCACTTTGCACGGCCTCCTCCCCCGCAGTGCCTGAGTTGCCATTTGCGCCATTACGCCGCTTTTTCGGCGTTCAACCCCTCCAAACTGCAGACTGTCGCAATTTCCCCCGGTCCGGGCAGCCCATCGCTAAGATGTGCGTCCTGAGGCCGTTCAACGATAAAATATCGGATTATTTATTTTTCCATCGAGAACTCAGATGAATATCGAACAAGCCCGCTTCAACATGATCGAACAGCAGATCCGCCCGTGGAACGTGCTTGACCAGGACGTGCTGGACCTGCTGCACGTGGTCAAGCGCGAACAGTTCGTGCCGGCCGCGTACCAGAACCTGGCGTTTGCCGACGTCGAGATCCCGCTGCCGGGCAGTGAAGCGATGTTCAACCCGAAGGTCGAAGCGCGCATCGTGCAGGAACTGGCGGTCAAGAAGCATGAGAACGTCCTCGAAATCGGCACCGGTTCGGGCTACATGGCGGCACTGCTGGCGCACAAGGCGCGCCACGTGACCACCGTGGAAATCCAGCCGGAAGCCGTGAAGCTGGCGCAGGAAAACCTGGCCCGTGCCGGCGTTACCAACGTGACGGTCGAAGAAGGCAATGGCGCCGGCGGCTGGGACAAGGGCGCGCCCTACGACGTGATCCTGGTGTCGGGCGGCCTGCCGGTGCTGCCGGAAGCCCTGCTCAAGCAGGTGAAGGTGGGTGGCCGCATCGGCGCGATCCTGGGCGAGGCGCCGGCGATGAGCTTCAACATCATCACCCGCACGTCGGACACCGGCTACGACACGGTCAAGCTGTTCGAGACCATCGTCAAGCCGCTGACCGGCGCGCAGGCGCCGTCGCGCTTCCAGTTCTGAGGCCGCGATGCAGCACATGACCGCACCGGAGCTGGCGGCCCGGCTTGCCGACGGGGCAGCCGAGCAGCCACTCCTGCTGGACGTGCGCGAGAACTGGGAATTCGAGACCTGCCACATCGCAGGCTCGACCCAGATCCCGATGCACCTGGTGCCGATCCGGGCCGGCGAACTGCCAGATGACCGAGAAATCGTGTGCATCTGCCACCACGGGGCGCGCAGCATGCAGGTCGCTGCTTTCCTCGAACGGAACGGATTTGACAACGTAACGAATTTGACGGGCGGCATACACGCCTGGGCCGTACAGGTCGACCCTTCGATGCCGAAGTACTGACTTGATTCCTAACTATTGATGACTCCTGTGGAGAATGTAATGCAGAAACCCCTGCGCAAATCCTTTCTTGCCGTGCTGGTTGCCGGCGCCGTCTTTTCGCTGAACGCCAGCGCGGCGGACCTGCTCCAGGTGTACCAGCAGGCACTCGCCAACGATGCGGCCTATGCAAGTGCGCGTGCGTCGGCGGCGGCCGGGCGGGAGCGGATTCCGCAGGGACGCGCAGGACTTCTCCCGACCGTGGGCATCACCGGCAGCAGCATCAAGAACGACCGCGACGCGTCGCCGTTCAACGAAGGAACCACCGTCACCGATCCGCTCACCGGCAGGCAAACCATCGTGGCCGGAGACGGCTCGAACCTGCGCACCAGCACCTACACGCTGCTGCTGACGCAGCCGCTGTTCCGCTGGGATCGCTGGGAAACCTACCAGCAGAGCAAGCTGCAGCAGGCCGTCGCCGACGCGCAGTTCGCCCAGGCCCAGCAAGACCTGATCACCCGCGTGGCGCAAGCCTACTTCGACGTGCTGGCGGCCCAGGACAAGCTGGAATCGACCCGCGCCCAGAAGACCGCGGTGACCGAGCAGCTGGCATCGGCCAAGCGCAACTTCGAAGTCGGCACCCAGACCATCACCGATACCCACGAAGCGCAGGCGGCATATGACCTGGTGATCGCCCAGGAATTCGCGGCGGTGAACGACCTCGACAACAAGCGCAATGCGCTGCAGGCCATCATCGGCACGGCGCCAAGCAGCCTGGCGCCGCTCAAGAGCGGCATCACCCTGACCGCGCCGTCGCCCGCGAATCCCGACCCATGGGTGTCGTCGGCCGAAACCCAGAACTACGGCGTGGCCGTGTCGGAGCTGCAGGTGGAACTGGCCAAGCGCGAGATCTCGAAGACCCGCGCCGGCCACTATCCGACCCTGGACCTGTTGGCCAGCAACCAGCGTACCAAGGTCCACGGCGGCACCCCCGGTGCTTCCGGCACCAGTACCAACAACGGTATCGGCGTGCAGTTCAGCGTGCCGATCTTCAACGGCTTCGCCGTCACCAGCCGCGTGCGCGAAACCATTGCGCTGGAAGACAAGGCCCGCAACGACCTGGAAGCGACGCGCCGCCAGGCCGCCCTGCAGGCGCGCCAGGCCTACCTCGGCGTGAACAGCGGCATGGCCCAGGTCAAGGCGCTGGAAGCGGCGGAAGTGTCGAGCCAGTCGGCGCTGGAGTCGAACAAGCTGGGCTACCAGGTCGGCGTGCGCATCAACATCGACGTGCTGAACGCACAGCGCCAGCTGTACCAGACCCGCACCGACCTGTCCCAGGCGCGCTACAACACCATCCTGAACGGCCTGCGCCTGAAGGCGGCCGCGGGTTCGCTGCGCGAGTCGGACCTGGCGGCGGTGAACAACCTGCTGGAAAAGTAATCGCCGCGCAGCCTCGCGCTGCCGCGAAATGTGAAAACCCGGGCCGCAAGGTCCGGGTTTTTGTTTTTGGGCCTTATGCTAACTCATTGATTCTGCAAAATAATAGTTGACGCACGACAAGTTGAGCCGAGGGGGATTTTTTTACAAAGCTGATAAACTGGCAACGTTAATGCGCCTTTTCATGGCAGGCCAGAAGAGCCTGCCTACCGAGAGTGCCGCAGCCAGGATTCTTGTTTCTTCAGCTCTTCCCTAAGGAAAAACAACATGCAAAAGAACATCGCGATTGTCGGCGCCGGTTTTTCCGGGGCCGTCATTGCCAACCAGCTGGCACAAGCTGGGTACAAGGTCGAGATCTTCGAATCGCGCCCCCACATCGCGGGCAACTGCCATTCGGAGCGTGATGCCGAAACCGGCGTCATGGTGCACGTCTACGGGCCGCACATCTTCCACACCGATATCGAGCGGGTCTGGGAATTCGTCAACCGCTACAGCCGCTTCATGCCCTACGTGAACCGCGTCAAGGCGATCACCAACGGCGCCGTCTACACGCTGCCGATCAACCTGCTCACCATCAACCAGTTCTTCGGCAAGACCTTCCGTCCGGCCGAGGCCCAGGAATTCCTGGCTTCGCTCGGCGACAAGTCGATCGAGAACCCGGTTACTTTTGAAGACCAGGCCCTGCGTTTCGTCGGCCGCGAGCTGTACGAAGCCTTCTTCAAGACCTATACGGTCAAGCAGTGGGGCATGCAGCCGACCGAACTGCCGGCCAGCATCCTCAAGCGCCTGCCGGTGCGCTTCAACTACGACGACAACTACTTCGCGCACAAGTACCAGGGCATGCCGGAAGACGGCTACACCGCGCTGGTGGAAAAGATCATGGACGTGCCGGGCATCACCCTGCACCTGAACACCAAGTTCGACCCGGCCAACAAGGGCGATTACGAGCACGTGTTCTACAGCGGCCCGATCGACGCCTGGTTCAAGCATTCCGAGGGCCGCCTGCCGTACCGCACGCTGGACTTCGAAGTGTTCCGCGACACCGGCGACTACCAGGGCAATGCCGTCATCAACTACTGCGACAATGCCCAGCCGTACACCCGCATCACCGAGCACAAGCACTTCTCGCCGTGGGAAAAGCACGAGAAGACCTTGATGTACAAGGAATACAGCCGCCAGTGCGAAGAGAAGGACATCCCGTACTACCCGATCCGCCAGGCGCGCGACAAGGAGCAGCTCGAACGCTACGTGAACGTGGCGCGCGAGGAGCCGAACGTGACCTTCGTGGGCCGTCTCGGCACCTACCGCTACCTCGACATGGACGTGACCATCAACGAGGCGCTGGCCACCGCGGACAAGTTCCTGGAAAGCGCCAAGAGCAATGCGCGCATGCCGGCATTTGTGATCGATCCACTGGCGTAATGCCATGAAGGGTGATGGTCCAGCGGACCATCACCCCATGCGATCAAGGGCGCTTACGCCATACGATCATCTCCGCAATCGTCAGGATCGGGAAGCCGTGCAAGGCGGCGAAGTGCTCGATCTGCTCTCCGCGCATCATCGTCCCGTCGGGATTCATCAGCTCGCACAGCACGGCCGCCGGCTGCAGGCCTGCCATCGTCGCCAGGTCGACCGAGCCTTCGGTATGCCCGGCGCGCGCCAGCACGCCGCCCGGCGTGGCGCGCAAGGGGAACACGTGGCCCGGCCGCACCAGGTCATCCGGCTTCGCATCGGCTGCAATCGCCGCACGGATGGTGGTGACGCGGTCCGCCGCCGACACGCCGGTCGTGACGCCATGACGCGCCTCGATCGACACGGTGAAGGGCGTGCCGTAGCGGCTGCCGTTCTCCGCCGCCATCGGCGGCAATGCGAGCGTGCGCACCTTGTCGCTTGATAAGCACAGGCACACGATGCCGCTGCATTCGCGGATCATCAGCGCCATCGTCTCGACGCTGAGCTTGTCGGCTGCGACGATCAGGTCGGCTTCGTTCTCGCGGTCGAAATCGTCGAGCAGGATGACGGGAACCCCGTTGCGCACGGCGTCCAGGGCGGCGGCGATGCGGCCTTCCAGGTCGGTGCTGGTGAGGGAATGGGTGGTGGTGACTAACATGTGAAACGCTCCTCGCAGTAAGTTGGCGAAAAACGCATCAGGGCAAAGCAAAGCGCGCGCCGGCCCGGCTGCAAAAAGCAGCGAGGACAGCGCGTGGCAGCGCACATCTTCTTTCATCCGGACTATACCGTCGGCCCTGGCTTCTCACCAGGTCTGCTGACCCTGCTTGCGCAGGCGCTCGCGGGCTCGAGCCCTTGCAGGCTCATACCGCCGGTGGGGAATCGCACCCCGCCCCGAAGACGTAATTTAAGTTGATGCCTGAAAAGCAGGCCCGGCGATTGTAGCAGCGCCGCGCCGGTCCTGCTGAGTAGGGAGAGCTTAGCTGCTCAGGCCGGCACCGGACGCATTGTCCTTGCGCTCGATGAGCTCGACCTTGTAGCCGTCCGGGTCGGTAATGAAGGCGATCACGGTAGTGCCGCCCTTGACCGGGCCCGGCTCGCGGGTGATGTTGCCGCCCGCGGCACGCACGCCGTCGCAGGTGGCGTAGATGTCTTCGGCCGAGATGGCGATGTGGCCGTAGGCCGTGCCCATGTCGTAGCTGTCGACGCCGTAGTTGTAGGTCAGCTCGAGTTCGGCGTGGTCCGGGTTGCTGCCGTAGCCGAGGAAGGCGAGCTTGTACTTGTACTCGGGATTGTCGCTGGTGCGCAGCAGCTTCATGCCGAGCACCTTGGTGTAGAAGTCGATGGAACGCTGCAGGTCGCCGACGCGGAGCATGGTGTGGAGGATGCGCATGGGGGTGTCCTTCTGGTGAAACGGAAAGCGGCCATTTTATGCGCTGGGCGCGATTTCTGCCGGACGCTGCCTCGAGATGGCAGCATCCGGCAGTGCCTTAGTTCTCCAGTCGCGAGGTCATCGTGATGTTCGCGTTCAGCAGCTTCGACACCGGGCAGTTTTCCTTGGCCGTGTTGGCCGCCTTGTCGAAGGCTTCCTGGCTGGCGCCCGGGATCCTGGCCACCAGGTCGAGGTGCACCGCGGTGATCGAGAAGCCGCCTTCGACCTTTTCCATCGAGACGGTGGCGGTGGTGCGCAGTTCCTGGGCCGTCAGGCCGGCCTGGCCGAGTTGGCCGGACAGCGCCATCGTGAAGCAGCCCGCATGGGCCGCGCCGATCAGTTCTTCCGGGTTGGTGCCGGGACCGTCCTCGAAGCGGGTGTTGAAGCCGTACTGGGTGTCCTTGAGCACGCCGCTCGCGGTCGAGATCGCACCCTTGCCGTCCTTCAGGCCGCCGCTCCAGACGGCGCTGCCATTGCGTTTGATGGTCATCGTTTCTCCTTACAGGTTGTTCTTGTCGGCTTTGTCGTTGGTGGTGTCGTGCCGGCGCATCGAATCGTTGTTGTCCGGCTGGGGCTTGGCCTGGCCGGTGGCGCCCGGCGCCGGGTCGACGGCGTTTTCCAGGCCGTCGGGATTGGTGCCGTACATGTCGGTGTTCACCAGGCCTTGCGCCATGTCCGACGCGGCCTGCTCCATGATGCCGCGCGGTTCCTGGTCCTGCGCGTCCGGGCTTTCGTCGCGCTCGTGCGGCTGGCGCTTGACGCCATCGTTCTCGATCGGTGCCTTCGTGTTGACGAAGCGGTCTTTGGTTTCGGTCACCATATGGGCCTCCTTGTAATCCAGTTAACCCTCATCGTAGCCGCCGCCTGCCGAAGCAGTCGCGCAATTGGCGCCGGCGGCATGACAATGAGAGATGCTTTTTTGCAACTAACCCGTTAACATGGCAGCTTGGACAATACTGCGGAACCTGTATCGTGACTGCCCACGCCCTCGACACCCACCAGCACGCCGCCTTTTGCAAGAACTGCGACGCCGCTATTGCCGGCAACTACTGCCACCAGTGCGGCCAGGCGACCCACCTGCACGTGCCGAGCGCGCGCGAATTCCTGCACGAGTTCATCGCCCACTACGTGGCGCTCGAGGGCAAGCTGTGGCGCTCGCTGAAGCTGCTGCTGTTCAAGCCGGGCTTCCTGAGCCGCGAGTACATCGAAGGCCGCAGGGTGCGCTACATCGAGCCGCTGCGCCTGTATCTCACCTTCAGCATCATCTTCTTCGCACTGTTCAAGATGAGCGGCGTGGAAATCATCAACATCGGCGGGCGCAGCGAGAGTCCGGCGGTCGTGAGCGCACCGGCCGCCGAGAAGGCAAAGCGGGCGGAGGAAGCCGAGGATGCCAAGGGAATCCAGCGCAATCTCCAGCATATGCTGGGCCGGGTCAATCCCCGGCTGGAGCAGGGCGCCGAGCGCTTCTTCGCCCTGTCGCCCAAGGAACGCAACGACACGGCCAAGCGCGTGTTCTTCAGCTACACGCCGTACGCGATCTTCCTGATGATGCCGGTGTTCGCGCTCTACCTGAAGCTGCTCTACCTCGGTTCGGGGCGGCGCTACGGCGAGCACTTCCTGTTCGCCCTGCACAGCAATGCCTTCGCCTTCCTGATGCTGAGCCTGTTCATGCTGGCGGACGGCTGGAACTTCGTCCGCGTCGTGCTGCTGGCCTGGCTGGTGTTCTACCTGCCGACCGCGATGCGGCGCGTCTTCGGCGGCGGGCGGATCGTGACGGCGCTGCGCTGGATGGTCCTGATGGTGCTGCACCTGGTCACCCTGGTAACGGTGGTATTCCTGGCGGTAGCGCTCGGGCTCTTGATCTGATCTTGCCGGAAGCGCGGGGCGCCCGTTATACTGTTTATTTGTACAGTCATTTGCGAGCGCCCGCAGGGCACCCATATAGCAGACGCAGGGATAATCGGTTAATCTCCGTAGTCCCGACCCAACCGCCCTGGAACCATGCCTGTGACGCCTGAAAAGCAACCAATCATCGCGCTCGTGGTGCGGCAAAATACCCCCGGCATCGAGGAGCCGGCCCGGCAGCTCACCGAGTTCCTGGCCAAGGAAGGCTACCGGGTGGTGTTCGAGACCGATACCGCCGCCTACCTCGGTATCGGCGGCATCGAGGCCATGACGGTGGCCGAGATCGGCGAGCAGGGCAGCTACGCGGTGGTCATGGGCGGCGACGGCACCATGCTCGGCATCGCGCGCCAGCTCGCCAAGTACGACATTCCGCTCATCGGCATCAACTCGGGCCGGCTGGGCTTCATCACCGACATCCCGCTCGAGCGCATGGTGCCGGCCCTGCACGAGATCCTGCAGGGCCAGGCCCGCAGCGGCGAGCGCACCCTGCTGGAAGCGCGCGTGGTGCGCGACGGCCAGGAGATCTTCTGCAGCGTCGCCTTCAACGACGTGGTGGTGGCGCGCGGCACCGGCGCCGGCATGGTCGAGCTCAAGCTCATCGTGGATGGCGAATTCATGTACAACCAGCGGGCGGACGGCCTGATCATCTCGACGCCCACCGGCTCGACCGCCTACGCGCTGTCGGCCGGCGGGCCGCTGCTGCACCCGAAAGTGCGGGGCATCGTGCTGGTGCCGATCGCGCCGCACGCGCTGTCGAACCGGCCGATCGTCGTGCCCGATTCCAGCGAGATCGTGGTCGAACTGGTGGCGGGGCGCGACATCAGCGTCAACTTCGACATGCAGACCTTCACCAGCCTGCAGCTGGGCGACCGCATCGTCATCTCGCGCTCGCCGCACACGATCACCTTCCTGCATCCGCGCGACTGGAGCTATTACCACACGCTGCGCGAAAAGCTGCACTGGAACGAATACCCGACCAACGAAGGCAAATTGACGTAATCCCGTCACAAGCAGAGCAAAAACAGGAGACCCGATTTTTCATGCTGCGCACACTTACCATCCGTGATTTCGTCATTGTCGACGCCATCGAACTCGAGTTCGCGCATGGCTTCACGGTGTTCACCGGCGAGACCGGCGCCGGCAAGTCGATCCTGATCGACGCGCTGCAACTGGCGCTGGGCGGGCGCGGCGACGCAAGCATGGTGCGCGAAGGCGCGGCCAAGGCCGACATCACCGCCGAATTCGCGCTGACGCCCACGGCCTCCGCGTGGCTGCTGTCCAACGAATTCCCGACCGAGGAAGGCGTGGCCCTGATGCGCCGCGTGATCGACAACGCCGGCCGCTCCAAGGCCTGGATCAACGGCATCAGCGCCACCGCCGCGCAGCTGCGCGAGCTGGGCGACATGCTGGTCGACATCCACGGCCAGCATGCGCACCAGTCGCTGCTCAAGCTTGACGCCCAGCGCGCCCTGCTCGACAACCAGATCGCCGTGCGCGACCCGGCCGCCAGCGAAGAGGTGCAGGTCACCGCGAGCGCCTATAAAGCCTGGCGCGCGCTGGTGCGCCAGCGCGAGGAATTCGAGAACGATGCGCGCAAGGTGCTGCTCGAACGCGAGCGCCTGGAGTGGCAGGTGAGCGAGCTCGACAAGCTGGCGCCGAAGGCCGGCGAATGGGCCGAGATCAGCAACGAGCACAGCCGCCTGTCGCATGCTGCCAGCCTGCTCGAAGGCGCGCAGGAAGCGCTGCAGGCCATCTCGGAAGCCGACCACCCGATCCTGTCGCAGCTGTCCTCGCTCAACGCCAAACTGGGCAAGCTGGTCGACGTCGACGCGCAGCTGCAGGAAGTGCTCGACTGCATGGAGCCGGCGCGCATCCAGCTGCAGGAAGCGGTGTACGCGCTGAACAACTACATCGACAAGGTCGAACTCGACCCGGGCCGCTTGCGCGAAGTGGACGCGCGCATGGAAGCGCTGCACAGCGCCGCGCGCAAGTACCACGTGACGCCCGAAGAACTGCACGAAGAACATGCCGCGCTGGCAACCCGGCTGCGCCAGCTGGCGGACGCCAGCGACCTGGAAGGCTTGCGCAAGCAGGAAGAGAAGGCCAAGGCAGCCTACATGAAGGTGGCCGAGGGCCTGTCGAAGCGGCGCCAGCAGGCGGCCGTGGAGCTGGGCAAGGGTGTCACCAGCGCGATGCAGGAACTGAGCATGAGCGGCGGCCGCTTCGAGGTGGCACTGAACCCCGGCGAACCGGGCGCGCACGGCCTCGAGCAGGTGGAATTCCTGGTGGCCGGCCATCTCGGGGTGGCGGCGCGGCCGCTGGCCAAGGTGGCCTCGGGCGGTGAGCTGGCGCGCATCTCGCTGGCGATCGCCGTGATCACCGCGCACGCGACCACCACGCCGACCCTGATCTTCGACGAGGTCGATACCGGCATCGGCGGCGGCGTGGCCGAGGTGGTGGGGCGCCTGCTCAAGCGCCTGGGCCAGCAGCGCCAGGTGCTGTGCGTGACCCACCTGCCGCAGGTGGCGAGCCAGGCCAACCAGCACTTCCAGGTGGCCAAGGGCGCCACCATCGAGGGCCGTACGGTCTCGCGCATCGACGTGCTCGACACGCGGGCGCGGGTGGAGGAGGTGGCGCGCATGCTGGGCGGGATCGAGATCACGGAGACGACGCGCAAGCATGCCAGGGAGCTGCTGGCTTCCTGAGGCCCGCACCCCAGGCGGCATTCACCGCTTGTCGAGAACCTCTGCCATCGCCCTGGCCAGTTCGGACACCAGCTCACCCTTGTCCCAGGTGTAAATGGAGACGGCCATGGGCGGCGCCGTGCCGAAGGGAGCATGGATGCGCAGGCGCCGTCCCTTGGCCGCCTGCACGGGAAGCATGGACAATCCGAGGCCGCCTTCCAGCCCGACCAGGATGCTTTGCAGGCTGCTGCCCGAGAAAGCGATATACCAGCGCCGGCGCTCGCGCTCGATGCGCTCGAACATGGCCTCGCGATACAGCCCGCCCGGCGGAAAGACGACCAGCGGAATCGGGTCGGGCCATGGCTGCGTGCTGTCTTCGCCTTCGAACCAGGCCATCGGTTCCGGAAACGTCGCGAGGCAATCGGCGCTTGCCGCCGCTTCCTTGACGACGACGATATCGAATTCGCCGCCCCGGTAAGCTTCCGCCAGGCTGCGGCTCAGGCCCGTCGTGATGTCGAGCCGGATCGAGCGATCCTGGCCGGCATGCGCCTGCAAGGCCGAGGCCATCCTGCCGTCGAAGACATCTTCGGGCAGGCCGATGCGTACCGGTCTTGCGCCGGCCGGGTCGGCGAGGGCCGCCTGCGCTCCGCCCTCGAGCAGCAGGATGCGCCGCGCATACCCCAGCAGCCGCTCGCCGGCGGCGCTCGCGCGTACCGGCCGGGCCGAGCGGTCCACCAGCGGCTGGCCGACCTCTTCTTCCAGCCGGGCGATCTGCTGGCTGATGGTGGATTGCGTCATGTGCAGGCGGTCGGCTGCCGCGGTAAAGCTGCCCGCATCGACAATGGTGACAAAAGCACGTAACAAGCGTAGATCGAACATTTCCTGCCCGTTTCATGGTGGTGTAGGCATCCTAACATGCAGGATTTTAATAATTTTGATGATTTAATTTAATTTCCAAATAATGCGCGAGGGGCTTATGCTTGGCCGATCGATTCGGAGCCGACATGACCAAGTCAATCATTCCCACTTTCTGCGCAAGCACCATGCTTGTGGGCATGCAAGCCTGTTCGGCGCAGCCCATGCCCACCCATCCGCTGCATGCCGCCGCCGCGCGCGGCGATGTTCCCGCCATCGAGCGCCTGTTGCGTGAAGGCGCCAGGATCGACGCGCGCGACGCGTCTGGCGCGACCGCTTTGCTGGCCGCGACCAGGGCCGACCAGGTTGCCGCCGCCCGGGTGCTCATCGAGGCCGGCGCCGACGTCAACGCCAAGGACCAGATCAGCGACAGTCCCTATCTGTATGCCGGCGCCCAGGGGTATCTCGACATCCTGAAGATGACGCTGGCGCACGGCGCCGATCTGCGCAGCACCAACCGCTATGGCGGAACGGCCCTGATTCCGGCGGCCGAGCGCGGCCACGTCGATACGGTGAAATCCCTGGTCGCGGCCGGCGTGGCGGTGGACCATGTCAACAACTTGGGATGGACCGCCTTGTTGGAAGCCATCATCCTGGGCGGGGAGGGCGAACGCCACCGGCAGATCGTGGCCATCCTGCTCGAAGCGGGCGCCGATCCCAACATTGCAGATCGCAACGGCATCACGCCGGTGCAGCATGCGCGCTCCCGCGGCTACCGCAAGATCGAAAGCGTCTTGCGCGCCGCCGGCGGGCGCTGAGCTTTTGAAAGGAAAAGCACATGACCCAGGACACGGACTTTCTCCGCCAAGCCATCGCGCTGGCCTACGCCAATGTCGAACAGGGCGGGCGCCCCTTCGGTGCGCTCATCGTCAAGGACGGCAAGATCGTCGCCCAGGCGGTCAACGAGGTCGTCGGCACCAAGGATCCGACGGCGCATGCCGAACTGCTGGCCATCCGGGCCGCCAGCCGCATTCTCGACTCGGCCAGCCTGGAAGGCTGTACCGTCTATGCCAGCGGCCATCCTTGCCCCATGTGCATGGGAGCGATGCGCATGGCCGGGGTCGCGGCGGTGAGCTACGCCTATTCCAACCAGGACGCCGAGCCCTTCGGCCTGTCCACGGCCGCGGTCTACGCCGACCTGGCCAGGCCCGTCGACCAGCAGACCATGCGGATCCGGCATCTGCCGCTCCGCCTCGACGGCGAGCCGGACCTGTACGCGCACTGGCAGCAACACCATTAGCCCGGGCGCAGTACGCCGGCTGATGCCGATCGCAGCCGTGGTGCTGGTCGGGATCAACCTGCGGCCCTTCATCACCGGCATCGGGCCGCTCGCTTCCAGCATCCATCGCCACACGGGGCTGGGCCTGCAGGGCATGGCGCTGCTGACGCTGGTACCGATGCTGCTGATGGGCATCCTGGCATTCGCCGCTCCAGCGCTGGAAAGCGCCGTGGGCGCGCGCCGCGCGGTGCTGTTCGCCCTGGCAGCCATCTGCGGCGGCTGCGCCCTGCGCCTGCTGGCCGGATCGGGCGCCGCGCTGGTCGCCACCGCCGCCCTGATCGGCGCGGGCGGGGCGGTGGTGCAGGCCGTCTTTCCAGGGATGATCAAGCGCGCCTTCCCCCGCCACACCGGGCCCGTGATGGGGCTGTATTCGGCCATGCTGATGGGAGGCGGCGCCCTCGGCGCCATGCTGTCCCCGTTAGTGGCCGAGGCCAGCGGAAGCTGGGCGGCGGGACTGGCATGCTTTGCCCTGCCGGCCTTGCTCGCCGTGCTGGTGGCCCGCGTGTCCCTGCCTGCCGATGCGCGCACGGGTCCCGGCCGCCGCACGACGCAGGCGCTGCTGGCGCGGCCCCGGACCTGGCTGCTCATGGCCTGTTTCGGCCTGGTCAACGGCGGCTATTCGTCGGTCGTGGCATGGCTCGCGCCCGCTTATCAGATGCAAGGCTGGAGCCCCGCCGCCAGCGCGGGCCTGCTGGCGACGCTGGCGGCGGCCCAGGCGCTGGCGGCGCTGGCGCTGCCTGCCATCGCCAGAAAACAAGCGGACCGGCGGCCCTGGCTGTGGCTCACGCTGGGCATGCAGGCCCTCGGTTTTACCGGCCTCGCACTGGCCCCCGGCTGGGCGCCTTACGCCCTGGCGGCCATCCTCGGTGCGGGCCTGGGCGGCTGGTTCGCCCTGTCGATGGGCGTCGCGCTCGACCATCTGCCCGATCCCGCGCAGGCAGGCGCGCTGACGGCGCTCATGCAGGGCGGCGGATTCATCCTGGCCGCGCTGCCGCCCTGGCTCGTCGCCGCGCTGCATGAACTCAGCGCCAGCTATGTTCCGGGATGGTCCTGGCACCTCGCCTGTGTCGGCCTGGTGGCCGGGCTGAGCGTGCGCTTCAGCCCGGACAGCTATGGGCCGGCGATGGCGCCGCCGCACTCCCGTCCTGCCCCTTCCGCCATTCTGTGGCAAAGTGTTCAAGGCTCCGCTCCGCGGACACGTCCACACCACCACAGGAGGAATTCGAATGAGCATTGACAACGTGCTGTACCGCGCCCAGGCCACCTCGCAAGGCGGCCGTGAAGGCACCTCGAAAAGTTCCGATAATGTGCTTGACCTGAAGCTGAGCACCCCGAAAGAACTCGGCGGTGGCGGCGGCTCGGGCACCAACCCGGAACAGCTGTTCGCGGCCGGCTATTCGGCCTGCTTCCTCGGCGCGCTCAAGTTCGTGGCCGGCAAGGAAAAAGTGACGCTGCCGCCCGACCTGACCGTCACCGGCGACGTCGGCATCGGCCCGATCCCGACCGGCTTCGGCATCGAGGTCGACCTGAGCATCAAGGCGCCCGGCATGGACGAGGCCCAGCTGAAGGAGCTGGTCGACAAGGCCCACGTGGTCTGCCCGTATTCGAACGCCACCCGCAACAACATCGACGTGCGCTTGCATACCAGCACTTGATGACCCGCTGTTGTTCGCGGTAGACACGTCCGGCCATGGGACGCCACTTATAATATTGGGCGTCCTTTCAATATCTTTCGCTCATGCCCTTTCGAAACGAACCGCCTTTCCCCCACGGTACCGTGCCCTCCAGTGCCATCGTGCTGGTCAACCTGGGTACGCCGGACGAACCCACCCGCAAGGCCGTCCGCCGCTACCTGAAGCAGTTCCTTTCCGATCCGCGCGTGGTCGAGATCCCGGCCAGGATCTGGTGGTTCATCCTGAACCTGTTCATCCTGCCTTTCCGTTCCGGCCAGTCGGCCGCCAAGTACCGCACTATCTGGACCAAGGAAGGCTCGCCGCTCAAGGTGCACACCCAGAAGCAGGCGGCGCTGCTGGAAAAGACCCTCGTCGAGCGCGGTCACGAAGGCGTGAAGGTGGTGATGGCGATGCGCTACGGCTCGCCTTCGTTGTCCGACGTGCTGGCGCGCCTGCAGGCCGATCACTGCCAGCGCATCGTGGTCCTGCCGGCCTATCCCCAGTATTCCGGCACCACCACCGCCTCGGTCTGGGACGCCGTCCATGCCCACTACGCGCAAGTGCGCAATATCCCCGAGCTGCGCCTGGTGCGCCACTACCACGACCACGAAGGCTATATCGAGGCGCTGCGGGTGCAGGTGGAATCGTATTGGGAAGCCCACGGCCGCGGCCAGAAGCTGGTGATGAGCTTCCACGGCACGCCCAAGCGCACCCTGATGCTGGGCGACCCGTATTTCTGCGAATGCCAGAAGACCGCGCGCCTGCTGGCGGTGGCGCTGGGCATGGGCGCCGACGAATATATCGTCACCTTCCAGTCACGCTTCGGCAAGGCCGAGTGGCTGCAGCCCTACACGGCGCCCACGGTGCAGGAACTGGCGCGCCAGGGGCTGGAGCGGATCGACGTGATCTGCCCGGGCTTCACCAGCGACTGCCTGGAAACCCTGGAAGAGATCAATATGGAAGTGCGCCACGACTTCGAGGCCGCCGGCGGCAAGGAATACCACTACATTCCCTGCCTGAACGAGTCGCCGGCCTGGATCACCGGCATGGCCGAGATCGCCGAACAGCACCTGATCGGCTGGCCGACCATCCTGACGCCGGCCCAGCGCGCGGCCCAGCGCCGCGATGCCCAGGTCGGCGCCCAGCACGCGGCCCAGCTGGGTGCGTAAAACCGGGTCTTGTCGACCTGTTAAAATAGACGGCTCAGTTTATGCATGCCAGGGCGCCGCACTGATGCCGACATAGCACAGCCATGCCAGCACCGCGATGGTGTACAGCACGACGGCGCCACTGATCAGTTGAAGTCTCATGATGTCTGCTCCCGGATGCTTGCGGTGTTTACTGCAAGCTTGTCAGGAAGCGTAAGACTTTTCATTGAGAAATGATTCAGGGAAAGCGTAAATCTTGTAACAAATGATTTCTACTTTTTCATAAGGTGTACCGGGAATGCCCCTTGAAAATGTAGGACATCGCCCCATGTAGGGCCCTGTGTGTCATGCAGGACACGTTACCAACTCAGCCAAGTCCTTGATTCTAGGAGTTTTTTCGATGCAAGACCAAGAAAACCAAGAGCTGTCCCAACAGGGCAACGGCGCCGCGCCGCAGCAGGCTGATGCCGCTACCGCCGCCGCCGCGAACGAGGCGGCCCAGGCCAGCGCCGGCCAAGCCGGCGTGCCTCCGACGGCCGACACCTCGGTGCAGTCCGAACTGGAAGCCCAGCTCAGCGCCACTGAAGCCAAGCTGGCCGAGATGCACGACGCCTTCATGCGTGCCAAGGCCGACGCGGAAAACATCCGCCGCCGCGCCCAGGAAGACGTCAGCAAGGCCCATAAATTCGCCATCGAAAGCTTCGCCGAGGCCATGGTGCCGGTGCGCGACAGCCTGGAAATGGCGCTGAAGGTCGAGTCGCAGACCGTCGAAGCGATCCGCGAAGGCGTCGAAATGACGCTCAAGCAGCTGACCGCCGCGTTCGAGAAGAACCGCCTGGTCGAAGTGATGCCGCAGGCGGGCGAGAAGCTCGACCCGAACAAGCACCAGGCCGTGGCCGTGGTGCCGTCCGAGCAGGAGGCCAATACCGTGGTCGCCGTGCTGCAGAAGGGCTACATGATCGCCGACCGCCTGCTGCGTCCGGCCATCGTGACGGCGGCAGCGCCGAAGTAAGCAGGAGATGGGCGCTGCGGCCCTTGAAAGCACGCAGTATTTCCCAATATTGAATCCATCCGAAACTACAGCATTTAAAAGGAAAACAAAATGGGCAAGATCATCGGTATCGACCTGGGAACCACCAACTCCTGCGTCGCGATCATGGAAAATGGCCAGCCGAAGGTCATCGAAAACGCGGAAGGCGCGCGCACCACGCCGTCGATCATCGCTTACCAGGAAGACGGCGAGATCCTGGTCGGCGCGCCGGCCAAGCGCCAGGCTGTCACCAACCCGAAGAACACCCTGTTCGCGGTCAAGCGCCTGATCGGCCGCAAGTTCCAGGAAAAGGAAGTCCAGAAAGACATCTCGCTGATGCCTTACCAGATCCTGGCCGCCGACAACGGCGACGCCTGGGTCGGCGTGCGCGACAAGAAGCTGGCGCCGCCGCAGATCTCGGCTGAAGTCCTGCGCAAGATGAAGAAGACCGCCGAAGACTACCTCGGCGAAGAAGTGACCGAAGCGGTCATCACCGTGCCGGCCTACTTCAACGACTCGCAGCGCCAGGCGACCAAGGACGCCGGCCGCATCGCGGGCCTGGACGTCAAGCGCATCATCAACGAGCCGACCGCGGCCGCGCTGGCATTCGGCCTGGACAAGACCGACAAGGGCGACCGCAAGATCGCCGTGTACGACCTCGGCGGCGGCACCTTCGACGTCTCGATCATCGAGATCGCCGACGTCGACGGCGAGAAGCAGTTCGAAGTGCTGTCGACCAACGGCGACACCTTCCTGGGCGGCGAAGACTTCGACCAGCGCGTGATCGACTACATCATCGACGAGTTCAAGAAGATCAACGGCCTCGACCTGTCGAAGGACCCGATCGCCCTGCAGCGCATCAAGGCTTCGGCCGAGCGCGCCAAGATCGAACTGTCGTCGGCGCAGCAGACCGAAATCAACGAGCCGTACATCGCCATGGCGAACGGCGCGCCGGTCCACCTGAACCTGAAGATCACCCGCGCCAAGCTGGAAGCCCTGGTCGAGGAACTGGTCGCCAAGACCATCGAGCCGTGCCGCGTCGCCATCAAGGATGCCGGCATCAAGGTCTCGGACATCGACGACATCATCCTGGTCGGCGGCATGACCCGCATGCCGAAGGTGCAGGAAAAGGTCAAGGAGTTCTTCGGCAAGGATCCGCGCAAGGACGTCAACCCGGACGAAGCCGTCGCTGTCGGCGCCGCCATCCAGGGCTCGGTCCTGTCGGGCGAGCGCAAGGACCTGCTGCTGCTGGACGTGACCCCGCTGTCGCTGGGCATCGAAACCCTGGGCGGCGTGATGACCAAGATGATCCACAAGAACACCACGATCCCGACCAAGTTCTCGCAGGTGTTCTCGACCGCCGACGACAACCAGCCGGCCGTGACCATCAAGGTCTACCAGGGCGAGCGTGAGATCGCAGCAGGCAACAAGAGCCTGGGCGAATTCAACCTCGAGGGCATCCCGCCGGCACCGCGCGGCACCCCGCAGATCGAAGTGACCTTCGACATCGACGCCAACGGCATCCTGCACGTGGGCGCGAAAGACAAGGCCACCGGCAAGGAAAACAAGATCACCATCAAGGCCAACTCGGGCCTGTCGGAAGACGAAATCCAGAAGATGGTGAAGGATGCCGAGCTGAACGCGGAAGAGGACAAGAAGGTCAAGGAACTGGCCGAAGCCCGCAACCAGGGCGACGCGCTGGTGCACTCGACCAAGAAGTCCCTGACCGAATACGGCGACAAGCTGGACGCCGGCGAGAAGGAAAAGATCGAAGCGGCGATCGCCGACCTGGAAGGCGCATTGAAGAGCGGCGACAAGTCGGACATCGATGCCAAGACCTCGGCCCTGTCGACCGCGGCCCAGAAGCTGGGCGAGAAGATGTACGCCGACATGCAGGCGCAGCAGGCTGGCGCTGCCGGCGCGGGCGGCGCCCAGGCTGCCGGCGGCGAACAGCAGCCGCAGCAGGACGACGTCGTGGACGCGGACTTCAAGGAAGTGAAAGACGCGAAGTAATCCCCTGCAGGGACGGACGAGCTGGGTTACACTCGTCCGTTTCCCACGGGACCCGCCGAGCCGCTGCGACCGATTGGTGCTCCGGCTCGGTTTTTTTGCCTCATTTTCTGCATAACCCGTATTACCAGATCAATAAGCAAGGTGCCGCCAATGGCAAAGCGTGATTTTTACGAGATCCTCGGGGTCGCCAAGAACGCGTCGGAAGACGACATCAAGAAGGCTTATCGCAAGCTTGCGATGAAGTACCACCCTGACCGCAACCCCGACAACAAGGAAGCGGAAGAGAAGTTCAAGGAGGTCAAGGAAGCCTACGAGATGCTGACCAATCCGGAGAAGCGCGAGGCCTATGACCGCTACGGTCACGCCGGCGTCGACCCGAACATGGGCGGCGGCGGGGGCGGCTTCGGTGCCGGCGGTTTCGGCGACGCCTTCGGCGACATCTTCGGCGACATCTTCGGCGGCGGCGGCCGCGGCCGTAGCGCGGGCCCGCAGGTCTACCGCGGCGCCGACCTGCGCTACAACCTCGAGATCACCCTGGAGCAGGCCGCGCACGGCTACGAGACCACCATCCGCGTGCCGAGCTGGGACAAGTGCGACACCTGCCACGGCAGCGGCGCCAAGCCGGGCACCCAGCCCGTGACCTGCACCACCTGCTCGGGCCACGGCCAGGTGCGCATGCAGCAGGGCTTCTTCAGCATCCAGCAGACCTGCCCGAAGTGCCACGGCAGCGGCAAGATCATCCCGGAACCCTGCGCAGCCTGCGGCGGCGCCGGACGCATCAAGCGCAACAAAACGCTGGAAGTGAAGATCCCGGCCGGTATCGACAACGGCATGCGCATCCGCTCGACCGGCAACGGTGAGCCGGGGACGAACGGGGGACCGGCGGGCGACCTGTACGTCGAGATCCACATCAAGCCGCACCCGGTGTTCCAGCGCGAGGGCGACGACCTCCACTGCGAAATGCCGATCTCCTTCGCCAAGGCGGCGCTGGGCGGCGAGATCGAAGTGCCTACGCTCACCGGCAAGGTGTCGTTCACGGTGCCGGAAGGCACCCAGACCGGCAAGACCTTCCGTCTCAAGGGCAAGGGCGTCAAGGGCGTCCGTTCGGGCTACACCGGCGACCTGTTCTGCCACGTGGTCGTCGAGACCCCGGTCAAGCTGACCGACAAGCAGAAGGAACTGCTGCGCGAGTTCGAACGCTCGACCACCGAGGGTGGCGCCAAGCACAGCCCGCAGAGCAAGGGCTGGATGGACAAGGTCAAGGACTTCTTCGAGTAAGAAGCCGGACAGGAAAAACCGCTGAAGGCGAAAGCCCTCGGCGGTTTTTTTTCGCCTGCTGGTATACTTTCGTCCATTCAGCACGCATCAACCAGGGAAAACAATGGATAACAACACGACGGGCGTGAGCGCCGAAGAGCTCTTCGCACGCAACCGCAAATGGGCCGCCTCGATGGTGGCCGAAGACCCGAACTTCTTCAAGGCGCTGTCGGAACAGCAGGCGCCGGAATACCTGTGGATCGGCTGCTCGGACAGCCGCGTGCCCGCCAACGAACTGCTCGGCATGCTGCCGGGCGAGCTGTTCGTGCACCGGAACATCGCCAACGTGGTCGCGCACTCCGACCTGAACTGCCTGAGCGTGCTGCAGTTCGCGATCGACGTATTGAAGGTGAAGCACATCATCCTGTGCGGCCACTACGGCTGCTCGGGCGTCGGCGCAGCGCTCACCGGCACCCGTGTGGGCATGGCCGACAACTGGCTCGGCCACGTGCGCGACGTGCGCGAGAAGCACGGCAAGTACCTCGGCAACGTGGTCGGCCGCGCCGCCGTCAACCGCCTGGTCGAACTGAACGTGGCCGAGCAGGTGATCAACGTGGCCCAGACCACCATCGTGCGCGACGCCTGGGAACGCGGCCAGCCGCTGACCATCCACAGCTGGGTCTACGGCGTGCACGACGGCCTGCTGCGCGACCTCGGCATCACGGTCAGCAGCTACGACGAGATCGCGCCCAAGCTGCAGCGCGTCCTCACCGGCTACCTCGATGGAGACCAAGTGCGTGACGAACGCCGCGGACAGTGATCTCATCCGGCTGCGCGATCTCGTCCGCGCCTTCGTGGACGAGCGCGACTGGGACCAGTTCCATACGCCCAAGAACCTGGCCTCGGCCCTGAGCGTCGAGGCGGCCGAGCTGCTGGAGCATTTCCAGTGGCTCCAGCATGGCCGGCCCGAGGAACTCGGTCCGGACAAGCTGGTACAGGTGCGCCACGAGATGGCCGACGTGCTGGTCTACCTGGTGCGCCTGGCCGACAAGCTCGACGTCGACCTGTTCGCGGCGGTGCAGGAGAAGATGGTGCTCAACCGGGCCAAGTACCCGGCCGAGCAGGTGCGCGGCGATGCGCGCAAGTATTACGAGTACAAGAAGTAGCGAGCCAGGGTGTCAGCGCACCCTGCGCAGCGACGACGCAATGCCGTCCAGGCCGCGCAGGGACGAATAGCGGCCAGGCCCGTAGACGATGCAGCGGCCGCGGTAATCGTCATGCTCGCACAGCTGCCATTCGCCTTCGCGGATGATCATCGAGCCCGCGCGGTCGTTGAAATTGCGTGAACGCAGGCTGTGCACATCGCTTTCCAGCATGATGCCCTCGCCCCCGAATTGGCGGCCGGCGAACAGCTCGACCGGCGGGCCGCGCCGGCCGTCGCTGCCAGGACCGCGCCGGCCCCACCCGCCCTCGTCGTGGCGCCGGTCACGGTCACGGTATCCATCGCGTCCGCGTCCGCGCTCCAGTTCCCGCACCGAGGAAGCCACATCGTTGAAACCCTCGAACATCCGGTATTCGCCCGGCTCCAGCACGATGCAGCGGCCGCCGAAATCCTTGTGCTCGCAGATCTCCCAGCTGCCCGAGCGGACGATGGCCGACGATGCGCGGTCGTTGAACCCGAGCGCTTCCAGGTTCGTGACCGGACCACGCAGGCTCAGCGGACGACCGCGGAAGTCCGCATCGGTGAACAGCGAGATCTCGCCGGCAGCAGCATGGTTCAGCGATGCCAGCAAGGCGAGGACGGCGAACAGGGGTTTCATAGTTTCTCCATGAGGTGCACCGGAGCGCGACGCGCGCCCGGTTTTCCTTCCATACGCAATACACTACAAGACTGTGCACGGCACAGCTGTAACAGATTGCTACCGCAGACTGCTCCGCGAATCATGCAGCCTGTCGCATTACCCTCCCACAACGGCCTTTCCGCTTCGTAGAATCGCCCCCATCACAACAAGGGAGATTCCATGGTACGTCACATCATCGCCGCCGCAGTCCTTGCGGCCTTGTCCGGGGCAGCCTTCGCGCAGGACGCCAAGCCCGCTGAGGCGCGCGAAGCGCTGCTGTTCGACTCGCCCGCACTCGGCTCGCCCTACCGCGAGAACATCAGCGAAGACGAGAAGATCGCCGGCCTGTCGAAGTTCTGGTCCGAGGTGAAATACAACTTCGTGTACGTCGACAAGCTCAAGGAGCTCGACTGGGACCGGCTCTACCTCGAATATCTCCCGAAGGTGCGCGCCACCACCTCCACCGCCGACTACTACCGCGTGCTGATGGAGCTGTGCGCGAAGCTGCAGGACGGGCATACCAATGTCTACCCCGGGCCGGAGCTGCGCAACGCGATGATGGCGCGGCCGCTCATGAAGACGCAGCTGGTCGAGGGCCGGGTGCTGGTGCGCGAGGTGTTCGACCCGGCTTTGCGGGCGGGCGGCGTGGTCCCGGGCTCCGAGATCGTCGAGGTCGACGGCGAGCCGGTCGTCGCCTACGCCCAGCGCGAGATCGCGCCCTATGTGAGTGCCTCGACGCAGCAGGACAGGGATATCCGCGTGTACGGCTACCAGTTCCTGATGGGTCCGCGCGACAAGGCGCCGCGCCTGACTTTCCGCCATGCCGACGGCAAGACGGTGAAGCTGGAGGCGAAGCGCGTCGACGCGGAAAGCTTCGGCAAGGCGGCGGGCGGCAATCCTCCTTTTGAACTGCGCAAGCTGCCGGGCAACGTGAGCTACGTGGCCCTGAACAGCTTCGGCGACAGCCGGGCCGCCGACGCCTTCCTCGCGGCCTTCGACCAGATCGCAGCGAGTTCGGCGCTGATCATCGACCTGCGCAACAACGGCGGCGGCAATTCGTCCGAAGGCTGGCGCGTGCTGGCCACGCTGACCGACAAGCCTTTCGCCACCGGCAAATGGGCGACGCGCCAGTACCTGCCGTCCTACCGCGCCTGGAAGCGCCCGATGCCGGACTTCGAAGGCAAGCCGAGCGATCGCCAGCCGGACGGCAAGCGCTGGTTCAAGGGCCCGGTGGCGGTCCTGACTTCGGGCGCGACCTACTCGGCGGCGGAAGACTTCATGGTGGCCTATGAGGGCATGGGGCGCGGGCCGATCGTGGGCGAGGCGACCGGCGGCAGCACCGGCCAGCCGCTGTTCATCAAGCTGCCGGGCGGCGGCGTGGCGCGCATCTGCACCAAGGCCGACACCTATCCGGACGGGCGCGCCTGGGTCGGTCACGGCATCCAGCCGACCGTCAAGGCGGCGCCGACGGTGGCCGACCTGCGCCGTGGCCGGGATACTGTGCTGGAAGCGGCGCTCGCCGTGCTGAAGGAGTAAGGGGTAATTTCCGTGGCGAAATAAAATTTCATGGAAGAGCCTTGCGTGAAATAGTATTTCGCCGCTCCTCTGCCTTACCGTGTTGGCATGCTTCTCGAGTTACCGTTAAGCTTTTGCTATGAACACTAGGCAGATCAGCAGTAGGGAGTACGCTCCGGCCGCGCCGCATTGATCTGGCGCAGTTGATCTGAGTCATAGGCCACTCGCGCCCGGACCGGAATGCTCGTATCATGGTTTCGTGCGCTTCACGACAAGGTAGAGACCATGCGCCCCATCGTATTCGTCCCCGCATGCACGCGTGATTTCGGCGAACACCCTTATCACGCGGCCCAGCACAAGTATGTCGACGCGGTCGTCCTCGGCGCCGACTGCGCCCCCATGATCCTGCCCTCGCTGGGCGCTTCGCTGGACCTGGAAACCATGCTGGCCCTGTGCGACGGCATCATGCTGACCGGCTCGGCCTCGAACGTCCACCCCAGCTACTATTCCGAGGAAGTGCTCGATCCCTCGCTGCCGCAGGATCCGGCGCGCGACCAGACCACGCTGCCCCTGATCCGCGAAGCGGTCAAGCGCGGCATTCCGATCATCGCGATCTGCCGCGGCTTCCAGGAGATGAACGTGGCCCTGGGCGGCAGCCTGCACCAGGCGGTGCAGGCGGTGGCCGGCAAGTTCGACCACCGCGAGAATCCCGAACTCGGCATGGACGAGCAGTACGGCGACGCCCACAACGTCACGCTTACGCCGGGCGGCTGCCTCGAGCGCATGCTCGGCGTGCCGGAGATTCCGGTGAACTCGCTGCACGGGCAGGGCGTCAACGAACTCGCGCCCGGCCTGACGGTCGAAGCGGTAGCGGAGGACGGATTGGTCGAAGCCTTCTCGGTCTCCACCGCGCCCGGCTTCACGCTGGCGGTGCAATGGCACCCCGAGTGGCGCATCCAGCACAACCCGTATTCGATGAAGATGTTCGGCGCCTTCGGCCAGGCCTGCCGCGAATACCAGCAGCAGAAACAACGGAGCAGCGCATGAGCATCCCTGCCTTGGAGGCCGCCTTTCTCTGGGCGAGCGACGCCGTCCCATAGCTTTCCTGCCTGATGTGCGAGCGCACCCGGCCCGCGCCGGCGGTGCGCACTCGATCCGAACCAGACAGTGAGGCAATCATGGCAATCCGCGACAATTTTTCTTACACCGACATGGAGGAGTGGCTCAACGCGAAACGGGTCACCGAAATCGAATGCCTGGTCCCCGACCTGACCGGCGTCGCCCGTGGAAAAATCCTCCCCCGCGTGAAGTTCACCGAAGACCGCGGCATGCGCATCCCCGAAGTGGTGCTGGGCATGACCGTCACAGGCAACACCCCCGAGCGCGACGAATCGTACAACCGCGCCATCGCGGCCACCGACCGCGACATGATCCTCAAGGCCGACCCCACCACCATCACCATGGTGCCGTGGGCGGTCGATCCCACCGCCCAGGTCATCCACGACTGCTACTTCTCCGACGGCACGCTGGTCGACTACGCGCCGCGCAGCGTGCTGCGCCGCGTGCTCAAGCTGTATGCGGAGCGCGGCTGGAAGCCGGTGGTGGCGCCGGAACTCGAGTTCTACCTCACGGCCAAGAACATCGATCCGAACCTGCCGCTGTCCTCGCCGGTGGGCCGCAGCGGCCGCGCCGAGACCAGCCGCCAGGTCTACAGCATCGACGCCGTCAACGAGTTCGACCCGCTGTTCGAGGACATCTACGACTACTGCGAGATGATGAACCTCGACGTCGACACGCTCATCCACGAGATCGGCGCCGGCCAGATGGAGATCAACTTCCTGCACGGCGACCCGCTCGGCCTGGCCGACAAGGTCTTCTACTTCAAGCGCACCCTGCGCGAAGCCGCGCTCAAGCACGAGATGTACGCCACCTTCATGGCCAAGCCGATGGCGGACGAACCCGGCTCGGCGATGCACGTGCACCAGAGCGTGGTCGACCTGGAGAGCGGCCGCAACATCTTCAGCAATCCCGACGGCACGCCTTCGAAAGCCTTCCGCCACTACATCGGCGGCCTGCAGCGCTACATGCCTTCGGCGATGGCCATCATCGCGCCCTACGTGAACTCCTACCGCCGCATCGTGCGCCATTCGGCGGCGCCGATCAACCTGCAGTGGGGCATGGACAACCGCACGGTGGGCTTCCGCGTGCCGGTGTCCGGCGCCCAGGACCGGCGCATCGAGAACCGCGTGATCGGCGCCGACGCCAACCCCTACCTCGCCCTGGCCGTCACCCTGGCCTGCGGCTACCTGGGCATGCTGGACGCGGTCGAGCCGAGCCAGATGGTCGAAGTCAGCGCCTACGACATGCCGGTCGAGCTGCCGCAGGGCCTGTCCGAGGCCATCACCCTGCTGCGCCGCGAAGACCGCCTGCGCGACGTGCTGGGTGAGCGCTTCATCGACGTGTACTCGGCGGTGAAGGACCTCGAGCACCAGGAATTCATGCGCGTCATCAGCCCGTGGGAGCGGGAACACCTGCTCCTGCACGTCTGATCGGATTCACACAAAAAATGGGAGTCGATCATGACCACCAATACCCCGGTCGCCTCGCTGCGCGTCACCACGCCCGAGGCACGCGAGACCTATGACACCCAGGAACTGCAGCGCCTCGACAGCGCGCACTTCCTGCACCCCTTCACCGACCACGCCGCGCTGAGGGAGCGTGGCGCCCGCGTGATCGTGCGCGCCGACGACGTCTACCTGTGGGATTCGGAAGGCAAGATGATCATCGACGGCATGGCCGGCCTGTGGTGCGTGAACGCCGGCTACGGCCGCGCCAGCATCGCCGACGCGGTGCATGCGCAGATGCTGCAGCTACCCTTCTATAACAGCTTCTTCAATACCACCAACGTGCCCGCGGTGAAGCTGGCGGCGCTGCTGGCCCGGCTGTCTCCTCCCCAGTTCCAGCACGTGTTCTTCACCGGCAGCGGCTCGGAAGCGAACGACACCATCGTGCGCATGGTGCGGCGCTACTGGCAGCTGCTTGGTGAGCCCGATCGCGAGGTCATCATCAGCCGCCGCAACGCCTACCACGGCAGTACCATGGCCGGGGCCTCGCTGGGCGGCATGGCCGGCATGCACGCGCAGGGCTCGCTGCCGATTCCCGGCATCGTCCACATCGACCAACCCAGCTACGCCGAACACGGGCACGGCATGAGCGAGGCCGCGTTCGGCCTGCACGCCGCCGGCTGGCTGGAAGAAAAAATCCTGGAAGTGGGCCCCGAGCGGGTGGCCGCCTTCATCGGCGAGCCGGTGCAGGGCGCGGGCGGCGTGATCATCCCGCCCGCGACCTACTGGCCCGAGATCCAGCGCATCTGCGACAAGTACGACATCCTGCTGGTGTCGGACGAAGTGATTTGCGGCTTCGGTCGCCTGGGCACCTGGTTCGGCTGCGAGCTGATGGGCTTCCAGCCCGACCTGATCGCGTTTGCCAAGGGCGTCACCTCGGGCTACGTGCCGCTCGGTGGGGTACTGGTGGGAGGGCGCGTGGCGCACGTCCTGATCGAGAAGGGCGGCGACTTCAACCACGGCTTCACCTATTCCGGCCACCCCTCGGCCTGCGCCGCGGCGCTGGAGAACCTGCGCATCATCGAGGCCGAAGGCCTGGTCGAGCGCGTGGCGCTGGAAACCGGCCCGCACCTGAAGTCGCGCTTCGCCTCGCTGGCGATGCACCCGCTGGTCGGACATGCCGAGACCTGCGGCATGACGGCGGGGCTGAACCTGGTGCGGCGCAAGGGAGCCACCGTGCACGACTGCGAAGCCTTCCCGGCCGAGCAGGCGGTGGGGATGCTGTGCCGAAAGCACATGTTCGACAACGGGGTGATCATGCGCGCCGTGGGCGACCGCATGATCGTGGCGCCGCCGCTGTCGATCACGCGGGCGCAGATCGACGAGATGGTGGAGCGGATCGGGGTTTGCCTGGATTTGACGCTGGAGGAGGTGGTGGGGAAGGGGTGGATGGCGTAGCTAACGGTGCGCGACGAACTTGGATCCCGGCCTTCGCCGGGATGACGTGCTGAAGGTGCGAGCCAAACGTAATGCTATCTCTGTCCACCAGCTTTAAAACCGTCGTTCCGGCGAAGGCCGGAACCCAATTTTGCAGGTACAGCCTTAGCTTAAGCACTCGCCCCAACGATATGCTTCGTCGGCTCCCCACCATTGCGAACGAACTGCGGCGCCAGCGAGCCCGCGAACATGCCCACGAAGGCCGCCATCAGCCCGGCCAGCTGGCCCGGGAAGTGCTCGCCCCAGGTGGTGACGCCTTCGAAGAACAGCAGCCACACCAGGATGCCCGCGCCGATCGAGACGATCGCGCCCTGGGTGGTCGCACGCTTCCAGTACAGGCCCATCACCAGCGGCACGAAGGCGCCCACCAGGGTCACCTGGTAAGCGCTCGACACCAGTTCGTAGATCGAGGTGCCTTCCATCGCGATCGCATAGGTCAGCACCAGGGCGGCGAAGATCACGATGGTGATGCGCATCGCCAGCAGGTTCTGCTTGTCGCTCATGCCCGGACGCAGGTTCTTGAGGATGTTCTCGACGAAGCTGGTCGACGGCGCCAGCAGGGTCGCCGACGAGGTGCTCTTGATTGCCGACAGCAGGGCGCCGAAGAACAGGATCTGCATGACCAGCGGCATCTTGGTCATGATGAAGGTCGGCAGCAGGCGCTGGTAGTCGTTCTGGGCGATTTCCATCGCCGAGTTACCCATCACCACCACGGCCGCGGCGACGATGAACATCGGCACGAAGGCGAACAGGATGTAGCTGGCGCCGCCGATCACGGCGCCGGTGCGCGCGGTCGGCGCGTCCTTGGCCGACATCACGCGCTGGAACACGTCCTGCTGCGGGATCGAGCCGAACATCATGGTGACGGCCGCGCCCACGAAGAAGGCGATGTCGGTGAAGGTGGGCTCCGGCAGCACGCGCCACAGGTCGGCCTGCTGGGCCATCGCCAGCACCTTGTCGGAACCGCCGGCCAGGTCGGCCGCGAAGAAGGCAATGATGCTCATGCCGACCACCAGCACGATCATCTGGACGAAGTCGGTGATCGCCACCGCCAGGAAGCCGCTCACCACCACGTAGACCAGCACCGCCAGGGTACCGACCAGCATGCCCATAGCCGGCGACATCGCGCCGCCGGTCAGCACCGTGAACACCAGGCCCAGCGCGGTGATCTGCGCCGCCACCCAGCCCAGGTAGCTCAGGATGATCGCCACCGAGCAGAAGATCTCGATGCCCTTGCCGTAGCGCTGGCGGTAGTAGTCGCCGATGGTGAGCAGGTTCAGCTTGTACAGTTTCTTGGCGAAGAACAGGCCGACCAGGATCAGGCACATGCCGGCCCCGAACGGGTCCTCGATGATGGCGTTCAGGCCGCCCTGCACGAACTTGGCGGGCACGCCCATCACGGTCTCGGCGCCGAACCAGGTGGCGAAGGTGGTGGTGATCACCATGATCAGCGGCAGGCTGCGGCCGGCCACGGCGAAGTCGGCGGTATTCTTGATCCGTGTGCCCGCCCACATCCCGAGCCCCAGCGTGCCGAGCATGTAAAGCGCGACGAAAACGATCAAAGTGGTGTTCATGCGGTGGTGGCTCCGGGAAGCAAGAATTATCGGGCGGAAAATTCGCGATTATAAAGGCAGAATTCGGCCGTTGGATCAACTTTGCTCGTATTTAAGGTCAAGTGTTGCACTTCAAGGAAGGGAAACTGATATGTCGACTCCATCATGGCATCAACGGGCTGTCAATCTGGTCATCGACGGCCGCGCCTTCATCGACGGATTTCGCGTCGACGCGCGCACCAGGGCCCGCTTCGACTGCATCTCCCCCATCGATGGCCGCAAGCTGGCCGAGGTCGCGCGCTGCGATGCCGCGGACGCCGACGCCGCCGTCGCCAGCGCCCGCAGGGCCTTCGAGGACGGCCGCTGGGCCGGCATGGCGCCAAGCGAGCGCAAGCGGGTGCTGGTCCGCTTCGCCGACCTGATGCTGGCGCAGGGCGACGAGCTGGCCTTGCTGGAAACCCTCGACATGGGTAAACCCATCCGCTACAGCCTGAGCGTGGACGTGCAGCTGGCCCAGAACTGCATCCGCTGGTATGGCGAGGCGATCGACAAGATCTACGACCAGGTCGCCCCCACCGGCGCGGACAGCCTGGCCCTGGTCACGCGCGAACCGGTCGGCGTGGTCGCGGCGGTCATCCCCTGGAACTACCCGATGCTGATGGCGGCCTGGAAGATCGGCCCGGCTTTAGCAAGCGGCAACAGCCTGGTCCTGAAACCGTCCGAGAAGGCGCCCTTGAGCTGCCTGCGCCTGGCCGAGCTGGCGCTGGAGGCGGGGGTGCCGCCGGGCGTGTTCAACGTCCTGCCCGGCTACGGCAACGAAGCGGGCAGCGCGCTCGGCCTGCACATGGACGTCGACTGCATCGCCTTCACCGGCTCGACCCGGGTCGGCAAGCAGATCCTGCAGATGGCGGGGCAGTCGAACCTGAAGCGCGCTTGGACCGAGCTGGGCGGCAAATCCGCCAACATCGTCTGCGCCGACTGCCCCGACCTCGATGCCGCGGTGGAAAGCGCGATCGGATCGATCTACTTCAACCAGGGCGAGAGCTGCAACGCGCCCTCGCGCCTGTTCGTCGAGGCGTCGATCAAGGATGCGTTCCTGGAAAAAGCGTTGGCGCTGGTCCCGCGTTACGCCCCGGGCGACCCGCTCGACGAGCAAACCGTCATGGGCGCCATTGTCGATCCGGTCCAGATGAAGACCGTGCTCGGCTATATCGAGGACGGCAAGGCGGCCGGTGCGCGCCTGCTGGCGGGCGGCGGCGCCGCGCGCCAGGACAGTGGCGGCCTGTACATCGAGCCGACCCTGTTCGACGGCGTCGATCCCGGGATGCGCATCGCGCGCGAGGAGATCTTCGGGCCGGTGCTGTCGGTGCTGTCCTTTACCGACCTGGACGAAGCGATCAGGCAGGCGAACGCCACGCCCTACGGCCTGGCGGCGGCGGTATGGACCCCGGACATGAGCAAGGCGATCCGGACTTCGCGCGCGCTGCGGGCCGGCACGGTGCACGTCAACCAGTACGACAACGACGACATCACGGTGCCCTTCGGCGGTTATAAACAGTCGGGCAACGGGCGCGACAAGTCGCTGCATGCCTTCGACAAGTACACCGAGCTCAAGACCACCTGGATTCAGGTTGGCTGAGCCATGCCTCCTCTGTAGCGCAGCCAGGCAGGCCGCTCGTGTATGCTAGCCGGAACGCCATCCCGTCACGGCCCGGACCAGCGTCACCGGCAGTGACTGTTTTCCATGAAAAAACTCAAGCTGCGCGGGCCCGTCACGATCGCCACCATCGTCAGCCTGCTGGTCCTCAGCGTCGCCCTCAGTGTGCTGGCCCGCGGCATCCAGAACCAGTCGGGGTCCTGGCGGTGGGTGGTCCATACCCGCGAAGTCCTGGAACACGTGCAGGCGGCCTTGACGCTGACCAGCGAAGCGGAAGCGGCCCAGCGCGGCTTCCTGCTGACCGGTAACGACAGCTTCGTTGCCGGCTACCGGCAGGCCCGCGACGCCGTACTGCCCGAGGTCCATGAATTGCGCGTACTGATTCTCGACAATCCGCGGCAGCAGGTGGCGATGCGCTCTTTCGAGGACGCGGTGCGCAGGCGCCTGGACCTGCTCGAGCGTGTCATGCAGGAACGGCGCGCCGGGCGCCCGGTCGAGCTGGCGGTGCTGGAGTCCGGGCATGCGCTCAAGCAGCGGATCCTGGCGCAGGCGCAGCTGATCCGGTCCGAGGAACAGCGCCTGCTGCAGGTGCGGCAGCGGCACGTGGAAGAGGGGCGCCGCGAGCTGATCACGGCCTTTGCGATCACCGTCGGCGTGGCCGGATTGCTGGTGGTCATGCTGTGGGTGCTCTCGTCGCGCGACGCGGCGCGCCTGCTGGCCGAACGCGCGCGGCTCGACGCGACGCTGCGCAGTATCGGCGACGGCGTGATCGCGACCGACCCGCAGGGCAATGTCAGCCTGATGAACCGGGTGGCGGAGGAACTGACCGGCACGCCCGAGGCGCGCGGCGTCGGCATGCGGCTGGAGCAGGTGCTGCACTTTCGCGACCGCGGCAGCGGCGGGCCGGCCGACCTGGACCAGGCCATCGCGGACGGCGGCGAGCACGTGGTGCTGGCATCCGGCAACGGACGCGAATACGCCACCGAACTGAGCGCCGCGCCCATCGAGCCGCAGGGAGACATGGCCGCGGGTGAGGTGCTGGTGTTGCGCGACGTCAGCGAGCGCAATGCGCGCGCCCGCGCCCTGGCCGAGTCGGAAGCCAACTACCGCTACACGATCGAGCTCAACCCGCAAATACCGTGGCGGGCCTCGCCCGGCGGCGCCATCGAGCGCATTTCGGATCGCTGGCTGTCGCTCACGGGACAGGCGCGCGAGGCCGTCCGCGGCGCCGGCTGGGCGAGCGCCGTCGTCGACGAGGACCGTCCGGCGATGATGCAGGCCTGGGCGCATGCGGTGGACAGCGGGGAGCCGTTCGACGTCGAATTCCGCATCCGCGACGCCGGCGGGCAGCTGCGCTGGATGCGCTCGCGCGCCAACCCGCGCCGCGCCGATACGGGCGCCGTCGTGGCCTGGTACGGCCTGATTGAAGACATCCACGCGCGCAAGGAGTCCGAGCTGGCGCTCAGCAGCAGGCTGGCCCAGATCGAAACCATCTACCGCGCCGTTCCGGTCGGCCTCGGCCTGGTCGGCGCCGACCTGCGCCTGACCGAACTCAACGATGCGCTGGCGGAAGTGAGCGGCATGTCCAAGAGCGCCATCGTGGGCCGGGCGCCGGCGGAGGTCTTGCCGGCGTCGATGGGAGAACGGGTCGGCCAGGTGCTGGAGCAGGTCCGGCGCGAGCGCCGCCAGGTCGCCGGCGTCGAGTTCGGCAGTCCGGGGACGGATGCGGCGCCGCAGCGCGACTGGCTGGCCAGCTGCTATCCGGTGCTGGATGGAAGCGCACTGCAAGGCATCGTCGTCGCCCTGCTCGAAGTCACGCAGATCAAGGCCGCCCAGCGTGAGTTGATCGAAGCCAACCAGCTGCTCGAACAGCGGGTCGAGGAGCGCACCGAACGGATCGCCGAGGCCAATGCCGAGCTGCGCGCTTTTGCTCACACGGTGGCGCACGACCTGCGCGCGCCGCTGCGCAACGTCGAAGGATTCGCCACCGCCCTGGTCGAGGACGAGGGCGAGCGCATGTCCGCGGAGGGCCGGATGTTCGCGGACCGCATCGTGGCCGCCGTGGTGCGCATGGACCGCCTGATCACCGACCTGCTGGCCTACAGCCGCCTGTCGCGCGCCGAACTGCAGCTGGAGCGGGTCGACCTCGGGGCCGTCGTGAAAACCGCCCTGCGCGACCTGGAGGCCGAGATCGGCGCGAGCGGCGCACAGCTCGACATCGCCTGGCCGCTGCCGGCGGTGCGCGGGAATGCTACCATCCTGGCCCAGGTCGTCGGCAACCTCGTATCGAACGCCATCAAGTTCGTCGACCGGGGCGTGGTGCCGCGCATCGAGATCGCGGGAAGGCGCGACGGTGCGGTAGCGCGCCTCTCGATCGGCGATAATGGCATCGGCATCGCGCCGGAACACCGCGAGCATGTGTTCGGGGTGTTCGAGCGTCTCCACGGCCACGAGCGCTATCCGGGCACCGGCATCGGCCTGGCGATCGTCAGGAAAGGCCTCGAACGCATGGACGGCAAGGTGGCGATCCTGGATCGGGAGGGCGGCGGGACCACCTTCGAGCTGGCCCTGCAGGCAGCCGACTGAACAAGGAGCATGGAATGGAAATCGTGAACCACGAGGACGACGGCGCCGGCCTGCCGCTGATCCTGCTGGTGGAGGACAACCCGGACGATGTGCTGCTGGTGCGCCGCGCCATCAAGAAGGCCGCGCTGGCGGTGGCGCTGCAGGTCGTCCACGACGGCGACGAAGCCGTGGCCTACCTCGACGGCAGCGGGCATTTCGGCGACCGCGGGCGCCATCCGCTCCCGGCCCTGGTGCTGCTCGACCTCAAACTGCCCAAGCGCTCCGGCCTGGCGGTCTTGCGCTGGATACGCAGCCAGCCCACGCTGGCCACGACGCCCGTGGTCGTGCTGACCTCGTCGAGCGAGGACGAGGACATCCAGAAGGCCTATGCGCTGGGCGCCAATTCCTACCTCCTGAAGCCGGTGGCCTTCCACGGCCTGGTCCAGCTGCTCGGCGTGCTCGACCTGTACTGGTTCCGGAACAACCTGAGCGTGCCGCCGCCAGCCCTCGGCGCGTGGCAATGAAACACCTACCATGACACTGAACATACTGCTGCTCGACGATAACCCGGATGACCGCGCCCTGGCGCGCCGCGAGCTCGAACGCAACCTGCCGGGCTGCGTCATCGGCGAGGTTGGCGACCGCGCCGCCTGGGAGCGCGAGCTCCAGTCCGGCCTGCGGGTCGACATCGTGATCACCGATTTCCAGATGCGCTGGGTGACCGGCCTGGACATCCTCAAGCAGGTCAAGGCCTTCGATGCGCAACTGCCGGTCATCATGTTCACCGCCACCGGGACGCAGGAGATCGCGGTCGAGGCGATGAAGCTCGGGCTCGACGACTACGTCATCAAGAGCCCGCGCCACTATGCGCGCCTGCCGGTCGCGGTGCGCACCTGCCTGGACCGCAAGGAAATCCGGGCCCGCGCCATCCGCTCCGAAACCCGGCTCGCGGCCCTGCTGGAAAACATCCAGCTCGGCGTGTTCTGCATGACGCTCGACGGCAGGCTCGAAGAAGCCAACCGCGCCTTCTGGACCATGCTCGGCGGCGACCCCAGCGCGCCGGACTCGCTGCGCCATCCGCTGCTGGACCAGGTCGCAGGCCGCTTGCCGCAACTGCAGGCGGTCTCCGACGCCGCCGAACTGCAGGCCGAACTGGGCGCCAGCGACGAGGCCGGGCGCTTCTACGTCGTCAAGCTGGTGCGGGTGCGGGTCAACGGCCACGACGCCATCGACGGCATCGTCGAAGACGCCACCTCGCTGCGCCGCGCCGGCGCCGAGATCCACCGCCTCAACGCCGAGCTGGAACAGCGCATCGTCGAGCGCACCCGCCAGCTGCAGGAAGCCAACGAGGCCCTGGAGACCTTCGGCTTCTCGGTCTCGCACGACCTGCGCGAGCCGCTGCGCACCATCCAGGGCTACGCGGCGGCGCTGCGCCAGGACTTGTCGGCCCGGGACTTCGGCAACTTCGAGCAGTACGTCGACCGGATCAACGCGATTGCCCGCCGCATCGACCTGATGGTGTCCGACCTGCTCGAGTTCGCGCGCCTGTCGCGCGCCGAGATCAGCACCGACCTCCTGCCGCTGCGCGACGTGGTGAACGATGCGGGCGCAAGCCTGCAGGGCGAGCCGGCCTACCAGGCGGCCGACATCCAAGTCGACATCCCCGAGGACCTGGTGGTGCGCGCGCACCGCGCGGTGCTGGTGCAGGCCCTGGCCAACCTGCTCGCCAACGCCGTCAAGTTCGTGCGGCCCGACACCCATGCCGCGGTGCAGGTCGTGGCGCGCGCCCATGGACGCACGGTGCGCATCGAGGTGCAGGACAACGGCATCGGCATGGCCGACGAGGCAAGGGCGCGCGTGTTCAACGTGTTCGAGCGCCTGCACGGCGAAGAGGAATACCCGGGCACCGGCATCGGCCTGGCGATCGTCAAGAAAGGCGTCGAGCGCATGAACGGCAGCGTCGGCGTCGAGGCCGCGCCGGGCATCGGATCGAATTTCTGGATCGAGTTGCCCAATGCCTGAGCAAGTTTTCAGCCAGGGACCGTTGCGGGTCCTGCTCATCGACGACAATCCCGACGACCGCGCCCTGGTCGAGCGCGAGCTGCGGCTGCGCATCGAACAGGTCGAGGTGCGCCACATCAGCGACGCCGCGACGCTGGCCGAGGCGCTCGCCGCCGGCGGCTTCGAGGTGGCGGTCACCGACTACCGGCTGCGCTGGACGGTCGGCACCGAGGTCCTGCGCGAGATCAAGGCGCGTTATCCGGAGGTGCCGGTCATCATGTTCACCGGCAGCGGCAACGAGGAAGTCGCCGTCGATGCCATGAAAGAGGGCCTGGACGACTACATCACCAAGACGCCCAAGCACTATCCGCGCGTGCCGTTCGCCGTGCTGGCCTGCTTCGAGCGGGTGAGCAACCGCGCCAGGCTGCAGGCCTCGACGGCGCGCGAATCGCTGGCCAAGGCGCGCCTCGAGGTCGCGCTGCAGTCCGCGGGCATGGCGACCTGGCAGGCCGACCTGGCCAGCGGACAGCTGTCCTGCTCGGACGACGCGGGCCCGATGTTCGGCCACCCGCCCGGCTTCGTGCATGCCGACCCGGCGCAGGCGCTGGCCCAGGTGCATCCCGAGGACGTCGCCCGGCTGCACGCCCTCTGGGACAGTGTCCTGGACGGGACCAGCCGCGTCGCCGCCGAGTTCCGCGTGCTCGGCGCGGACGGCGAGCTGCGCTGGCTCGCCGGCAGCGCCAAGCTGCTGCAGCATGACGGCAGCCGGGCGCGCCTGGTCATCGGCACGCTGCGCGACGTGACGGCCGAGGTGATGGCGAAGGAGGCGCAGCGCAAGCAGCGCGAAGAGCTGCAGACCATCATCGACGTGCTGCCGGTCGGCATCGCGATCAGCCGCGACGCCGCGGCGCAGAACATCAGCATCACGCCGTACTTTTCCGCGCTGCTCGGCGTCGGCCACGGCAACGGATACGAGCGCATCGACACGGACGAGCGCCCCTACCGCTACCTGCGCGCCGGGCAAGCCCTCGAGCCGGCCGACTGGCCGATGCGGGTGGCGGCGCGGCTCGGCAAACCGGTGCGCGGCGAGGAGCTCGACGTGCAGTTCCACGACGGACGTGCGCTTACCATGCTGGTCAATGCGGCGCCGCTGTTCGACGCGCAGGGACGCGTGCGCGGGGCGGTCGCGGCGGTCATGGACGTCACCGGACTGAAGGACGTCCAGCGCGAACTGGAGAAGGCGAACCGCCAGAAAAGCGAGTTCCTGTCGGTGCTGGCGCACGAGCTGCGCAATCCGATGGCCGCGATCGGCTACTCGGTCGAGATGCTGCGTCATGCGAGCTCGCCCGCCGCGATCGGCAAGGCCCGCGAGGTCATCACCCGCCAGACCCGCCACATGAGCCGCCTGCTCGACGACCTGCTCGACCTGAGCCGCATCACCCTGAACCGCATCGTGCTCGATACCCGTCCGGTCGACCTGCGGCGAACGATCGAGCAGGCCTGCGAAAGCACGCGGGCGCTGATCGAATCGCTCGGCCACGACATCCGCTTCGACCTGCCGGCCTCGCCCATCATGGTGTTGGGCGACGAGGTCCGGCTGACCCAGGTGATCAGCAATATCCTGAACAACGCTGCCAAGTTCACGCCCGCGAACGGCGTCATCACGGTCCATGCCGCCAGCGAAGCGGGGCGGGCCGTCGTCGCCGTCACCGACAACGGCGCCGGGATCGCCGGGGACCAGCTGGACACCGTGTTCGACATGTTCTCCCAGGGCCAGTCGAAGGTCAGCGGCGGAACCGAGGGCCTGGGTATCGGCCTGGCGGTGGTGCGCAAGCTGGTCGACCTGCATGGCGGCACGGTGCAGGCCTCCAGCGAAGGCAGCGGGCGCGGCACGACGGTGCGCATCGAACTGCCGTGCATCGCTCCGGATATCGTGGAAGAGCAGCCCCCAGCCGGCGCCGGCATGGCGGCCAACACGCACCTGCGGCTGCTGGTTGCCGACGACAACGTCGACGCCGCCGACCTGCTGGGCGAGGTGCTGCGCCTGGAGGGATACACGGTCCAGGTGGCCTATGACGGCAGGCAGGCCATGCAGATGGCCGAGCAATGGCGGCCGGACGCGCTGGTGCTCGATATCGGCATGCCGCACGCGAACGGCATCGAGGTGGCGCGCTGGGTGCGGGCGCAGGACTGGGGCGGGAAGGTGGCGCTGGTCGCCGTGACGGGCTGGGGCCAGCAGCAGGACCGCAGCGCCACGCTGGAGGCCGGCTTCGACGACCACCTGGTCAAGCCGGTCAGCCCGCAGGATGTCGTGGCGGCCGTCGGCAGGCGCCTGGCCCGCTGAAGGTCGGCGGCCGCCGGGCAAGGCTTACGCCAGCCGCAGCTCGACCTCGACCACGGTTCCCTGTCCATCGGGCCTGCGCCCGATCCGGATGCTGCCGCCGTGCTGGTCGACGATTTCCTTGACGATGGCCAGCCCCAGTCCAAAGCCGTCCGGCGCCGCACCGGGACGGCGGTAATACGGCGTGAAAAGACGGGCTGCGTCGGCCTCCGGAATCGGCGCGCCGTCGTTCGAGACCGCCAGCAGCGCGTGGTCGCCGCGCCGGGCCAGGGTCACCTGGATGTCGCCATGGGGCGTGCCGTGCACCGAGGCGTTGTCGATCAGGTTTTGCAGCATGCGGCGCAGCTGGGTCGGCTCGCCCCGGACCGGGCAGTCCTGCAGCGCTTCCAGGCCGATGGTCTGGCCCTTGCGGTCGAGCAGCGGCTCGACGGTGCCGATCACCTCGCAGCAGATCTCGCGCAGCGACAAGCGCTGCATGGGAGCGCTGTCGCCGCCGGAGCTGATGCGTCCCAGGGTCAGCAGCTGTTCGGCCAGTCGGCTGGTGCGGCGCGCGCCGGCCAGCGCCGAGTCCAGCGAGCTCGCGCGCTGTTGCTCGTCGCCGGCGCGCAGGGCATTCTCCAGGTGCAGCTGCACCGCCGCGACTGGCGTGCGGATCTCGTGCGCGGCCGCGTTCAGGAAGCGCTGCTCGCGTTCCATCGCGGCGCGGGTACGGTTCATCAGATTGTTCAGCTCGGTGACGATGGGCAACAGCTCCACCGGCGTCACCTGCAGCGCGACCGGTTCGAGCGACTCCGGCTCGCGCGCGGCGATCAGGGCCGCCAGTTCCGACAGCGGCCGCATGCTTCGCGAGATCAGGAAATTCACCATTGCAAGCAGGAACAGCCCGCCCAGGGCCAGCGGGGCCAGGATCGACATGCCGATGCCTTCGGCGAGTTCTTCGCGTACCTCTTCCTTTTCTGCCGTCATGATCCATACCTCGCCCGAGCGCAGCACGAATACTTCCCACAGCACGTTTCCAATCCTTTGCTCCGAAAAGCCCGGCCGCAGGGGCGCCAGGGCGGCGTCGGGCGCCGATGCCGATTTCAGCAGGAGCGCGCCGTCGCGCCAGGCCTGGAAGGCGATCTTGGTTTCATAACGGTGGCCGAAGACTTCCGGCAGGTCGCTGGTGCTGGTTTCCAGCTCCTTGGGCAGCGCGATCACGATGGGGTGGCTGACCGTGGCGGATGCGAGCTGGTTCGCCACCAGCGCTTCCAGCACGCGCGCCGAGGTGGCCAGGCGCGCGCTGAACAGCTCGACCGATTCGTGGCGCGCCACGCTGTGCGCGCCGATGCCGATGCCGGTGAAGATCAGCAGCACGCAGGCCAGCGTGCCGAGCACCAGCCGGCGCCGGCCGGAATAGGTGCGCGGGCTCATGCGGCGAGGTCGCCGATGCGGTAGCCCACGCCGCGCACCGTCTTGATCACGCCCGGTTCCAGCTTGCGGCGCAGGTGATGCACGTGGACGTCGATGGTGTTGCTTTCGCTGCCTTCGCCCCAGCCGTACAGCGACTCCTCGAGCTGGGCGCGGTTGAACACGCGTTGCGGGCTTTCCGCCAGCTGCTTGAGCAGCATGAATTCCAGCCGCTGCAGTTCGACCGGCTGGCCTTGCCAGACGACGCTCAGGCTGTCGAGGTTGAGCGTCAGCGGCCCCAGCACCAGCTGGTTCACCTGGCGCCCATTGCGCCGCCGCACCAGCACGCGCAGGCGCGCCAGCAGCTCGTCGAGCTCGAAGGGCTTGATCAGGTAGTCGTCGGCGCCCAGGTCGAGCCCGGCGATACGGTCGCGGGTGGCGTCGCGGGCCGACAGGATCAGGACCGGGATCGGGTTGCCGCCGGCGCGCAGCGCCTTCAGTACCGCGATCCCGTCCATGCCCGGCAGGCCGAGATCGAGCACCATCAGGTCGAAATCGTTGTGGGCCAGGGCCAGCAGGGCGGACTCGCCATCACGTACATGCTCGACCGTGTATTGGGCGCGGTGCAGGGCCGTTTGCAGGCCATTGCTCAGCAGTTCATCGTCTTCGACCAGCAGGAGCCTCAATCCCGTCCTCCGTTTCCAGTTTATTTGTTGCGCTTGGCGGCGATCTGGTCCAGCAACTGGGCGATCTCGCCGCGCCGTCCCTCGTCGGCCAGCCTGCGGCCCGGGCGCGGCGCAGCCTGCAAGGCCTTGCGCAGGGCGCGCTCGGCGCCATCGAAGTCGCCCTTGCGGAACAGGTAATCCCCGTAAAAATAGTTCGGGTCGATCCCGTCAGGGTTGATCGCCAGGCCGCGCTTGAGGTTCTCGAGCGCCTTCTTGTCGTCGCCGAAACCGATCGGCCAGCCCGGTACCTGATAGTACAACGAGCCGAGGCTGGTATAGGCCGAACCGGACAGCGCGTTCGGATCGATCGACAGCGCCTGTTCCAGGTTTTTCTTCGCGTTCTTCACGTGCGAGAGCGCGCCCAGCCCGCCCTTGGCGCCGGCATAGGTCGACTCGATGATCGCATACCAGATCAGCACGTCGGCGCTGGATGGGTTCTGGGCGGCGCTCTGGCGCGCCTGCTCGGTCAAGCGCTCGAACAGCTTTTCCTGCTGGGCCGGAGGGGTCTGGTACTTGGCCTGTTCCCAGGCGCCCTGCAGGCGGGCGACTTCGTCGGGGACGGCAGCGCCGGCCGACAGCGCGGCGGCGGACAACAGGGCGATGAGGAATTTGACGAGCTTGTTCATGGTGTCGTTCTCCAATGCTATCTGGGCAGGTGCTTGCGGATCACCGCCAGCTGTTTGCGGATCGCGCCGTCGGGCAGGCCCGGCAGCAGTTTATTGACCAGGACGAAGAAGCTTTCCTGGCGTCCCAGCGTGCGTTGCCACGCGCTGCCGCGCAGGAAGGCCAGGAAGGCGGCGGCCACCGCCTCCGGCGCGTCCTCGGCGGTGCCGAGCTCGCGGTTCATGGCGTCCACCGCGGCGCTGTTGATCGGTGTGCGGGTGGCGCGCGGCGCGAAGTGGCGCACAGTGACCGTGCTGTCCGACAGCTCGCGCCGCAGCGCCTGCGAAAAGCCGGCCAGTCCGGCCTTGCTGGCGCCATAGGCGGCGAAGCCCGGAAAACCGAGCATGCCGAATACCGAGCCGATGTTGACGATCTGCGCCGCCGGCGACTCTTTCAGCAGCGGGATCAGGCGGCGCGACAGCAGCATCGGCGCCAGCAGGTTGGTGTCGAGCATGGCGCGGATCCGTTGTGGGTCCTGGGTGTCGAAGGCGTGGAAGTCGCTGACGCCGGCATTGTTGACCAGCAGGTCGACGCCGCCGATGGCGCGCCCGGCCGCCTCGACGGCGGCCAGTGTGGCATCTTCCAGCAGGTCGCCGCACACGATCTCGACCCGGGTGCCGAGTTGGGCGGCCAGCGCATCCAGCGGCGCGCAGCGGCGCCCCACCAGCACCAGCGCGTCGGCATGCGGCGCCAACGCGCGCGCGATGGCCGCGCCGATGCCGCCGCCGGCGCCGGTGATCACCGCGCGGTAGCGCGCAGCCATCAGGCCGGTTCTCCGAACAGCGCCTCGCCACGCGGGAGGCTGCGGAACACGTTGCCGTACAGGCCGTACATCATGCGTGCCATGTGCGTCACGGCCTCGCGGTCGCGCTGCTCGTCCAGGCGGTTCACCAGGCGTTCGAAGAAGGCCACGTGCTCCAGATCCAGGCTGCCGTGCGAGCTGAGGTAGCTGAAGGCTTGCGGCGGCAGCGCCAGGGCGCCGCGGATGGTGTCTGCGGCATGGGTGGCGAGCGCCGTGCTGGTGCCTTCCAGCACGTGCACCATGCCGAAGAAGGACACCGGGTTGTGGCGGTCGACCTGGTGGTAGGCGTAGGCCACCATCAGTTCGGTGCTGGCATGGGGACGCGAGGTGCGCGCCGCGTCGGAATCGCCGCCGCAGGCCGCGATGTCGTTCAGGATCCATTCCTGGTGGCCGATCTCTTCCTCGATGTATTCGGCGATGGCCTGGCGCAGCCATTCGTGCCGATCGCCGAGGCGGCTGCCGCAGGCCATCATCAGCGGCACCGTGTGCTTGACGTGGTGGTAGGCCTGGGTCAGGAAGGCGATGTACTGGGACGTGGTCACCGTGCCGCGTAGTGCGTCCTGGATGATGGGGATGGAAAACAGCTGTTGCCGTTCCTGCTCGGTCTCTGCCTTGAGCTGGTCGAAGAAAGTCACGATGGATGCTCCGTATGGTCGAAAAGGGATGCGATGCGCCCTGCGTATTCGCGCGCGATCGCGGCGCGGCGCGGGCGTCCGTTGGCGGTCGCCAGGCCGTTGGCGGGGGTAAAGGGCGCCGCCGTCGCCCAGCGCCGCACCTGGGCATAGTCCGGCAGCTCGCGGTTGGCCAGGTCGACCGCCTGCTGCAGCTGTTCCGGGTTGACGTCGGCGGAGGCGGGCACCAGCAGGGCGCCGAGCCAGGCTTGGCCGTCTCCCACCACCAGCGCCTGCGCTACCAGGCCCGTGCCCAGCAGCGCCGACTCGGGCCACTCGGGGGAGACGTTGCGGCCGTAGCCGGTGATCAGGATGTCCTTCTTGCGGCCGTCGATATACAGGTAGCCGTCGCCGTCGAGGTGGCCCAGGTCGCCGGTGGCGAGCCAGTCGCCGGCGCCGCGCGCCTGTCCCAGGTAATGAGGCGGTGCGCAGCGTACTTCGATCTCGCCGTCGGCCGCGAGGCGCACGGCGCGGTGCGCCAGGGGCCGGCCGACGCTGCCGTCGCGCACGGCGCCCGGCAGGTTCAGAGCCACCACCGAGCTGCATTCGGACAGGCCGTAGCCCTCGAACACCGGGATGCCGAGCGCGCGCGCGGCGGCAAGGATGCGCACCGGCGTCCGGGCGCCGCCCACCGCGACGAAGCGAAGGCTGGCCAGGCGCGGATCGTGCGGCGCGGCAGCCGCCACCAGCGCGGCCAGCATCTGCGGCAGCAGGATGATGCTGTGGGCCTGGTGGCGCGCGATCGCGTCCAAGCAGCGCCCGGCATCGAAGCCGCTGGCGCCGCTCAGTCCGACCTCGGCCAGGGGCGGGCAGATCGTGGTCGCGCCGCTCAGCAGGGCGGTGTAGGGACCGGCGATATTCTCCAGCAGCACCGCGAAGGGCAGCAGGCACAGGTGGCGTTCGATGCCCAGCTCGCCCAGTCCCTGGAACAGCGCCTGCGCCACTTCCCACTGCTGGAAGCTGCCGAGGCAGACGCCTTTCGGGGCGGCGGTGGTGCCGGAAGTGAAGGTGATCTTCTGTACCCCGTCCAGCTCCGCGATCGGAGCAGGGGCAGGGCCGGGCCGCTGGCACAAGGCCAGCGGCCCGCTGCCATCGACCAGTTCGGTGAAACCGAGCGCCGCGCCCTGGCCCGGGTCGGCGCAGAACAGGCCCTGCGCGCCGCTGGCGGCGATGACATGCTGCCATTGGGCGGGCGTGAAGAACAGCGGCAGCGGCACCAGCGTCAGGCCGGCCTGTTGGGTGGCAAGGTCGACCGCCAGCCACTCAGGGCTGTTGTCGGCCAGGATCGCCACCGGCGCATGCGGAGCGGCACGCGCCGCCAGCATGGCTTCCAGCCGGTCGATGCGTTGCGCCAGGGCGTCGCGGCCGATGCCGTGGACGCCGTCGCTGAACACGGCGCGCCCGGACGGGAAGAGATCAGGAAAGCTGGTCATGGCCATAGGAGATGTCGCCAAACATGACGTGTGGATGGGTGTCGTAATAGCTGCCCCAATGGCGCCCGCCATCCGGCAGGCGTGCGGGATCGGCAGGGGCCAGCACGTGGGGCTGCAGGCGTAGGCGGCTGAAGGAATTCAGCAGGCTGGGCGTGGCGGTGAATGCGACCCAGCGCAGGCCCAGGCCGTGCAGCAGGTGGGTGGTGCGTACGATCAGGGCGCGCGCGGCGCCGGCATGGGCCGCCGCCAGGTTGCCGACTTCGACAATGCTGGCGCGCTCCACCGCCTGCCCGGTGCGGGCGGAGATTTCCCGCTCCAGGGGGGCATCCAGGTATTGCTCGAGGAAGGTCGGGCCGGATGCGGCTAGGGTATAGCCGAGCGCGGCGATCCACTGGCCGTCCTCGGCGCGGCAGCCGATCAGGGTGTCGCTGAAATGATGCAGCTGGGCGCCGTAGGTCGCCAGGAAGGTCGCGGCGATGAAGGCCTCCAGTCCGGGGCGCCGGACGTCGCCGTGGCCTACCGTCTCGATCTGGTAGGCCGGGCGGCGCGGCGCGCGCGTCGCGTCGGCGGGCAGGGTGGGCGCGATGGCCAGGTCCGCGAAGGGGGGCATGGGACTTCTTCCATTCTGTTGCGTTGGAAGCAGCCTATGCAGCAAAGATTAATTGCAGATTAACCGGGCGCGATTTCCGTTCGCACCGCTCTGCGCCATCCTCGTTTCAACCAGAGCAACATGACTGCGATGATCACGAAGCGGAACGCGATCCCGACCAGGCCGGCCTCCGGTCCGTAGGCACCGCCGCTGAGCCAGGCCGGACCGGCGTCGTGCACCTGCTGCAGGCCGCCCGCGGCGATGCCGCTCACGGGGAAGCCCAGCAAGGGGCCCTGGACGAAGTTCCAGGCGACATGCAGGCCGATCGCCAGCCACAGGCTGCCGGAGAGAAGGAAGGCCATGCCATAGATCACACCGCCGAGCGTATTGCCGAGCACCGACAGCGGGCTGGCGCCCGGATTACTCAGGTGGATGCAGCCGAACGCGATGGCCGAGACCAGGATGGCCAGCGTACGGCGTCCCTTCAGCACCAATACCAGGCCGGACAGGAGCAGGCCACGCATCAGGATCTCTTCTTTCAGGCTGGCGGCCGACTTGCCGAGGAACCAGCTGCCGAGTTCTCCCCATGACTGCTGGCGTGGCGAGGTGGTGACCGCGCCCACCGCCGCTTCGATCAAGAAAATACCCAGCATGGCCAGGCTGGCGATCGCAATACCCGCCATGAGGTCGCATCCGGCACGGACGTTCCACGCCAGGCTGAGCCCGCGCAATACCGGCGTCCCCTGGGCACGCCAGTGACGGATCGCCAGCGCGCCGAACCCGAGCGCGGCCGCCAGCATCAAGACTTCCACCACCATGCGCAAGTTCATCATGTGCGCCGCACTCAAATGGCCATGTCGCGCAAGACCTTCGACGCGTCCCGGTTCGCCCCCAGCACCGTGCCGTCGCGCATGTGGATCTGCAGCTGCGACTGCTCGTCGGCCCGCATCGAGTCCACGAAATCGAGGTTGACCAGGGCCGAGCGGTGGATGCGCACGAAGCGCGCCGGGTCGAGCTGGACCTCGAGCTCGGAGATGCCGATGCGGACCAGGAAGGTCTGGCCGCGCGCCGCGATTACCGTGTACTTGGAATCGGCCTTCATGTACTCGATCTCGCCGGTCGCGAGCGGGAAGATGCGGCCGCGGTCGCGCACCAGGATGCGTTCCAGCCGCGCCGGGGCCGCGCTCCCGCCTGCCGCCTGCGCCAGGGCGCTGTCGAGGGTGTCGCGGGCATGGGCCGGCCCGTCGAGCAGGCGCGCCACCGCCGCCGCGAAGCGCGCCTGCGTGAAGGGCTTGAGCAGGTAGTCCACCGCATGCAGCTCGAAGGCCGTCACCGCGTACTGGTCGTAGGCGGTGGTGAACACGATCTGCGGCAGGTAGTCGAGGCGGCGCAGCACTTCCAGGCCGGTCATCTCGGGCATCTGGATGTCCATGAACACGACCTCGGGGCGCAGGCGCGTGATCCGGTCCAGCGCCTCGGCGCCGTTGGCCGCCTCGCCCACCAGGCGCAGGGCGGGATGGGCGTAGATGGCGTCGCGCAGCACGTCGCGCGCCAGCGGTTCGTCTTCGGCGAAAAAGGCGGTTTTTGTGCTCATGCGTAGCTCTCTTCCCGGACTGCCGGGATCGTCACCGACACGCTGAACCCGGCTCCCGGCGCGCTCTTCACCCGCATGGCGGCGCGGCTGCCATAGTCCAGCTGCAGGCGCCGCTCGATGGTGCGCAGGCCCAGGCCGGAGGAAGCGGCAATGGCGGCCGGATCGGCGCCGGGACCGGTATCGCGCACCGTCATGGTCAACGCACCGCTTGCCGGATCGCGCCGCGTGCGGATCTGCAGGATGCCCGGCCGGCTGTGCGGATTGAAAGCGTGCTTGATGCTGTTCTCGACCAGCGGCTGCAAGGACAGGGCCGGCAGCGGATGGTCGCCCGCGTCCTCGTCGAGGTCCCATTCGACCTGCAGGCGCTCGCCCAGGCGCAGCTGTTCCAGCTCCAGGTAGTCGCGCACGAAATCGAGTTCCGCATCGAGGGTCACGCGGTCGCTGCCGCTGCGCTCGGTGTCGAGCACATAGCGCAGCATGTCCGAGAACTGGAACAGCGCGGTCTCGGCGGCCGCCGGGTTGCGCTGGGTGAGCGCGATGATCGAGTGCAGGGTGTTGAACAGGAAGTGCGGATTGAGCTTGTTGCGCAGCGCGCTCAGTTCCGATGCGATCACCAGGTTCTGCGCATCCTTCACCACCAGCGCCTGCCGGTGCGCGGCTTCGCTGGCGCGGATCAGGTGGAAGACACCGGCGCCGAGCAGGTAGGTCATGACGTGGTAGAGCAGCGGCCAGACGTACCAGCTGATCGGCTTGGCGGTGTGGAAGCTCAGCCAGAAGGGCGTCTGCGACACCACGGAGAACACGAAGGCGGTCGGGATATGGATGGCGATGATGCTGCCGAGGCGGTAGGCGCGGCGCTCGAAGAAGCCGGTCAGGGGCCAGGCCAGCGCCAGCAGGAGGGCGGAAGGAATCAGGCTGACGAAGGTCAGCAGCCAGCGGCCCGCATCGAAACGGCCCTCCACCACCCAGTCCAGCTGATCGGCGATGGAAATGAAAACCCCGTAGGTCGTCCACGCGGCGATGTAGAGCCGCCACATGAGGGCGGGCCGGATCAGTGTGGGAGCGGTCGTGTTCATGCCCCGAGTATCGCCCCCGATGGGCCGCAGCAGGCCTGTCATGTCACGAACTGCAGGATTCATGTTCCGAAATGAGGAAATGCGGCGTGGGGCGCCCGGCCCGCTTACGGGCAGGGCAGGGTGATGGTCAGGCGCGTGCGGCCGTGGCCCGTGTCCATGCTCACGCTGCCGCCCTGCACCTCGGCCATCAGGCGGATCGAGTAGGTGCCCAGGCCGTTGCCGCCGGTCTTGCTTGATGGCGCATATTTCTCGAAGAAGCGTTCGCGCGCCGCCTGCGGCACCTCGCCGGCGTTGTCGACCATGACGTGCAGGTTGCCGTAGCCGGGCGCGATATGGACGCTCACACGGCCGCCCGGCGGCGAGGCCTCGATCGCGTTCTTCAGCACGTTGTTGAACAGCGAATAGCACAGCAGCGGTTCGCCCAGGCACATCACCTCATCCGGCTTGTCGTAGACGACCGTGACGTCGCCACTGTCGAAGGTGAACCGGGCCTGCCGGCAGACCCGTTCCAGCATCTCGCCCAGGTCGAACATCTGCAGCACCGGCTGGTAGCTGCCCTGTTCCATCTTGTAGACGTCGAGGGTGCGGTTGATCATCTCGAGCGCGTTCTCGGCCGCGGTCTCGATCATGAGCGCCTGCTCGCGCTGAGCTTGCGTGAGCGGGCTGGCGAGCAGGGCCTGGCTGCCGTGCAGCGCCACGGCGATCGGGCTTTTCAGGTCGTGACGGGTGATGCGCTCGACGTCCTCGCGCAGGCGCGCATTCTCGATCAGGAGTTCGTTCTGGCGCTTGATGTCCTGCATGGCGGTGGCCAGCAGCAGGTGCGCCGACAGGCGCGCTTTCAAGATGGTCGGGTCGGCCGGCTTGGACACGTAGTCCACCGCGCCCAGGCGCAGGCCGGCCACCACGTCCTCGGTACCGTCGCGCGCCGACAGGAAGATGATCGGGATGTGCGCCGTCTTCGGGTTGGCCTTGAGCTGGCGGCAGGTTTCGAAGCCGTCCATGGCCGGCATCATGATGTCGAGCAGGATCAGGTCGATGTGGAAGGCGTCCGCGATCTCGAGCGCCTTCCTGCCGCTGATCGCGACCTTGATCGCATAGTCGTCCTTCAGCACCCCGGCCAGCACCTCGATGTTGGTCGGGATGTCGTCCACGATCAGCACCGTCGATTTCTTCACCCGCTCGCCGATCGGCGCATCCAGGCCAATGACGTTCGATTCGGGCAGCACGGCGGCCGCCGGCGGCACCGGGGCAGGCGCTGCCGCAGGCTTCGGCATGGGCGCAGGCGCGGACATGCCCTGGCGCGCGAACGGGCCCGGCGCCGTTTCCAGCTGCACGCCCAGCATGCTCATGAACTTGCAGGCGAAGCTGTGCACCGTGAACGGCTTGATCATGTAGGCGTTCACGCCGGCCTGCAGCGCGGTGCGCACCGATTGCGGATTGGCCTCGGCGGTGAGCATCATGAACGGCGTGTTCGCGTAGCGGTGATCGGTCCGCATCCACTTGAGCAGGTCGATCCCGCTCATCACCGGCATGCCCCAGTCGCCGACGACGATGTCGATCTGCTGCTTGCGCATCAGGTCCTGCGCGGTCTTGCCGTTATCCGCCTGGAACACGTTCAGGAAACCGAGTTCCGCCAGCACCTGGCGCACGTGGGTGCGGATCAGGAGGTAGTCATCGACGATGAGGATGGCGGCGGACTTGTCCATGATGTTTCTCTTACTAAAGTAGATGAAGTTTAACAACTTCTTGGCACCCCGCATACGGGCGAAGAATGAAAATGTTGTATGCATGACAGCAGGATTATGCCTGGATATGCCGTATTTTTGCGTCTATATGCGTGTTTTTGCATGTTCGTGTAGAATCATGCGGATTCATCAGGAGAGAACATGCAGCTTGCAGAAGAACGGCGGCAATCGATCATCGAGGCCGTCGAGCGGGAAGGGCGGGTGCTGGCGGCCGAGCTGGCCCAGCGCCTGGACACCTCGGAAGACACCATCCGGCGCGACCTGCGCGAGCTCGACGCCGCCGGCCTGCTGCGCCGCGTGCACGGCGGCGCGATGCGGCGCACGCGCGAGGCCAGCTTCGGCGAGCGCGTCGAACGCGACCCGGCCAGAAAGAGCACGTTGGCGCAGGCGCTGTGCACGCTCGTCCGCCCCGGCGACACGGTGCTGATCGACGCCGGTTCCACCAACCTCGCGCTGGCGCGCCTGCTGGAAGACGGCCAGGCCGCGACCATCGTCACCAACAGCCCGCAACTGGCGCTGGCGCTGGGCGACTTCCGCCGGACCCGCATCGTGCTGCTGGGCGGGACCTATCACGCCGGCAGCGGTGCGGTGCTCGGCGCCTGGACCCTGGCCGAGCTGCAGCAGCTGCGCGCCGACCTGTGCATCGTCGGCGTCTGCGCGCTCGACCCGGAACGCGGGCTGGCGGCTTCCGATGCCGAGGAAGCCACCATCAAGGCCGCCATGGTGACCGGCAGCACCCGCAGGGCCGCGGCCATCCTCAACGAACGCCTGGGCGACAGCGCGCCCTTCGCCTTTGCCCGCTTGGCCGAACTCGACCACCTGGTACTCGAAGCCGACGCGCCGCCCGACACCATCGCCCGCCTGCGCCAGGCGCATCCGGGACTCGACCTCCAGCTTGCCCCGAAAGCCCGCACATGAACCAGAACCCTTCCTCGCTGTCCGCGGCGCGCTGGTCGATCTCGACCGTCTTCCTGCTCAACGGCGCAGGCATCGGCCTGTGGGCCGCGCACGTGCCGGTGGTGCAGGCACGCCTCGGCATCGACCTGGCCACGCTGTCCATGGTCCTGCTCACCATCGCGGCAGGCGCGCTGCTGGCAATGCCCCTGATGGGCGGCTTCACCGCACGCTGGGGTACGCGCCGCATGACCCTGCTGTCGGGCTTCGCCTTTGCCGCGCTGCTGGCCGTGCTCATGGGCGTGAGCGACCTGCGCCTGCTGTTCGTGGCCGCGTTCGCGTTCGGCGTCAGCAACGGCGCATTGGACGTGGCGATGAACGCCAACGCCAGCGAGGTCGAGGCCGCGCGCGGCATCCCGACCCTGTCATCCATCCATGGCTTCTACAGCCTCGGCGGCCTGATTGGCGCAGCGCTGGGCGGCCTGGTCATCGGCCAGGGCTGGGGCGACGGCAAGGGAGCGATGGCGATGGGCATCGCGACCGCGGTCGCATTGGCGCTGGTGGCGCCGCGCGTGATGGCCTTCGCCCCGACGCATGAAGCCGGAAGCCACTTCCAGCTGCCGCGCGGCGCGGCGCTCAGCCTGGGCCTGCTGGCATTGCTGTGCTTCGCGGTGGAGGGCGCGCTGGTCGACTGGAGCGCACTCCTGATGCAGGAGCGCACCAAGGCGGTACCGGCGCAGGCGGCGCTGGGATTCTCGGCCTTCTCGATCGCGATGGCGGCCTGCCGCTTTGCGGGCGACCGCATGATCCTGCGCTTCGGCGCGATGCGCGTAATGGTGCTGGGCGGGCTGGCCATGTTCGCGGGCCTGGCCACGGCGGTGCTGAGCACCCACTTCCTGCTGTCGGCCGCCGGCTTCGCCCTGATCGGCATCGGCGCGGCCAACGTGGTGCCGCTACTGTTCGGCGCGGCCTCGCGCATCCCGGGCATGAGCGCCGGCGCCGGCGTGGCGGCAGTGGCGACGCTGGGCTATGGCGGGCTGCTGCTGGCGCCGCCGGTGCTGGGCTATATCGCCTCGCACGCGAGTATCATGGTGGCGCTGGGCATGTTGTCGCTGTCGGGACTGGTCATTGCCATGAGTGCGGGGATCATCAAGGTAAAATCCACGCCTACAACCTAGGAGCATGCAATGAAACGAACTGACCTGGCAAAGCGGGATGCCGAAAAACTGAAGAACCAGATGGGGTCGCAGAACGCGGCCTTCGGCGGCGCCGCCAGGAATGCCGTGCCCGACCGGCGCGAACAGCGCGAGCGCGACCGCGCCCTCGGACTGGTGCCCTTCGCGGTCAAGCTCAACGGCGACCTGGTAGGGCAGCTGCAGGCGCTGAGCAAGGAGCGCGGCGTCGAGCTGAACGAGCTGGTCGCCGAGCTGCTGCAAAAAGGCTTGTCCGCATAGCGATCCGCCATCGAGGGAAAGGAAACAGGCATGGCCAGGCTTGTCTTTGGAATGAACCAGTCCCTCGACGGCTACGTCGACCACATGGCCTTCGGGCCCAGTCCCAGGCTATTTCGCCACTTCGTCGAAGAAGCGCAGGCGCAGACGGGCAGCATCTACGGACGCAAGATCTACGAGATCATGCGTTACTGGGACGAGGATCGTCCGGAATGGGGGCCGGATGAGCACGCCTTCGCGCAGGCCTGGCGCCGGCAGCCGAAGTGGGTGGCGTCGCGCACCCTGCGCTCGGTGGGGCCGAATGCCACGCTGCTGGGCGGTGACCTGGGCGACGCGATCCGCCAGCTGAAGGCCGGGCACGAGGGCGAGATCGAAGTGGCCGGCCCCGACCTGGCGCGCAGCCTCACCGCGCTTGGCCTGATCGACGAGTACCGGATCTACCTCCACCCGGTCGTGCTCGGCGGCGGTACGCCGTATTTCGCCGGCCCCCGGCCGCCGCTGCGCCTGCTGGCGCACGAGCGGATCGACGAGGACGTGCTCAGGCTGCGCTACGTACCTGCCTGAGCGCTCAGGCGTATTCGCGCAGCACCGTGTAGACGCCGTCCTTCGACGCCACCAGCGCATAGCCGCGCACCTCCCACATCACCGGCGGACCTTCCGCAGGCACGCTGGCGCCGCCGGCGCGGCGCGCCATCGTCACGTGCGGGCGGTAGCGGCGCGCCTCCGGCTGCAGGCCCAGGGCCAGCAGCGCGTCCGACAGGCGTGCGTGCAGGGCCGCGAGGCCGGGCGGCGTGAGGCTTGGTTCGAGCACGGCGATCCCGTTATGCCACAGCGCGGCGTGCGTGAGATCGAGGCGGAAGGGTTCGAACGGAACGGCAAAACCGTCCAGCAGTTCTGACAGGCGTTCGCTCGGCAGGGCGCCGAGGAAGTGCAGGGTGACGTGCAGCTTGTCGGCATGGACCGGCGCGGCGCCCGCCGGCCAGGTCCAGGCGTCGCGCCACTCGGCCAGGAGATGGCGCACGCCCGGCTCGGGCCACAGGGCCAGGAACAGACGGGTGGTGGGTGTTTTCGTCTGTCCGTCCATGCCGGCTCCTTAGAAGCAGTGTTCCGGCGCCGGGAAGCTGCCGTCCTTGACCGCGGCCACATAGCTGCTCACGGCCGCGTCGATGCTGGTCTGGCCTTCCATGAAGTTGCGCACGAAGCGCGCCTTGCGGCCCGGGAAGACGCCCAGCAGGTCGTGCATCACCAGCACCTGGCCGGAGCAGTCCGGGCCGGCGCCGATGCCGATGGTCGGAATCGCCAGCAGTTCGGTGACTTCCTTGCCCAGTGCCGCGGGAATCGCTTCCAGCACCACCAGCGAGGCGCCCGCCGCCTGCAGCGCCAGGCCGTCGGCCTTGAGCTGCTCGGCCGCGGCATCGGTCTTGCCCTGCACCTTGAAGCCCCCAAAAGCGTGCACGAACTGCGGCGTCAGGCCGATGTGGGCGCACACCGGGATGCCGCGCTCGACCAGGAAGCGCACCGTCTCGGCCAGCCAGGCGCCGCCTTCGATCTTGACCATCTGGGCGCCGGCGCGCATCAGCGTCACCGCGTTGTTGTAGGCCTCGACCGGGGTGGTGTAGCTGCCGAAGGGCATGTCGGCCAGCACCAGGGCCAGCTTGTTGCCGCGCGCGACAGAAGCGGTGTGGTAGGCGACATCGGCCACCGTCACCGGCAGGGTCGAATCGTAGCCGGCGCAGACCATGCCCAGCGAATCGCCGATCAGGAGCACGTCCACGCCGCAGCGGTCCATCAGCGAGGCGAAGCTGGCGTCGTAGGCGGTCAGCATCGCGATCTTGTCGCCCGCCGCGCGCATGGCTAGCAGCGAAGGTGCGGTGACGGCCTTGCGGACGGGTTTCGGGGCATCGTTGGCAGCCGGATCCTGGCCTTGCAGGTAAGCGCTCATGGAAATCCTTGTAAAACGGTCGTTCGGAAACGCGTAGTGTAATGCCCCGGACGCAAACGCGCAGGGCCATGATTGTTTTCACGTGCCGGCTGGCGTCGTATTGACGTTCCTGTATGTTGTTCACGTGTGCGTACGAGGGCGCCCGAGCGGCGTGAAGCCAGATGGACTTTGCCACCCTGAGTACCGCCATCCGCGCGGGCATGCACCACAACCAGTGCGTGCTGTGCGGGACGGCGCTGAACACCTATCTCGACGAGCTGCCCTGCCCGCACTGGTTCCTGGTGCCGGGATGGCGCGGTTTTCGCAACCGGACGCTGGCGCGGGTGTTCGAGCTGTTCGACCTTGTCCAGCTGGTCGATTACCTGAAGATCGCCGCCGGCGCCCGGCAGGCGGGCGAGCCCGGCATTCCCTGGCGCCGCGGCGAGCGCGATGGCGTCATCGGCATCGCGATCGCTTGGGGGCGCCGCGGCTGGGAATTCAGCTACGACCAGCGCGACATCGGTCCCGACGGCCGGGTGCGGCGCTTCGTGCTGGCGATCCGCTACGACGAGGTGCTGGTCGACCAGGCGCAGATCGCCGTGGGCGATGGCCGGGTCGTGGTCACACCCCTGGTTCAGCGCCGGCGCCCGGTGGCGCCGGCCTGAGTCCCCTTTAGAACTTGTACGACACGCCCAGCGCGAAGGTACGGCCCGAGTGGGCGTACAGCAGCGTATCGTTACGCTGCGAATCGCGGCCGTAGCGCAGCGGTTCGTCGGTCAGGTTCGAGCCTTCCAGGCTGACGCGCAGGTTCGGCGTCAGGTTGTACGACATCGAGAAGTCCAGGTTGGTCGCGCCATCGACGAAGGTGTAGTCGTGGCCGTTCACGTCGCCCAGCACGTTGAACAGGTAGGACGAGCGGTGCGCCGCCGAGACGCGCGCGCTGAACTTCGGATCCTCGTAGTACAGGGTCAGGTTGCCGGCCTTCGGCGACATGCCCACCAGATTGGCGTCCATCGTCAGCGCCGGCAGGGTCGGGGTGGCGGTGCGCGTGATGTAGGTGATGGTCGACTTCACGCGGGTATAGTTGGCCAGCAGGCCGAAGTTGCTCCACATCCCGGGCAGGAAGTTGAACGGCGCCTGCAGGTTGAACTCGAAGCCGTTCAGCGGGCCGCCCGGCGTATTCGCCGCGCGGCTTACCGTCACCACCGACGCCGGCAGGGTCGGACAGGCCGGGGTGCCGCCGCTCAAGGAGCAGCCGCTGCCGCCGCCGGTGAGCAAGGAATCCGGCAGTCCCAGCGTGTTGTAGGGCACGCGTTCGCTGATGCGCTGGATGTAGGTGTCGATGTCCTTGCGGAAGAAGCCGACCGAGACCATGGCGTTCTTGTCGTAGTACCACTCCGCCTGCAGGTCGTAGGTCTTGGCCCGGATCGGATCGAGCCCAGGGCTGCCGATGCTGACGGTCTGGGCCTGGGTGTTCACCGTCGCGGACGGCGCCAGGTCGACGTATTCTGGCCGCGACAGGGTCTTGCCGGCCGAGAAGCGCAGGAACACGTCGTGCGGCAGCTGTGCGGTCAGGTTCAGGGCCGGCAGGTAGTCGCGGTATTTCTTGTCGATGCTGACTTCGGTAAGGGTGCCGCCGCCGTTCACCAGGGCGGCGGCGGTGGCGCGGGTCTCGGCGGCGCGCACGCCGGCATTGCCGCGCAGCGTCACCGGGCCGACGTCGACGTTGAAATCGGCCGACAGGTAGAGCGCATCGATCTTCTCGACCACGCGGCGGTTGGCCTGGGTCAGGAGCTGGTATTCCGAGCCCGGCACGGCGGCGCAGTGGCACTCGATGTCCCACACCTTGCGGAACTTGTCGAGGTCGACCGCCACCCACTGGCTCGGGTAGCCCGAGCCTTCCAGGCCGCGGCCGAAATTGCTGATCATGCGGGTCACGCTGGCCATCTGGAAGCCGGCCGGATTGGGCAGGCCGTTCGGCGCGCCGGAGCCGAATTCGAGGTTGGTCCAGGTGTTCTCGCGCATCGAGAGCCCCGAGCGCAGGGTCAGGTTCTGGCTGACTTCCCAGCTGGCGTTGAACGCATTGGTCTTGAGGCGGTTGCCGGTCTCCAGCTTGCGGCCGACGAACTGGCCGTGCACGGTGCCGTCCGCATCGACCGGGCCCCAGCTGAAGTTGTTCGGATTGGCCACATCGATGCCGAAGTTCAGGATCGGGACGTTGCGGTTCTGGCGGAAGTCGAACACGAAGCCGTTGGCGTTCGGCGAATCGATCTGCACGGTCGCGCGCATCGGCGAATCGAGATCCGAGCGCGATACGCCGCTCATGAAGTCGAGCTTGATGGTGTCGGTGAGCTTGTGGCTGCCCGAGAACACGTGCTGGCGGAATTTGGTGTTGTTCACGTCCAGCAGGCCTTCCGAGCGGATGTCCACGCCGTTGAACTTGCCGTACTCCCAGCTGCCGTTGCCGTTGAACGAGGTCTCGAGGATCGAGGTCTGCGGCTTGCCGTTGGCGGCGGCCAGGCTGCGCCCGAAGGAGATCGCCGAGATGTAGTTGTCGTAGCGGTCGTTCTTGAAGTCGCCGCCCAGCAGGTCGAGATTGAGCTCGGTGCCGGCGCGCGGGCGCCACTGGAAGGCGGCGGTCAGGCCGGCGCGCTCGTAGTCGGCCACCGAACGGCGGTAGCGCGGGATGCGCGGGTGGAAGGCGCCCGAGCCCGGCGCCGGGTTGGCGACCGTGCCGCCGTAGTTGTCGGTGCGGCCGAACACGTCGTTGTAGGCGGCGCTGGTCGAGGTGCGCGGCAGGTTGAAGCCGCAGTTGGCGGCAGTGATGCCCTTTGCGGGGGTGTTGGCCGGGTTCTGCGGACTCGCGCCCAGCGGCGAGCAGAAGCCCCCGTCCGAGTTCGCGGTCAGCAGCTCCACCGCCTCGTAGCCTTCCTCGGTGGCGTGGCGCTTCGAATAGGCGCCCGAGACCAGGAAGCCGAGCTTGCCGATGCCGGTGTCCCAGCGGTTCGAGTACAGCGCGGTGGCGCGCGGGGCGGGGCGGTGCGCCAGCGTGTTGTAGGTCTGCTGGCCGGCCACGGTGATGGTTTCGCCCTTGAAGTCGAAGGGACGGGCGCCGCGCAGGTCGACGGTGGCGCCGAGCGAGCCTTCCTCGATCGACGCTTCCGAGGTCTTGCGCACTTCCAGGCTGTTGAACAGCTCGGAAGCGAACACCGAGAAGTCGAAGGCGCGCGAGCGGTTGGTGCTGCCGTTGATGTCCGAGGCGCCGGTGGCCGAGATGGCTTCGATGCCGTTGATGCGCACGCGCGTGAAGCCGGCGTTCAGGCCGCGCACGCTGATCTGCTTGCCCTCGCCGCCGTCGCCGCGCGCCAGCGAGACGCCCGGCACGCGCTGCAGCGATTCGGCCAGGTTCGCGTCGGGGAACTTGGCGACGTCCTCGGCCTTGATGACGTCGACGATGCCGTCGGCGTTCTTCTTGTCGTTCAGCGCGCTGTTCAGGCTGGCGCGAAAGCCGGTCACGACCACGGTGTTCTCGGCCGGCGGCGCTTCCTGTTCCTGTGCCTGGGCCTGGCCGAAGAGGGCGGCCACGGCAAGCGCGGTGGCGGTCAACGGGAATGAAGGGGCGCGCCGGCCTGGGCGGCGCTCGAGATGGCTCATGTTGTCTCCGGTGTTATCGTTATCTGCCTGCAGTGAGCTCACGCGGCGTCACTGTGTGTATTTATTCTCGGGCAGATCGGAGGGCTTGCAGAGCCGTGCGCGCCAAACGCTCACGCTGTTGATCTCGATTATTCAGTGCGCGTCGTATTGACGATCGTGACGCGACAAACAATCAGATTCTTGATTCGAAGCAGGCTTTTTTGCCTATTTGCCGACGAACAGGAAGCCCACCGCCGCCATGATGCAGGCGAAAGCGGCGAGGTGGCGCCACGAGACCGGCTCGCCGAGGACGGTCACCATGAAGATGCCGAACACGACCAGGGCGATCGCTTCCTGCATCACCTTCAGTTGCCCGGCGCTCCAGCCGCTGGCAAAGCCGATGCGGTTGGCCGGGACGGCCAGGCAGTACTCGACGAAGGCGATGCCCCAGCTGATCACGATGACGGTGAGCAGCGGCTTGTGCATGCCGCCCTTCAGGTGCCAGTACCAGGCGATCGTCATGAAGATGTTGGAAGCCGCGAGCAGCAGGAAGGTGGTCATGGATGGAGGTTCAGCCGATCTTCTCGACCGCCTGGCTGGCGACCAGGGGCAGGTAGTCGTGGATAGGGCCGACGCCGGGGATCACGAGATCGGGGTTGACTTCGGCCAGCGGCGCCAGCACGAAGCCGCGCTCGTGCATGCGCGGGTGCGGCACGGTGAGGGTGTCGGTGGCGATCTGCTGGTCGCCGTACAGCAGCAGGTCGAGGTCCAGCGTGCGCGGCGCGTTGCGGTAGGGGCGCTCGCGGCCGTGCGCCTGTTCGATGTCCTGCAGCGCCTTCAGCAGCTCGAAAGGGTCGAAGGCGGTGTCGATGCAGGCCACCGCGTTGATGTAGTCGGGGCCGCTGGAGTCGACCGGCGCGGTGCGGTACAGGCCGGACGTTTCGATGATTGTCGAACCGTCCAGCAGGGCCAGGCGGCGCAGCGCGTCCAGCACGTTGGCCCGGGCGTCGCCCAGGTTGGCGCCGATGCCGACGTAGGCGATCATTCCTCGCCGCCGCCCTGCGGGCTTTGCGCTCCTTCGCCCTCGTTGCGGCGGCGCGGGCCGCGGCGCGGCGCGCGCTTGCGCTTCGCGCTTCCTTCGCCGCGGTCGCGCTGGCTGGCGGCCGCCAGCAGGGCTTCGCGCTCGCCGCCTTCGGCCGCATAGAACGCGGTCCACCATTCGCCGACCTCGCCCGGCAGCTCGCCCGATTCGCAGCGCAGCAGCAGGAAGTCGTAGCCGGCGCGGAAGCGCGGGTGCTCGAGCAGCTTGAACGGAGCCTTGCCTGTGCGGCGCTCGAAGCGCGGCTGCATGGCCCAGATGTCGCGCATGTCGGTGGCGATGCGGCGCTGCAGGGCCAGGTTCTCGGTCTGGGTCCCCAGCACGTCGTCGGCCGCCAGGTGCAGGGCGGGAATCGGTGCTTCGCCGGCGGCGCGGTAGGCATTCCACTTTTCCAGCACCTGGTGCCACAGCAGCGAGGCGAACAGGAAGCCCGGCGAGACGCCCTTGCCGGCCTTGACGCGGCCGTCGGTCGATTCCAGGGCGAGCGTCACGAACTTCATGCCGATCGGCTGTTCCAGGACGACATCCAGCAGCGGCAGCAAGCCGTGGTGCAGGCCGGCCGAGCGCAGCTCCTTCAGGCAGGCCAGCGCGTGGCCCGACAGCAGGAGCTTGAGCATCTCGTCGAACACGCGCGCGGCCGGCACGTTGTCGATCAGGGGCGCCATGACGGGAATCGGGGCGCGCGTGGTCGGCTCGATGGTGAAGCCGAGCTTCGCCGCGAAGCGCACCACGCGCAGCATGCGCACCGGGTCTTCGCGGTAGCGCGCTTCCGGCACGCCGATGATGCGCAGGGTCTTGGCGCGGATGTCCTCGATGCCGCCGTGGTAGTCCAGCACCGTCTGGGTGGCCGGGTCGTAGTACATGGCGTTGATGGTGAAGTCGCGGCGCGCCGCGTCCTCGTGCTGGGGACCGAAGTTGTTGTCGCGCAGGACGCGGCCGTGTTCATCCTTCGGCGCGTTGTCGCTGCCGTTGCCGCGGAAGGTAGTCACTTCCAGCAGGTCCTGGCCGAACATCACGTGCACGATCTGGAAGCGGCGCCCGATGATGAAGGCGCGCCGGAACAGGCGCTTGACCTGCTCGGGCGTGGCGTCGGTGGCGATGTCGAAGTCCTTGGGCTTCACGCCCAGCAGCAGGTCGCGCACGGCGCCGCCGACGACGAAGGCCTTGAAGCCGGCTTCCTGCAGGGTCTGGGTGACCGTGACCGCATTGCGCGACACGTTGCGCGGGTCGATCTTGTGTTCTTCCGGTCCCAGGATGACCGGCTGGGTCTGGTCGCGGCCGTCGTCTTTCACGCCGAGGATCTTGCGGATGAATTTCTTAATCATTGAAGAGATGGATAGTTGGCCAACCCTGCGATTGCGCGTGGGCGGCGAGCTTCGCGCTCGGGTTGGTGGCGACCGGGTGGCTGACGATCGACAGCAGCGGCAGGTCGTTGTGCGAGTCGCTGTAGAAGTGGCAGCGTTCGAAGTCCTCGAAGCGTTTGCCGAGGCGCTCCAGCCAGGCGTGCATGTGGGTGATCTTGCCGGGGCCCGAGGTCGGGGTGCCGAGCAGCCTGCCGGTCAGGTTTCCTGCCGCGTCATACTCCGGCATGGCCCCGATGTGGTGCTCGACGCCGAAGCGCGCCGCGATCGGCGCCGTGATGTGGTGGTTGGTGGCGGTGATGATGGCCACCAGGTCGCCGGCGTCCTGGTGTTGGCGCACCAGCGCCAGCGCCTTCGGCCGGATCGCGGGTTCGATGACTTCCGCCATGTAGCGCGCGTAGATCGCGTCCAGTTCCGGGCGCGGGAAGCGCGCCAGGGTGCCGAGGGCGAACTCGAGGTATTCCACCGGGTCGAGCACGCCGGCATTGTACTGGGCGAAGAATTCGTCGTTACGGCGGCGGAAGGCGGTTTCGTCCACCGCGCCAATGCGGACCAGGAACTCGCCCCATTCGTAATCCGAATCGATCGGCATCAGGGTGTGGTCGAGGTCGAACAGCGCAAGGTTTTTCATTCTTTGGGTTCCGACTGCTGGTTTTCTTGCAGCAACAAATCACGCAGCAGCGGCAGGGTAACGGGACGCTGGGTCTCGAGCGAATACTGGTCGAGGGCGTCCAGCATCGTCGCCAGCGACCGCATGTCGCGCTTGAAGTGAGACAACAAATAGGGTAACACGCTGGCCGACAGCGTCAAACCGCGCGCTTCGGCCGCCTGGGTCAGCGCGGCGATCTTTTCGTCGTCCGACAAGCCCTTGATCTGGTAGATCAGGCCCCAGCCCATGCGCGTACGCAGGTCTTCGCGCACCCCCAGCACCGCCGGCGGCACCGGGCCGGTGCTCACCATGTAGGCGCCGTGCTCGCGGATCTGGTTGAACAGGGCGAAGGCGTCGATCTGGCGCCGGGGCGACAGGCGATCGGTATCGTCCAGCAGGTACAGGGTGACGTCCGGGCTGTGGACGAACTGGTCTGCCGGCGCGTCGAAGGGGATGTAGCGCGAGGCCGGGCTGGCGGCCAGCGCCTGCAGCAGGTGGGTCTTGCCGGCGCCGGTGTCGCCCCACAGGTAGGCGAAATGCTCGCGCGAAGCACGCTGCGCGAACTGGTGCATCAGGTGCGCCAGTTCGGCATTCTCGCCCACCTGGAAGGTGTCGAGGCTGTGCGCCGGTTCGGCGCCTAAATCGAGCACCAGCTGTTTCATCGCTTCGGGCTCAGGAGAATTGGCATGCTTGTTCTTGTTCTCTTGGCGGTTCTGCCAACAAAATCGGCATTCAAATAGGTAACAATGGTATGCAATTGGGCACACATGGCTTGGACACGGGGCCGTTTTGCTAAAATAGCGGATTGACCAAGGTTTGACGGTCTGCCGCCCCCTATTTTACCGCCTCCGCTGCCAAATACCATGAGCCAACCATCTAATGTTTCCCTCTCCTACCGCGACGCCGGTGTCGACATCGACGCAGGCGATGCCCTGGTCGAAGCGATCAAGCCGTTTGCCAAGCGCACCATGCGCGAAGGCGTGCTCGGCGGCATCGGCGGTTTCGGCGGGCTGTTCGAGATCAGCAAGAAGTACAAGGAACCGGTACTGGTGTCGGGTACCGACGGTGTCGGCACCAAGCTCAAGCTCGCTTTTGAGCTGAATCGCCACGACACGGTCGGCATCGACCTGGTCGCGATGAGCGTCAACGACATCCTGGTGCAAGGCGCCGAGCCGCTGTTCTTCCTCGACTACTTCGCCTGCGGCAAGCTGGACGTGGCGACCGCCACCGCCGTGGTCAAGGGCATCGCCGAAGGCTGCGAACAGTCCGGCTGCGCCCTGCTGGGCGGCGAGACCGCCGAGATGCCGGGCATGTACCCGGACGGCGAATACGACCTGGCCGGCTTCGCCGTCGGCGCGGTCGAGAAGTCGCAGATCATCGACGGCAGCAAGATCGTCCCGGGCGACGTGGTGCTGGGCCTGGCCTCGTCGGGCATCCACTCCAACGGCTACTCGCTGGTGCGCAAGATCATTCAAGTGGCCAAGCCTGACCTGGAAGCTGACTTCCACGGCCGCAAGCTGGCCGACGTGCTGATGGCGCCGACCCGCCTGTACGTCAAGCCGCTGCTGGCCCTGATGGGGGCGATGGAAGTGAAGGGCCTGGTGCACATCACCGGCGGCGGCCTGGTCGAGAACATCCCGCGCGTGCTGGCCGAGAACCTGACCGCGGTGCTGGATGCCAAAGCCTGGGAGATGCCGCCGCTGTTCAAGTGGCTGCAGCAGCACGGCGGCGTGGCCGACGCCGAGATGCACCGCGTGTTCAACTGCGGCATCGGCATGACCGTGATCGTCTCGAAGGAAAACGCGGATGCCGCCATGGCGCAGCTGCAGGCGGCCGGCGAGACCGTGTACTGCATCGGCGAGATCCGCGCGCGCGAGGAAGGCCAGGCGCAGACCGTCGTGCAGTAATTCGCCGTCGATTGACGCAGGAACGGGCGCCGCGGCGCCCGTTTTGTTTTTTGGGGACTACTGCGCCGCCTTGTCCCCGATGTGCTTCGCCAGGAATTTCTCGACCCGCGTCCAGAAATCGAAGCGCGTCGCCGGCTGGCTCCAGCCGTGTCCCTCCTCCGGGTAGACGACCCATTCGACCTGCTGGTTGTGCTTCTTCACCGCGTCGCGGAACTTGGTGCCGTGGTAGAGCGGCACGCGCCGGTCCACCGCCCCAGAGGCCATCAGCAGCGGCTGGGTGATGCGCGCCGCCTGTTCGATCGGCGAGGTGGCCTTGAGCTGGGCCGCGTCCTTGACCTGATCGCCGACCAGCAAGGGCATGCCGTGGATGCGCCAGTCGTCCTGCAGGTCGGACTTGAAACTCCAGTGTCCGTCGTAGAGCAGGTTGATGTCGGTGACGCCGAAGTAGTTGACCGCGCACTTGTACAGGTCGGGGTCCTTGACGAGGCCCATCAGGGCCGCGTAGCCGCCGTAGCTGCCGCCCGCGATGCAAATGCGCTGCGGATCGGCATAACCCTGCGCGATCGCCCAGCGCGCGCCGTCGGCGATATCGTCCTGCATCGCCAGGCCCCACTGTTTCCAGCCGGCGCGGTAGTGCGCCTGGCCGTAGCCGCGGCTGCCGCGAAAGTCCGGCTCCAGCACCGCGTAGCCGCGCGAGGCCAGGAACTGGGAGGTCGGGTTCCAGCCCCAGTGGTTGCCGCGCAAATACGGGCCGCCGTGCACCAGCATCACCAGCGGCAGGTTCTTCTTCGCGCCGCCGGCCGGCAGCGTGAGCAGGGCCGGGATCTCGCGGCCGTCGCGCGCCTTGTAGCGCACCGGGTCCTGGCGTCCCATGCGGGCCGGGTCGATGCCGTCGCGGCTCTTGCCGACCAGGACGAAGGCGCCGGTCTTCGCGTTGTAGGCGCGGTAGGTCACCGGGCGCGTGTCCGAATACGAGCGCACCAGCATCCATTGTGCCTCGAGCTGCGAGGGCACGGAGATGGTGTTGACAGTGCTCGGCAGTTGCTTGTCGACGGCTTCCTGGACGGCCTGCATCTCCTTGTCGAACCAGACATTGGCGCGGGCGTCGGTCTCGATCGAGACGCCCAGCACCTTGCCGCGGCGGGTCACCAGGCCGCCGGTGAAGTCGTAGCCGCGGGTGACCACGATTGGCTCCGGACTGAGCTTTCCGCTGGCCAGGTCGTAGGTGTGCAGCGAGGCAGTGTCCTGGCCCGCCTGGGCCAGCACGAACAGTGTGCCGTCAGCGCCGAAGCCGACCGGCGTGAATGCGTCCTTGCTGCCGGCATAGGTGGCGAACTGCGCGATCGTGCGCCAGGTCTCGCCGTCCTTTTCGCGGTAGTAGATGGTGGTCTTGCCGTCCTCGCTATGGGTCGCGAGGCGCGGTTCGCCCGCGTTGTCGAGCAGCCAGCCATCGATGGGGCCCGGGCGCTTGACGGGCCAGGTCTGTCCGGTGCGCGTATCGAGCTGCAGGAGGCCGACGGTGCGCACCTCGCCGAGCTCGTTGAACTCGGGGGTGACGACGTAGGCGCGGTCCGAATCCTGGGCGCCGCGCTGGCGGAGCATGAAGGTGTTCCAGGACAGGATGCGGCGGTTGATGTTGGTGCCGGGCGTCTGGGCCTCGTGGGGGCCGCGACGGTGCGCCAGCTGACGCATGGCCGAGCCGTCGCGGTCGACCGCATACAGGCCACTGGACAGGACCTGGCCGCCGGGGCCGGTCTGCTTGTCGCTGACGTTGAACAGCAGGCGTTGGTCGCTCACCCATTCGAAGTCGAGGATGTCGGCATCCTTGAAGCCGGCAACCATGCGCGGCTTATTGTCCTGCAGGTCGAGTACCACCAGCGCGTCGCGCCGGCCAGGTGCGGCCGAGATCGCGGCCAGGTAGCGTCCGCTCGGCGACAGCGTCGCGTCTTCCAGCTGGGGATTGGAGAAAAAGGCGTCGATCGGCACCGGCGCATTATCAGCCGCGGCTGCGGCCCCCGCCGCAAAGGCAGGACCGGCAAGGGCGGCGCCGATGGCGAGGCCGGGGAGCAGGCGTGCGCACAGGGAGAACAGTGGAAGCATGGACTCTTTCCGAACAGTTATCGGCATGGCTGGCTTTCAAGGCTTGGCCGCACCCGCGCCGATGTGTTTGTCGAGGAAGCGCTCGACCCGACCCCAGAAGTCGATGTTGTTCTTCTCCAGTGCCCAGCCGTGGCCTTCTTCCGGATACTCGACCCATTCGACGTTCTTGTTGGTCTTCATGACCGCGTTGCGGAATTCGGTGCCATGGTTGATCGGCACGCGCCGGTCGACGCCACCGTAGGCCAGCAGCACCGGCTGGGTGATGCGGGCCGCCTGCCGAAGCGGGGAGGTGGCCTGGAACTGGGCCGCGTCCTTGACCGGGTCGCCCACCATTTCCGGCATGCCGTAGGCCTTGTACTCGTCCGAGGTGTCGTTGGTGAAGCTCCAGCCGCCGTTGTACAGCAGGTTGATGTCGGTGACGCCGATCCAGTTGATGCCGCACTTGTACAGGTCCGGATCCTTTACCAGGCCCATCAAGGTGGCGTAGCCGCCGTAGCTGGCGCCGGCGATGCACACGCGCGACCCGTCGGCGATGCCCTGGCCAACCGCCCAGCGCACGCCGTCGGCAATGTCGTCCTGCATCGCCAGTCCCCACTGCTTGAAGCCTGCCTTGAAGTGCTTGATGCCGAAGCCCTTGCTGCCGCGGAATTCCGGTTCCAGCACCGCGTAGCCGCGCGAGGCCAGGAACTGCGTTTCGCTGTTCCAGCCCCAGGATGCCCCGCGCGCATAAGGGCCGCCGTGCACCATCACCACCATCGGCAGGTTCTTCTTTGCGCCCCCCGAAGGCAGGGTGAGCAGGGCCGGGATCTCGAGGCCGTCGCGTGCCTTGTAGCGCACGAACTGCTGGCGACCCATCTGCGCCGGCTTGATGTCCGGCCTGCTGTCGGCGACCTTGTTCAGCTGTTTGGTCTGCACGTTGTACAGCGAGTAGGTGCCGGGGATGGCATCCGAGTACGAGCTCACCAGGACCCAGGGCGTTTCGCCGCGCGCCGGCACGCTGATCATGTTGATGGTGGCGGGCAGCAGCTTGTCCAGCTCGGCCTGCACCGCCTTCATGCCGGGATCGAACCATTCGTTCGATACCGCATCGGTGCGGAAGCTGATGCCCAGCACCTTGTCGCGGTTCACGATCAGGCCACCGTCGAAGTCGAAACCGGCGGTCATCACGAGCGGTCGCGGGTCGATCTTGCCGCTGACGATGTCGAAAATGTGGACAGCCGTCGTTTCGCGTCCGCCGCTGCGTGCCAGCACGTACAGGTTGCCTTCCGGGGTGAAGCCGAGCGGCTGCAGCGCCTTGCTGCCGTCGCCGAAGGCGGGATAGCTGGCCAGCACGCGCCAGGCACCGCTCTCCGGGTCGCGGTAGTGCAGGGTAATGGTGTCCTGCTCGAAACCCGTTGCCAGGCGCGGCTCGCCCTTGTGGTCGAGCATCCAGCCCTGCACATTGCCCGGCCGCGGTACGGTCTGGGTGAAGCCGGTCAGGGTGTTCAGGCGCAGCAGGTCGACGCTGCGCACGTCGCCGGTGGTGTCGAAGATCGGGCTGGTGACGTACACGTAGTCGGAGTCGCGCGTGCCGGCCTGGGCCAGCAGGTAGGTATGCCAGGGCAGGACCTTGCGGGTGGCCCGGGAGCCGTGTCCGCTGCCCCAGCCGGTGCGGTCGGCCAGCTCGACGAACTTCTGGCCGTCGCGGTTGATCGCATACAGGCCGGGCGCGTAGCGCTTGTTGCCGAGGCCGACGTTCTTTTCCTGGGTGGTGAAGACCAGGCGTTCGTTGTTGATCCAGCGGATGTGGCCGACGTCCGCATCGTCGTACGAGGCGATGACCTTGGCACTGTTGTTCGACAGGTCGACGATGGCCAGGGAGTCGCGCTTGCCTGGCGCACCCAGGCGCACGGCCAGGAAGTGGGCGTCCGGCGACAGCACGGCGCCGCCGAATGGGGAATTGCCGAAGAAGCTGGCGATGGACGGCAGCGCAGCCGGGACCGGCGCCTGCGCATCGGCATGGACCGGCAGGGTGCAGGCGAGTGCGACGGCGGAGGCGAGCGCAGCGCAGCGCAGGGAGCGGAGTAACGAAGTGTGCATGGATCTCTGTTCGGTTGTCGTCTTGGACGCGGGACGCTTTCCCGCAGCCGCTCGACAATAACAGTCTTGCCATCGGAAAAACACCCGCAATACCGATGTCATGCATACGGCATGCCTGCCGTGGCGCATACGCCTCAGGGCTTGCCCGCCGTCTCTTCCTCGGGCGCCCGGATGTAATCCACCATGCCCAGGCTCGCATGGCTCGGCGGTGCGCTCAGCAGGCTGCCGATCACCGTGGCCAGCAGTCCCGCCGGCACCCCGAACACGCCGGCCGCCAGCGGCTGGATGCCTAGCCAGGACTGGTCCAGGCTGCCGCCCAGGGTGGGGCTGGCGCGCAGCATGTACCACAGGCAGACCAGGAAGCCGGTGACCATGCCCGCCATCGCTCCCATGTGGTTGGCGCGCTTCCAGAACACACCCAGCACCAGCACCGGGAAAAGAGTCGAACCGGCGAGCGAGAACGCCGCGCCGACCAGGGAGAGGATGTCGGCGGGCTTCTGCGAGGCGGTATAGGCCGCGATGAAGGCGACCGCCAGCAGCAGCAGCTTGGAGATCGTCACCCGCTTCTGGGTCGAGGCGCCCGGATCGACCATCTTGTAGTACACGTCGTGCGACAGCGCGTTGGAAATCGCCAGCAGCAGGCCGTCGGCCGTGGACAGCGCCGCGGCCAGGCCGCCGGCCGCCACCAGGCCCGAGATCACGTAGGGCAGGCCGCCGATCTCGGGCGTCGCCAGCACCAGCACGTCGGCGTCGATCGCGATCTCGGCCAGCTGCACCACGCCGTCGCGGTTGACGTCGGCGATGCTGAGCAGGGGGCTGACCTTGTCCACGCTGGCCCAGTACGAGACCCAGGTCGGCAGCGACGAGAAATCGCTGCCCACCAGCGCGGTGTAGATGTCGTACTTGGCCAGCACCGCCAGCGCCGGGATGGTCAGGTAGATCAGCAGGATGAAGAACAGGGTCCAGAACACCGACACCCGGGTTTCGTTCACCGAGGGCGTGGTGTAGGCGCGCATCAGGATGTGGGGCAGGGCGGCGGTGCCGAACATCAGGCAGAACACCACGGCCAGGAAGTTGTTGCGGCGCTTGTCCGATTCCTCTTCGGTGGCGCCGGGGAAGGGCACCGTGTGCGGCACCGGCGGGCGGGCGCGCGCCAGGTTGGCGTCGCGCTGCTCGAGCCACAGGGCGCGCGCCTCGTCGGCCGAACCGGGATAGGTGTTCATGGCGCGCTCGGCCTGGCGCACCTCGACCAGCGAGGCATTGCTGGCGCGTACCGAGGCCAGGTTGCGCTGCGCTTCCAGCTGGCCCGTCTCCCACGAGGCCGGCAGGGCGGCCAGGCGCACCGCGTATTCGTCGGCACGGCGCCGGAACTCGGCCCGCACCTGTTCCTCGCGCGGATCCTTCTCCAGCTGCTGCTCGCGCGCCGCCAGCTTCTGTAACAGCGAGCCGTAGGCCACCTGGGGGATGGGGTTGTCGGCATGCTTGGCCGCCAGCCAGATGCTCGGGATCAAAAAAGCGACCAGCAGGATGATGTACTGCGCCACCTGGGTCCAGGTGATGCCGCGCATCCCGCCCAGGAACGAGCAGACCAGGATCGAGGCCAGGCCCAGGAAGATCCCGACCGAGAAATCGACGCCGGTGAAGCGCGAGGCGATCAGGCCAACCGCGTAGATCTGGGCCACCACGTAGGTGAACGAGACCAGGATGGTGGCGGCCACCGCCAGCGCCCGCACCGGCCCGCCGCGCCCGCCGGCGCCGCCGCCGTAGCGCACCGCCAGGAAATCGGGGATGGTGTATTGCCCGAACTTGCGCAGGTAGGGCGCGATGAGCAGGGCCACCAGCACGAAGCCGCCGGTCCAGCCCATGATGTAGGCCAGCCCGTCGAAGCCGTACAGGTACAGGCCGCCGGCCAGGCTGATGAAGCTGGCCGCCGAGATCCAGTCGGCCGCCGTGGCCATGCCGTTGAACAGGGCCGGCACCCGCCGCCCGGCCACGTAGTATTCGGTGACGTTCGAGGTGCGCGCCACCACGCCGATGGTGGCGTACAGGACGATGGTCGCGAACATGAAGATGTAGCCGATCCACAGGCGCGGCATGCCTTCCTGCTCGAGCAGGGCCAGCGCCAGCAGGAACAGGGCGAAGCAGGCGGTATACCAGAGGTAGTAGCGCGACAGCTTGCGGAAGTAGGGCGGCTTGTTCGCGCTCATGCGCTCTCCCGCGCGGCGTCCGGGTACAGGCGGTCGAGCCGGCGCATGCGCCAGGCGTAGAACACGATCACGGCGAGCGACACCAGCGACGCTCCTTGAGCCGCCATGTAGAAGGACATGGGCCAGCCGAACAGGGTGAAGCGCGACAGCTCGCGCGCGAAGAACACGGTGCAAAAGCCGGTGCACAGCCACACCACCAGCAGCGCCGCGGTCAGCCGGCGTGTCGCCTGCCAGTGCGCGGCGCGGGCGGCGGCCAGGCGCGCGTGCGGATCGCTCGGCGTAGGCGGGGAATCAGTCGGCATCGATGGGTTCATGGACAGGAGGCGGGAAGGTCAGGCGGAACAGGCTGCCGGGATACTTGGACGAGTGGCTGCGCGGGTTGTTGAAGATGTCGATCTCGGCGCCGTGCTGCTGCGCGATCTCGCGCACGATCGCCAGCCCCAGGCCGCTGCCCTGCACGTTGCTGCCGAGGATACGGTAGAAGCGTTCGAACACGTTGGCGCGCTCGCTCGGCGCGATGCCGGGACCGGTGTCCTCGACCTCGAGCAGGGCGTGTTCTCCGTCGCGGCGCACGCGCACCGTCACGCTGCCCCCCTGCGGGGTGTAGCGCAACGCGTTGTCGATCAGGTTCGACAGCAGTTCGCGCAGCATCAGCGCGTTGCCGGCGATATGCAGGGTTTCGTGCGCGGGCGCATCGGGAGATTCGTAGCCGAGGTCGATGCCATGCGCGAACGAGGCCTGCACCCAGTCCTGCACGGTGGCGCGGGCCAACTGGGCCAGGTCGATTTCCTCGAAAGCGAGGCCGGCATGCGGCTGGTTCTCGGCGCGGGCGAGGGCCAGCAGCTGGTTGACCAAGCGCGTGGCCGATTCCGAGCTCTTGGCCAGCTGCTCGAGCGAGCGGTGGATCTCGCCCGGGTCGACCTGGCGCAATGCGAGCTCGGACTGCATGCGCATGCCGGCCAGCGGGGTCTTCATCTGGTGCGCGGCGTCGGCGATGAAGCGCTTCTGCATCTCGACGGTCTGGGCCAGGCGCTCGAGCATGTCGTTGAAGGAGCCGACCAGCGGCGAGATCTCTTCCGGCACCTGGCGCGGGTCGATCGGCGACAGGTCGTCCTGCGGGCGCGCGCGGATGCGCTCCTGCAGCTCGGCCAGCGGGGACAGGCCGCGCGACAGCGCGAACCAGACCAGCGCCAGGATCACCGGCAGGATGATGAACTGGGGCAGGATCACGCCCTTGATGATCTCGTTGGCCAGGTGGGCGCGCTTGTCGAGGGTTTCGGCGACCTGCACCAGGGCCAGGCTGGGGGGCGTGCCCGCCGGACGGGCGCGCAGCGGATCGAGGTTGACCCAGGAGTAGGCGACGCGTACCGGCGTGCCGTGGATGTTGTCATTGCGGAAGAGCACGGCGCCGCCATGGGCGCCTTCCTCGAGCATGCCCTTGCGCGGGCGCGGCAGGTCGCGGTCGCCGTCGAGGTGGGCGCCGTCCGGCCCGCTGATCTGGAAGTAGACGCTGTCGACGTCGTCGGCGCGCAGCACGTCGGTCGCGCTGCCGGGCAGCTGCACCTCGGGCCGGCCGGCCACCGTGCGGATCTGCTGCGACAGCACGGTGACGCGGTCTTCCAGCGCGTCGTCGAAAGGCTGGTTGGCGATCGACTTGGCCACCAGGTAGGTGATCGCGATGCTCATCGGCCACAACAGCAGCAGCGGGGCCAGCATCCAGTCGAGGATCTCGCCGAACAGCGAATGGCGGATGTTCTCGTCGGGCTCGGGATTGGGTGGGATCCAGGGCTGGTACTGGCCCGCCTGGAAGGGCGCGAACGGGTCCTGCCCCGCGCTTGGCGGCTTGTCGGCAAGGCCGCGTTCGTGCTCGTTCACTTGTTCTCTTGGACCGGGGCGCGCGGGGCGTCTGAGTATTTCTCGAGGCAGTAGCCAAGGCCGCGCACGGTGGCGATGCGCACGCCGCCGACCTCGATTTTCTTGCGCAGGCGGTGCACGTAGACCTCGATGGCGTTGTTCGAGACTTCCTCGCCCCATTCGCACAGGTGGTCGACCAGCTGCTCCTTGGAGACCAGGCGCCCGGTGCGCGCCAGCAGCACTTCCAGCAGGCCGAGCTCGCGCGCCGACAGGTCGAGCATCTGGTCGTTGATGTAGGCGCTGCGGCCGACCTGGTCGTACACCAGCGGGCCGTGGCGCACCACGGCGGGGCCGCCGCCGGCGCCGCGGCGGGGGAGGGCGCGCACCCGCGCCTCCAGCTCGGACAGGGCGAAAGGCTTGGCCATGTAGTCGTCGGCGCCGAGGTCGAGACCCTCGACGCGCTGCTCGACCGAGTCGGCGGCGGTGAGGATCAGCACCGGCAGCAGCGAGGAACGCGCGCGCAGGCGGCGCAGCACTTCCAGGCCGGACAGCTTGGGCAGGCCGAGGTCGAGGATCAGGAGGTCGAACTCCTGGGTGGACAATGCCGTATCGGCATCCTGGCCGTTCTTGACGCAATCGATGGCATAGCCGGACTGGCGCAGGGAACGCGTTAGCCCATCGGCAAGTACGCTATCATCTTCGGCGAGCAGAATTCGCATGGGGCTACCTCAGTATTCGTTAGACCTTTGACAGGCCCTATTGTGTTTGATTTATCGCAACAATGCGAGTCTTACGGATAACAACACGGCGACTTTTTTCGCTTGCCTAAACCACTGGATTTATATACAGTAGTGGCTTGATTTCGCTTGTTCAAACCACTGAGTTTTTATACAGTAGTGACCTTGATTTGCGTGGTAGCGCCCCTACCTTGCCTACTCCACAGCTGAAAGTACACCATGGACGACAAAAAAACCGCAGTAAACGCCGCTGAAAAGGGCAAGGCGCTGGCCGCCGCCCTGGCGCAAATTGAAAAGCAGTTCGGCAAGGGCTCGGTGATGCGCATGGACACCAGCGCACCGGTCGAGGAAGTCCAGACTGTTTCCACCGGCTCGCTGGGCCTGGACATCGCGCTGGGCGTCGGTGGCCTGCCGCGCGGCCGTATCGTCGAGATCTACGGTCCGGAATCGTCGGGTAAAACCACCCTGACGCTGCAGACCATCGCCCAGATGCAGAAACTGGGCGGCACCTGCGCCTTCATCGACGCCGAGCACGCGCTCGACGTGACCTACGCGCAGAAACTGGGCATCAACCTGGGCGAGCTGCTGATCTCGCAGCCGGACACCGGCGAGCAAGCCCTCGAAATCACCGACGCGCTGGTGCGTTCGGGCTCGGTCGACCTCGTGGTCATCGACTCGGTGGCGGCACTGACCCCGCGCGCCGAAATCGAAGGCGACATGGGCGACTCGCTGCCGGGCCTGCAGGCGCGACTGATGTCGCAGGCGCTGCGCAAGCTGACCGGCTCGATCAACCGTACCAATACCCTGGTCATCTTCATCAACCAGATCCGTATGAAGATCGGCGTGATGTTCGGCAGCCCGGAAACCACCACCGGCGGTAACGCGCTGAAGTTCTACGCCTCCGTACGTATGGACATCCGCCGTACCGGTTCGATCAAGTCGGGTGACGAAGTGATCGGTAACGAAACCAAGGTCAAGGTCGTCAAGAACAAGATCGCGCCGCCGTTTAAGGAAGCCCACTTCGATATCCTGTACGGAGAAGGCACCTCGCGCGAAGGCGAAATCCTGGACCTGGGCGCCGACAACAAGATCGTCGAGAAGTCGGGTTCGTGGTACAGCTATAACGGCGAACGCATCGGCCAGGGCAAGGACAACGCCCGTCAGTTCCTGAAAGATCGTCCGGCACTGGCACGCGAAATCGAGAACAAGGTCCGTGCTGCGCTGGGCGTGCGCGAGCTGCCGCCGGTCCTGGCTGCTGTCGAAGACAGCGGCAAGGACAAGCTGAAGGCAGTCGGCGAGTAATCGCTGAGCTTGTAGAGTGCCTATGCCTGCACCCCAGCTGAGCCTGAAAGCGCGCGCGCTTCGCTACTTGTCGATGCGCGAGCACAGCCGGCTCGAGCTGGGGCGCAAGCTGGCCCGTTATGCCGAGGAGGGCGATGACGTGGAAGCCCTCCTGGATTTCCTTGAGAAGAACAACTGGCTGTCGCAGGAGCGTTTTGCCGAATCCCTGATCAACAGGAAGGCAAGCCGCTTCGGCAACAGCCGCGTGATGGCCGAGCTGCAAAGCCACGGCGTCAACGGCGAAGCGCTGGATGAGATCAAGGCCGCGCTCGCCGACAGCGAAACCGCACGCGCCACCGAAGTCTGGCGGCGCAAGTTCGGCACCGTCGCCGCCGATGCGGCTGAGCGTGCCAAGCAGATGCGTTTCATGCTGCAGCGTGGTTTCTCCCAACGCGCTGCACGGATCGCAATGCAGGGCGCTCCCGACGACGACGAGCTGTAAACAGGCTGGAGTTCGAGCCTGTTGCCCTGACGAGCCGGCCTGGCCCCAGGCTTGCTCTGACGATATGCCAGGCGTGGCCGCAGGCCTGATGTATCACCCTCGATCATTGCGCTTCTTCTATATAGAAGCATGCTCCGGCGCCAGCGTGGAGCGTCATCCCCGATATGCCCAGGCATATTCCTCAACGGACGATGGCGCTGCACGCTGGCGCTGTGCGTTTACGGAGCCTGTGCGGCGCGCCGCTGTCGAGATTGGTCTTGCCAACCCGCCAGACCCGTCCAGCCAAAGCAATATTGACGGCTCAGCAAGAAACCCGTCCAATCTTGCCTGCAGTGCAGCAAAAAGGCCGCTGTTGCAGTGCAACCGCCAACGCCGTGTGCTAAACTTTCACGGTTTAAGCAGCGCCGCATGAGCGGTTGTTGTCGTAGAAGCTACGGCAACGTGCATGAAGCACACTGGCTGCACCACTAACCGCCGCGTAAGCGGCATTGGTTTTTATGCCCCTGTCTCCTCCCGTATCGCGCTCGCTCCGGCATACGCGCGCCATCACCGTCGAAGCCTATGCGCGCGACGATGGCCTGTGGGATCTGGACGCCAGTATCCGCGACGTCAAAACCCGTGACATTTCGCTGCCTTCCGGTGATCGACCGGGCGGCATGCCTGTACACGACCTCAAGCTGCGCGTCACCATCGACCGCAAGCTGACCATCGTGGACGCCGAAGCCGCGTCCGATTCCGTTCCGTATCCCGGTTTTTGCGAGACCATCGGCCCTGCTTACAAAAAGCTGGTCGGCCTGTCGCTCATGAACCACTTCCGGCTGCACTTGAAAGATCGCCTGTCCGGCGTGCTCGGCTGCACCCACCTGACCGAATTGGCCCAGGTGCTGCCCACCGCAGCGCTGCAGGCCTACGCCGACGACGTGTTCGACGATCGCGGCGGCGCCGACGCAGATGCGAATAAAAGCGCGGCCGAACGGCCTTTCGAGCTCGACCGTTGCCATGCGCTGCGCAGCGACGGACCGGCCGTGGCCACCTACTATCCCCGCTGGTCGATCAAAGCCGTGTCGGGTTAGGATTCGCTGTTTGTCATTTTGTAATTCAACCGTATTACTCATTCAGTACATAGATAAGAAGGGAAGCCAGCATGAAAATCCATGAGTATCAGGGCAAAGAAATCCTCCGAAAATTCGGAGTGACCGTTCCGCGCGGCATTCCGTGCATGAACGTGGAAGAGGCCGTGAAGGCAGCTGAAGAGCTGGGCGGCCCGGTCTGGGTCGTCAAGGCGCAGATCCACGCAGGCGGCCGCGGCAAGGGCGGCGGCGTCAAGGTTGCCAAGTCGCTGGAACAGGTCAAGGAATACGCCGACCAGATCATGGGCATGCAGCTGATCACGCACCAGACCAGCCCGGAAGGCCAGAAAGTCCGCCGCCTGCTGATCGAAGAAGGCGCTGACATCAAGAAGGAACTGTACGTTTCCCTGGTCACCGACCGCGTCACCCAGAAGGTCGTGCTGATGGCCTCGTCGGAAGGCGGCATGGACATCGAAGAAGTCGCGCACAGCAACCCGGAAAAGATCCACAACGTCGTGATCGAACCGTCGGTCGGCCTGACCGATGAGCAGGCCGACGACGTCGCCCGCAAGATCGGCGTGCCGGAAGCGTCGATCGTCGACGCGCGCACCAACCTGCAAGGCCTGTACAAGGCTTACTGGGAAACCGACGCATCGCTGGCCGAAATCAACCCGCTGATCCTGACCGGTTCGGGCAAGGTCATCGCCCTGGACGCCAAGTTCAACTTCGACTCGAACGCCCTGTTCCGTCACCCGGAAATCGTCGCCTACCGCGACCTGGACGAAGAAGATCCGGCTGAAGTCGAAGCATCGAAGTTCGACCTGGCCTACATCTCGCTGGACGGCAACATCGGCTGCCTGGTGAACGGCGCCGGCCTGGCCATGGCCACCATGGACACCATCAAGCTGTTCGGCGGCGAGCCGGCCAACTTCCTGGACGTGGGCGGCGGTGCGACCGCAGAGAAGGTCACCGAAGCATTCAAGATCATGCTGAAGAACCCGGGCCTGAAAGCCATCCTGGTCAACATCTTCGGCGGCATCATGCGCTGCGACGTGATCGCCGAAGGCGTCATCACCGCATCGAAGGCCGTGTCGCTGCAAGTGCCGCTGGTCGTCCGCATGAAGGGCACCAACGAAGACCTGGGCAAGAAGATGCTGGCCGATTCGGGCCTGCCAATCATCTCCGCCGACACCATGGAAGACGCAGCGAAGCAGGTCGTTGCCGCTGCCGCTGGCCAAGCCTAATTCGCGAAGGAAATAAAAATGTCGATTCTGATTAACAAAGACACCAAAGTCATCACCCAAGGTATCACCGGCAAGACCGGCCAGTTCCACACCCGCATGTGCCGCGACTACGCGAACGGCCGTGAAGCCTTCGTGGCAGGCGTGAACCCGAAGAAAGCCGGCGAAGATTTCGAAGGCATCCCGATCTACGCATCGGTCAAGGAAGCCAAGTCGGAAACCGGCGCTACCGTGTCGGTGATCTACGTTCCGCCGGCAGGCGCAGCCGCCGCCATCTGGGAAGCCGTTGAAGCCGAGCTGGACCTGGCAATCTGCATCACCGAAGGCATCCCTGTCCGTGACATGATGGAAGTCAAGGATCGCATGGCCAAGGCCGGCTCCAAGACCCTGCTGCTGGGCCCGAACTGCCCAGGCCTGATCACCCCGGACGAGATCAAGATCGGCATCATGCCGGGTCACATCCACAAGAAGGGCCGTATCGGCGTCGTGTCGCGCTCGGGCACCCTGACCTATGAAGCAGTCGGCCAGCTGACCGCCCTGGGCCTGGGCCAGTCGTCGGCAGTCGGCATCGGCGGCGACCCGATCAACGGTCTGAAGCACATCGACGTGATGCGCATGTTCAACGACGATCCTGACACCGACGCGGTCATCATGATCGGTGAGATCGGCGGCCCGGACGAGGCGAACGCTGCTCAGTGGATCAAGGACAACATGAAGAAGCCGGTCGTCGGCTTCATCGCTGGCGTCACCGCGCCTCCGGGCAAGCGCATGGGCCACGCCGGCGCGCTGATCTCGGGCGGCGCCGATACCGCGCAAGCCAAGCTGGAAATCATGGAAGCCTGCGGCATCAAGGTCACCAAGAACCCGTCGGAAATGGCGCGCCTGCTGAAGGCCATGCTGTAATCTGAGCAGTTCAAGGTCGACGAAAATGGGGAGCGTGAGCTCCCCGTTTTTTTTACCACTCGGTAAATTTTTGGCATGCCATGACGAGCGCCCTTGGTATGCATGACAAATTACGTTCCATAAACTGTCCAGCTGACAAAAATTGCTGAGCTCAAGTGACAAATTTTGTCACTGCTCAAGCCAAAACCTGTCCTGGCACGACGTTTCCTTATCTCCCTGCTAATAAAATCAGCATTTTTCGGGCTGGCACACGCCTTGCATATAGGAAAGCGTGGCAACAAGCAGTAACCCAATTACCCGAAACACCACCCTGGAGAGATAGAAATGAACATCAAGCAAATGCAAACCAAAAAAGCTGAAGGCGGTTTCACCCTGATCGAACTGATGATCGTCGTCGCGATCATCGGTATCCTGGCTGCCGTGGCAATCCCGGCCTACCAGGACTACATTGCCAAGGGCAAGGCAGCTGCTGCCTATGCCGACATCGCAGCGGGCAAGACCGGTTACGAAATGGCTTTCGTTGAAGGCAGCGCAACGACTGAAGCGCAGTACCTGGCCAAGGCTGGCCTGGCTGAGAAGACCGGCAACTGCACCACCATCGAAGCCGGCGTGCCTGGCGACACCGGCGCCGGCGCTGCCCTGACCTGCACCATCGAAAGCCCGGGCCGTATCGGTACCCAAGGCACCGCAAAGATCCTGCTGAATCGCACCGCTACCGGTACTTACGAATGCAAGACTGAAGGCTTCTCGAAGGATGACTACAAGCCGGCAGGTTGCGATCTGGCCACCACCCCGACCGAATAACCTCCACGCAGCATGGGAACGATCGCGATGGCGATCGTTCGAAGAGACCGCCACGGCGGTCTCTTTTTCGTTTACAGCATTACTTCTTCAGGTAGCGATCCAGCCACTTCATCACCGTATGATGCCACTGCACCGAGTTCGCCGGCTTGAGCACCCAGTGGTTCTCGTCCGGGAACACCAGCAGTTGGCTGTCGATGCCCTTGCGCTGCAGCGCGGTGAAGGTGGACAGGGCCTGCGCCGTCGGGATGCGGAAATCGAGGTCGCCCTGGATCACCAGCATCGGCGTCTTCCACTTGTTCACGTGGTGGACCGGATTGAAGCGCTCGTGATTGTCGGGCGCCGCGAAATAGGCGCCGCCGTTTTCCCAGTCCGTGAACCACTGTTCCTCGGTCGAGTAGGCCATGCCGCGGCTGTCGAACACGCCGTCGTGGTTGACCAGGCAGCGGAAGCCGTCGTTCCAGTTCCCCGCGATCCAGTTCATCATGTAGCCGCCGTAGGACGCGCCCAGGGCGCAACTGCGTTCGCGGTCGAGCCATGGGAACTTCTTCACGGCCGCGTCCAGTCCCTTCTGCAGGTCCACCAGCGGCTTGCCACCCCAGTCGCCGCTGATTGAATCGGTGAATTTCTGGCCGTAACCGGTCGAGCCATGGAAGTCGATGAACACGGTGGCATAGCCCGCGCCCGCATACACCTGGGGATTCCAGCGATAGCTCCAGCCGTTGCCGAAGCTGCCCTGCGGCCCGCCGTGCACCAGGAAAGCGATCGGGTACTTCTTGCCCGGTTCGGCATTCCAGGGTTTCATCACGTGCCCGTACACCGTCTCGCCATTGGCCCCGGCAAAGCTGAACTGCTCGTAATCGCCCCAGCGCACGTCGGCCAGGCGCTCGGCGTTCAGCCTGGTCAGCTGCCTTGGCCGGCCGCCGGGCTGCATGGCGAACAGCTGCGCGCCGGAGGCCAGGTTGGCCTGGGTATAGACCACCGTATTGCCGCGCACGTCGAAGGCGCCGACCGCGCCCTTGTCGGTCAGCGCCGTCACCTTGCCGCTCGCGACCTCGACCGAGAACAGCCGGTGCTGGCCCAGGTCTTCGGCATCGACGATCAGGGCCTTGCCGTCGGCACGCCAGTGCAGGCTGCCGGCGGAGCGGTCCCAGTCGGCAGCCAGCGTGCGCTTTGCGCCGCTCGCCACATCCATCAGCATCACCTGGTAGCGGTCCGCCTCGAAGCCGGGACGCGCCATCGCCAGGTAGGCAAGGGTTTTCCCGTCAGGCGAAAACACGCCCTTGGTATCCCAGGCTAGGTTGTCGGCCGTGAGGTTGCGCGGGACGCCGCCCGCGGACGGCACGGTGTACAGGTCGAAGTTGGTCGACCAGGCCTCGGTCTTGCCGGCAATGCGGGCTGCGAACACGATGGTCTTGCCGTCCGGGCTGAAGCGGAACTCTTCGCGGTCGCCGAAGGGTTTCGAGGGCACGTCGCCGTCGAGCGAGCCCGATAGCGCGACCGGCACGCCGCCCGCCTTGCCGGCGCTGTCGAGCGGCGCCGAGAACAGCACGTTGTTGCGTCCGTCCTTCCAGGTGTCCCAATGACGGACGAACAGGCGGTCATACAACTTGCCGCTGGTCTTGTCCTTGTCCTTCGCGTCAAGGCGCTGTGTGGTGCAGGCGAGATCCGCGCAGTCGCGGAAGACCGACAGGCTCATCGCCAGGCGGTCGCCTGCCGGCGAGATGCGGAAGCTCTCCACGTCGAGGGGGAGGTCGGTGACCTTCACCGGCTCGCCCGCCGCGCCGCCGGCAATCGGAAGGCGCCACACTTGCGACGAACCCGAGCGGGAGGACAGGAAATAGATGGCGTCCCCGGACGGCGACCATTCCGGTTCGGTACTGCTGGAACCGTGATTGGTCAGGCGCTGCGGCACCGCCCCGGCAGTGCGCAGGTCGAGCATCCACAGTTCGGTGTGGCCGCGGTTCTTGCTCATGTCGGTGCTGCGCACGGTGTAGACGACGCGGCTGGCGTCGGGCGACACGGCCGGGCTGCCCACCCGTTCCATGTTCACCAGGTCTTCCACGGTAAAGCCGCGCGGCGCGGCGCTCGCGCTCGTCGCGACAAGGGCCGCCGCCACCATTGGCAGCAAACCCGACAAACGAATATTCATGCTCCATCCTTGTTGTCATCTGGCAAGCGGCAGGGCGCTGCTTACGCAGGCCGGCAATTTACCATGGACATCATTTGGAGCGGGGGAGAGCGCGTCCCTAGACGATCTTGAGCCGGTCCGCCAGCAGCGCCTCGTAGGTCATGTTCTGCAGCAGGGTGTAGTGCACCGGATCGAGGTCGACGAACTGGACGCCGTAGCTGTAGACATCGGGCTTGTCCGGCGCCGGCCGGGCCACCGTCATGTTCCGGATCGCGGCCAGGGTCTCCACCGGCACTTCCTCGTTGGTGGGCGGCGTCGCCAGCGTGAACGCCAACGTGAGCACTTCGCTGTCGGCCGGCAGCGGATAGTTCGAGTCGATCCTGGCTCCGGTCACCGAGACGTTGGCCAGCGTGCAGGCGATCGGTGACGCGGCCCCACTCGCCTTGAATACACGCGCCGGAATGTCGGCCCTGACCCGCATCGCACCGCGCAGGCTGGTGCCCTGGATCGCGGTCGGGAAAGACAGGTGCACGTAGTTCAGCGGCCGCGGGAACACCCGCTCGACCGAGCACGCGAACGAGCACACGTTCACCCCCGAAAACACCCGGATCGTTAGCGGATCGCCTTCCGTCATGGCGATCGGCGCGCCGTTCTCGGTCGGAATCTTGATGATGAGGTATTCGTCCTTGACGTAGCCGATCAGGGTCGAGAAATACTGGGCGGGCTTGAGGTGCCGGTGGGTCATCACCTGCAGCCGGACGCCGACCTGCAGGTTCATGGTTTCGAACTCGAATTCCTGGGGCTTGAGTTCGCGGGCTTGTTCGGTGGTCATGCGATGCGGGGCCAGATTCGCCGTCGGGACGACGTGCGGGAGGCGGCATCATATCAGCTTACATGTGTGCTGACATTGCCTATTCGAATGGTGAATATTGGTGAGATTGTGGGCAGAGAGACGTCACGGAAACCACCGCCGATGCTGTGATCGGCGGTGGGAACATGGCTTACTTCGGCATGATGACCGTATCGATCACGTGGATGACGCCATTGTCCGCCGCGATGTCGGTTTTCGTCACAGTGGCCTTGTCGACCATGACCTTGCCGCCGCTGGTGCTGACCTTGAACGCATTGCCCTCGACGGTCTTGACCATGCCCGGCTTGACGTCCGCCGCCATCACCTTGCCTGGAACCACGTGGTAGGTCAGGACCTTCGTCAATGCTTCCTTATCCTTGAGCAGGGCGTCCAGCTTCGCCTTCGGAATCTTGGCGAATGCCGCATCCGTCGGCGCGAACACCGTGAACGGACCGGGACCTTTCAGGGTGTCGACCAGGCCAGCTGCCTGCACGGCGGTGACCAGCGTATTGAAGCTGCCGGCCGACTTGGCGGTGTCGACGATATCGGCAGCCTGGGCCGAGCCGAGGGACAGAGCAAACGGGACTGCGAGGAAGAATCGTTTCATGATGCGCTCCTTGGGTAGGGGTGAATGAAATGAACTTGTCCCGATAATATAGAAAATTTTGGCAAGATGTCTAAGATGTGAACCTATAATTTCTCATATATATGGTTCAAAAACGGTGCATGTACATGAAGAATTTCGAAAAAGCGGTTCAGCAGACGGTTGTCTATCGTGCCGGTACAGCTGCTCGCATGGCTGGCTTGCCAGTCGAAACCTTGCGCGTATGGGAACGGCGCTATCAGATATCCGACACCCAACGCTCCATGCATGGGCAACGCCTTTACTCGGCCGAGCAAGTCGAGCGTCTTGCCTTGCTCAAGCAACTGGTCGACCAGGGGCACGGCATCGGCTTGCTGGCCAGCTTGTCACGTCAACAATTGGAATCGATGTTGGAGCAGCACAATCCGGGACAGGTCTCGTTGTCGACTGTACCGATACGTGCGGTGGTCGTGGGAGCAAGCTTGCCGCGCAGGCTGGTCGCGCTCGGCGCCGACGCGATTGGGCTCGACCTGCGCCTGCGCTGTGCCACGCTGGCCGAGCTCGGTCAGGAAGACGTCGACGTTGATGGCGAGGTGTTGATTGTCGAGAAGGCGGAACTGGACGATATGGTATTGCCCCGCATCGAGGCCCTCCGCGGGCGCATTCCAGCCGCGATTCTGGTACTGTACCGTTTTTCGTCCGGAGCAACGATCCGGGCCTTGCGCAACGCCGGCTGCCTGGTGGCCCGCCTGCCTGCCGACTTGAGTGAACTCTTGTCCTTGTGCCGGCTTGCGATGCAGGGAGAGCGGATACCCCTGTCTCATACACCACCACCGGTGCATGCGCCGCGCTATGGAGACGAAACACTATCGATGCTGGCACAAACAAGCGGGCGACTGACTTGCGAGTGCCCGCGGCATCTGGCCGAGGTCTTGATGACCGTTGGGAGTTTCGAGCGCTACAGCGCCCAGTGCGCGCTACGCAGCCCGGAAGATGCCGAACTTCACGCGAGCTTGCAACGCAGCGCGGGTCAGGCCCGCGCCCTGCTGGAGGACGCCCTGGAGCGGCTCGCGCTTGCCGAAGGCATCACCGTGGTGACGAACCGCGCTTGAGAGTGCCGGCTGCGTTAGGACAGGGCGGCCGTCCAGTCCCCGCTCTTGCCCCCGTGCTTCTCCAGCACCCGCACATTGGTCATCACCATGCCGCGATCGACCGCCTTGCACATGTCATAGATCGTCAGCAGCCCCACCTGAACGGCCGTCAATGCCTCCATCTCGACCCCGGTCTTGCCGATGGTCTCGACCTGCGCCCGGCAATGCACGCTGCTGGCCACCGGGTCCACCTCGAAATCCACCGCCACCCGCGTGATCGGCAGCGGATGGCACAGCGGCACCAGGTCGCTGGTCCGTTTGGAAGCCATGATCGCGGCGATGCGGGCAATCCCGATCACGTCGCCCTTTTTCGCATTGCCCGACTGGATCAGCGCCAGGGTCTCCGGCTTCATGCGGATGGTGCCGGCCGCCACGGCGATGCGGTGGGTGTCCTGCTTGGCGCCGACGTCGACCATGTGGGCCTGGCCGGTGGCGTCGAAGTGGGTCAGGTGCTCTGCGGGCGGGGTGGAAGTGCTCATTGCTAACCCAATAAGGTTGTTAAACAAAGTGTTTCGCCGTGCAGCAACGCGGCTGCGGATAGGGTTATCATAGCATTGTGAACTACGCTCCCCGCCCAGCATCGGCGCGCCGCTGGCGCCCTGCGTTGACCGCCATTGCCCTGTGCACGGCGGCCGCCCTCGCCATTGCCGCACCCGCCGAGCCACTTCAAAAGCCGAACAACCTGCGCCTGCCGACGCTAGGCGACACCGCGCGCCAGGACCTGTCGCCGGTACTCGAGCGCAAGCTCGGCGAAGAGATCATGCGCGACGTCCGGCGCGACCCGGCCTATCTCGACGACGACCAGATCACCGAGTACCTGAACAACCTCGGCAACACGCTGCTGTCGTCGGTGCCCGGCGCGCGCGGCGAGACCAATGCCGATTTCACCTTCTTCGCGATGCGCGACGTGAACCTGAACGCCTTCGCCCTACCGGGCGGCTTCATCGGCGCCCACACGGGCCTGATCGTGGCGGCGCAGAAGGAGTCGGAGCTGGCCGGCGTGATGGCGCACGAGATCGGCCACGTGTCGCAGCGTCACATCGCCCGCATGATCGGGCAGCAGAAGCAGGACGTGCTGCTGCCGCTGGCCTCGATGATCCTGGCCGCGCTGGCCGCCAAGGCAAGCTCCGATGCCGCGATGGGCGTCCTGATGGGCGGGCAGGGCCTGGCCGTGCAGCGCCAGCTCAATTTCAGCCGCGAGGCCGAGCGCGAGGCCGACCGCGTGGGTTTCCAGATCATGGGCGCGGGTGGCTTTGACGTCACCGGCATCGTCGGCTTCTTCAGGCGCCTGCAGAGCGCCACCAAGCTGTCGGGCGACATCCCCGCGAACCTGGCCCACCTGAGCAGCCACCCGCTGACGGCCGAGCGCATCACCGACATGCAGGCGCGCATCCGCGAGATGCCGAAAAAGGCGCGCGTGGACAACCTCGACTTCCAGCTGGTGCGCGCGCGTGCCCGCGTGCTGCAGGACGAGAGCGTCGGTGGCCGCCGCGAGGCGAAGAACGCGTTCGACGCCCAGCTCAAGGAATCGCACCGCCACCTGCAGGCCGGCGCGCAGTACGGGCTGTCGCTGCTGGCGCTGCGCCAGGGGAACCTGGTCGAGGCCCAGGAATGGCTCGACAAGGCGCGCGCCACCGTCAAGCCGAAGGAGGGTGTCCTGTCGGCCGAATCGAATGCCGGCGACGGCGCGGCGATGTTCGCCGGGCTGTCCGTCGAGATCAAGCTGGCGCCCGGCCAGGGGCCGGCGATGGCCGAGCAGGCGGTGCAGGAAGCGGATGCCGCGCGCCAGCGCTATCCGCTGTCGCGGGCCATCGCACGCCAGTACGGCGAGGCGCTGATTGCGGCCGGCAAGTTTGAAGAGGCCACCCGCTACCTGCGCGACCAGACCCAGCTCTACCGCGAAGAGCCGAAGCTGCACGACATGCTGGCGCGGACCTATGCCAAGCAGGGCAAGATCGCCCTGCAGCACATGGCGCTGGCGGAATCGTATGCGCTGGCGGGCGCGTTGCCGGCAGCGGTGGCGCAGCTCGACCTGGCGCGCAAGGCGGGCGACGTGTCCTTCTACGACCAGGCCGTCATCGATGCGCGCGAGCGCGAGCTGAAGGCGCGCCAGAAGGCCGAGAAGGAAACCGAGAAGGACTTCCCGTAGATCAGGTCCCGGGCGCTTGCACGTAGCCGAAGCGGCGTTGCAGCGCATCGGCCGACAAGCGTTCCACTTTCACACGGTCCAGCGTCAGCTCGGCCGAGTCGTCCTCCAGCCAGGCCATGATTGCTTCCACCGAGGCCGGCTGGCCGTCGAGCTCCATGCGCGCCAGCACCTGGGCCACGTCGCGGTCGTCGAGCTGGGCGACGATCTCGCCGGCCTGCAGGATCACGGCGCCGGCATCGGTCATGTAGGCCGCTTCCACCGCCGCCAGCGCCTGGCCGGTCTGCAGCACGAAGCCCTGGCTTGGGTCGGTGCGCGCGATGAAGGGCGTCGCTTCCAGGTTCACGTACACGCGTTGCGGGCCGTTCTGGAAATACCAGCGGCCCTTGTCGTCGTGCGCGTAGTTACGGTTGATGAAGCCTACCAGCGCCGCATTCGCCAGCTTGTCGCCCGGCGCATTGGCGCGCTGCGCCGCCTCGTCGCGCATGCGCCAGTTGCCGCGCGCATCCAGCGCCAGCCAGCCGTAGCAGTGCGGTACGTTCGGCCACTTGGCCATTGCCTGTTTTACGATGTCGTCCATAGTCTCAAGCTTCGCATGGTTCGAGCGCGCCGGGCGCGCGGCTTGCGGCAGGCGCCGCGCTGTCGAAGAAGGCCAGGATGCGCCGCGGCAGCCAGTCGATCCGTCCGGGGAAGGGACCCACGGCGAAGCCGACGTGCCCACCTTCGTCAGGATACTCCAGCGTCACCGCTTTCGAGGCGGACTGGGGCAAGTGCCGGCCGGGCAGGAAGGGGTCGTTGCGGGCGTTGAGCACCAGGGTCGGCACGGTGATCTCGTGCAGCACGTGGCGGGCGCTGGCGCGGTGCCAGTAGTCGTCGGTGTCCTTGTAGCCGTGCAGCGGCGCGGTCACCACGTTGTCGAAGGCGTAGAGGTCGCGCGCCGCCATCAGGGCGCCGCGGTCGAACAGGCCGGGATAGCGTTCCAGCTTGGCCAGGCACTTGGGCTTGAGCGTCTGCAGGAACATGCGCGTGTACAGCATGTTGAAGCCGGACGACAGCGCTTCGCCGCCGCGCGCCAGGTCGAGCGGCGCCGACACCGCGCAGGCGGCCTCGACGATGTCCGCCCCATGGCCCGATTCGCCCAGCCAGCGCAGCAGCGCATTGCCGCCCAGGGACACGCCCGCCGCGAACAGGGGACCGGGGGCGCGCGCATGGAGCTTGCGCACCACCCAGTCGACTTCCGCGGCGTCGCCGGAATGGTAGAAGCGCGGCATCAGGTTGGCTTCGCCCGAGCAGCCGCGGAAGTGCGGCACCGCGCCGGACCAGCCGCGTGCGCGCAGCGCCGCCATCAGCGAGCGCGCGTAATGGCTGTTGGACGAGCCTTCCAGGCCATGGAACAGCACGACCAGCGGCTTGCCCGGCTGGCCGTCGACGAAGTCGACATCGATGAAGTCGCCGTCGCTGCTGCTCCAGCGCTCGCGCCGGTAGGCGACGGGCGGTTTGGCGACGCAGGTCGCCGGATAGATGGTCTGGAGGTGGCCGCCAGGCAGCCATGCGGGCGCGCGGTAGTGCATGGAAGATCGGTGCGGCTGGCGCCGCACCGGGAAGATCAGTGGTGCTTGAGCTCGACGCCCGGGGCCAGGCGGTACTGGGTGCCGCAGTATGGGCACTTGGCATCGCCGTGGTGGTCGAAATCGAGGAAGACGCGCGGGTGCGAGGACCACAGCGGCATTGCCGGATTCGGGCAGTGTGCCGGCAGGTCTTTGGCCTCGAGTTCCACCACAGGCATCGTCTTTTGGTTCATCTGTTTTTCTCCATAAAAGGGAAATGGCAAAGACAAGATTCTATCCGATTCAACCTGCATATCGAAATGATCGGTAGAATTACCAGCTGATCATAAACGAGCCCGGGGGCATTGCGCTGCCAGCCTGGCGCCGCACCCTTACATGCGTTTCATGCCCGACCGTTTCAAGCCCGTCGCCGCATCCGCCCCATACGGCAGTTGCAGGAAAACAACATGACCCCGGCCCTGCCGCCGGGCCCGCAAGCAGCTGTCACCACGGAGCCCACCGAAGCCCACGACCCCGCCGCCTGGCGCGAGGGCTTCAAGACCGGCCTGCCTTCGCTGTTCGGCATCGGCGCCTGGGGCCTGGTGGTGGGCATCGCGATGGTCAAGAGCGGCCTGACCGCCGCGCAGGCGGTCGGCATGACCCTGCTGGTCTTCGCCGGATCCGCCCAGCTCGCTTCACTTCCCCTGATTGCCGCCGCCGCACCGATCTGGGTCATCTTCGCCACCGCCCTGGTCGTCAACCTGCGCTTCGTCATCTTCTCCGCACTGCTCGGCCCGCACTTCGCGCACCTGCCCTGGAAGCAGCGCTTCCTGCTCGGCTACGTCTCGGGCGACCTGACCGTGGCGATGTTCCTGCAGCGCTATCCGACCGCCGAACGCGTGGCCGGCAAACTGTCTTACCTGAAGGGGCTGATGTACCCGAACTGGTTCGCCTGGCAGATCGGCTCGCTGATCGGCATTTTCCTGGGCAGCGCCATTCCGACCGAATGGGGGCTGGGCTTTGCCGGCACGCTGGCGATCCTGTGCATCATGGTGCCGCTCATCATCAACAATGCGGCGCTGTGCGGCGTGGCGGTCGCCATTGCGGTATCGGTGCTGGCCTACGGCCTGCCGTACAAGCTCGGGCTGCTGCTGGCCGTCCTGGTCGGCATGGTCACTTCGATGTTTGTCGAAGAGTCCCTCGCAAAACAAAAGGCACGCAATGGCTGATTGGGAAATCTGGCTCACCATCGGCGTGCTGTGCGTCGCCACCGCCGCCACTCGCAGCTCGTTCTGGCTGATCGGCCACCGCGTCACCATCCCGCCGCGGGTGCAGGAGATGCTGCGCTATGCGCCGGCCTGCGCGCTGGCCGCCATCATCGGGCCCGACCTGCTGATCGACACCCAGGGCCAGACCCAGCTCACGCTGGCCAATCCCAAGCTGATCGCGGCGCTCGCCGCCCTGGCTTTCTACCTGTGGCGCCGCAGCATGCTGATGACGATCATCTTCGGCATGCTGGTATTCACACTGTTGCGCGTGTTACACGTTTTTCCCTAGCCCCCCTAATGTACAATGACGTTTTTTCACTTTTTCATTGTTGACTAGCCAATGGACGACGTTCTCAGTTTCACCCGTTTGCAAGACCTGATCGACCGCGATGCGCTGAAGAACAAGCGCGTATTCATCCGCGCCGACCTGAACGTGCCGCAGGATGACGCTGGCAATATCACCGAAGACACCCGTATCCGCGCCTCCGTGCCGGCGATCCAGGCTGCCCTGAAGGCCGGCGCCGCCGTGATGGTCACCTCGCACCTGGGCCGTCCGACCGAAGGCGAGTTCAAGCCGGAAGACAGCCTGGCGCCGGTCGCCGCGCGCCTGTCCGAGCTGCTCGGCCAGCCGGTGGAACTCAAGCAGAACTGGGTCGATGGCGTGGATGTCGCGCCGGGCCAGGTTGTGCTGCTGGAAAACTGCCGCGTCAACAAGGGCGAAAAGAAGAACGCCGACGAGCTGGCCCAGAAGATGGCCAAGCTGTGCGACGTCTACGTCAACGACGCCTTCGGCACCGCGCACCGCGCCGAAGCCACCACCCACGGCATCGCCAAGTTCGCGCCGGTGGCCGTGGCCGGCCCTCTCTTGGGGGCCGAACTGGATGCGCTGGGCAAGGCCCTCGGCCAGCCGACCCGTCCGCTGCTGGCCATCGTGGCCGGCTCGAAGGTGTCGAGCAAGCTGACCATCCTGCAGAGCCTGGCCGGCAAGGTCGACAACCTGATCGTCGGCGGCGGCATCGCCAACACCTTCATGAAGGCCGTCGGCCTGAACATCGGCAAGTCGCTGGTCGAGAACGACCTGGTCGGTGAGGCCAAGCAGATCATCGACATGATGGCCGCGCGCGGCGCGCAGGTGCCGATTCCGGTGGACGTGTTCTGCGCCAAGGAATTCAGCCCGACCGCGGCTGCGACCGTCAAGGACGTGGCCGACGTGGCGGACGACGACATGATCCTGGATATCGGCCCGAAGACCGCCGCCATGCTGGCCGAGCAGGTGGCCAAGGCCGGCACCATCGTCTGGAACGGCCCGGTGGGCGTGTTCGAATTCGACCAGTTCGCCGAAGGCACCAGGACCCTGGCGATGGCGATCGCCAAGTCGAACGGCTTCTCGATCGCCGGCGGCGGTGACACCCTGGCCGCGATCGCCAAGTACGACATCGGCGACCAGATCGGCTACATCTCGACCGGCGGCGGCGCCTTCCTCGAGTTCCTGGAAGGGAAGACCCTGCCGGCAGTCGAGATCCTGCTCCAGCGTAAATCCGAACAATAAGTAATCAGTACCAGCGCAGCCCAGTGGCTGCGCTTCTCTTTTCAGAACCAAGGATTCCAGACACATGCAAGCTGCGCGCCCCCTGTACAACGCCACCAAGATCGTTGCCACCATCGGCCCGGCATCGACCGACTTCGACATCCTCGTCCGCATGATCCGCGCCGGCGTCGACGTCGTGCGCCTGAACTTCTCGCATGGCAAGGCGCAGGACCACATCGACCGCGCCGCCCTGGTGCGCCGCGCGGCTGCCGAATGCGGCGTCGAAGTGGCGATCATGGCCGACATGCAGGGTCCGAAGATCCGCGTCGGCAAGTTTGAAGAGGGCAAGATTTTCCTGAACAACGGCGACAAGTTCATCCTCGACGCCCGCTGGGGCGAGAACGGCGAGCTGGGCAACCAGGACCGCGTGGGCCTCGACTACAAGGCCCTGCCGCGCGACGTCAAGCCGGGCGACAAGCTGCTGCTGAACGACGGCCTGATCGTGCTGATCGTCGACAAGGTCGTCAACCACGAGATCTTCACCACCGTGAAGGTGGGCGGCGAGCTGTCGAACAACAAGGGCATCAACCGCCAGGGCGGCGGCCTGACCGCGCCGGCCCTGACCTCGAAGGACATGGAAGACATCAAGACCGCGATGAGCTTCCAGGCCGACTACCTGGCGATCTCCTTCCCGAAGAACGCCACCGACATGGAAATGGCGCGCCAGCTGGCCAACATCGCCGGCGAGCCCTACGGCCACAAGCCGATGATGATCGCCAAGATCGAGCGCGCCGAAGCCATCCCCGTGCTGCAGGAAATCCTGGACGCCTCGGACGGCATCATGGTCGCGCGCGGCGACCTGGCGGTGGAAGTGGGCAACGCGGCGGTGCCGGCGCTGCAGAAGCGCATGATCAAGATGGCGCGCGCCTCCAACAAGCTGGCCATCACCGCGACCCAGATGATGGAGTCGATGATCGTCAACGCCGTGCCGACCCGCGCCGAAGTCTCGGACGTGGCGAACGCCGTGCTGGACGGCACGGACGCCGTGATGACCTCGGCCGAGACCGCATCGGGCAAATACCCGGTCGAGACCGTCGAAATGATGGCCGCGATCTGCCTCGAGGCCGAACAATCCGAATACAACAAGCAGGATGCAGATTTCCTGAATGTCCAGTTCACCCGCATCGACCAGTCGATCGCCTACGGCACCCTGTTCACGGCCCATCACCTGAAGGTGAAGGCGATCGTGGCGCTGACCGAATCGGGCTCGACCGCACTGTGGATGAGCCGTCACTCGATCGATACCCCGATCTTCGCCCTGACCCCGCTGCAGACGACGCAGCGCAAGGCATCGCTGTACCGGAACGTGCGAGCATTCCACCTGCTGCAGGAAGGTGGCAGCCACGCGGTGCTGCGCAAGGCCGAAGAAGTCCTGATTCGCGAAGGCATGGTGCGCAAGGGCGACCTGATCGTCGTGACCTGGGGCTCGCCGATGGGGCAGGCCGGCGGCACCAATGCGCTCAAGATCGTGCGCGTGGGCGAGCTGGACGAAATAGTTTCTTAATTGTTTGGAGTAATCAACCATGGCACTCGTATCGCTGCGTCAACTGCTGGACCATGCCGCCGAAAACGGTTATGGCCTGCCGGCTTTTAACGTCAACAACCTGGAACAGGTGCAGGCCATCATGGCCGCCGCCGACGCCACCTGCAGCCCGGTCATCATGCAAGCCTCGGCCGGCGCCCGCAAATACGCAGGCGAAGCCTTCCTGCGTCACCTGATCGACGCCGCCGTCGAAGCCTACCCGCACATCCCGGTCGTCATGCACCAGGACCACGGCCAGTCGCCGGCGGTTTGCATGGCCGCGATCCGTTCGGGCTTCTCGTCGGTGATGATGGACGGTTCGCTCGAGGCCGACGGCAAGTCGGTCGCTTCCTACGAATACAACGTGGAAGTCTCGCGTGAAGTCGTGAAATTCGCGCACTCGATCGGCGTGACCGTCGAAGCCGAACTGGGCGTGCTCGGTTCGCTGGAGACCATGAAGGGCGACAAGGAAGACGGCCACGGCGCCGACGGCACCATGACCCGCGAGCAGCTGCTGACCGACGTGGCCCAGGCCGCCGACTTCGTCGCCAAAACGCAATGCGACGCCCTGGCGATCGCCATCGGCACCTCGCACGGCGCCTACAAATTCACCCGCAAGCCGACCGGCGACATCCTGGCGATCGACCGCATCAAGGAAATCCACGCCCGCATCCCGAACACCCACCTGGTGATGCACGGCTCCTCGTCGGTGCCGCAGGAACTGCTGGCGATCATCCGCGAATTCGGCGGCGACATGAAAGAGACCTACGGCGTGCCGGTCGAAGAGATCCAGGAAGGCATCAAGCATGGTGTCCGCAAGATCAACATCGACACCGACATCCGCCTGGCCATGACCGCTGCGATCCGCAAGTACATGTTCCAGAACCCGTCGAAGTTCGACCCGCGCGACTACCTGAAGCCGGCCCGCGAAGCCGCCACCGAGATCTGCAAGGCGCGCTACCTGTCCTTCGGCTGCGAAGGCATGGCCGCCAAGATCAAGCCGGTGCCGCTGGAGAAGATGGCCGAGCGCTACAAGGCAGGCGAGCTGGCCCAGATCGTCCAGTAAGAGTTGGAAATGTAGTCATGCTGCGCTGCAGGAACCTTGCAGCCAGCCTCACCACCGCACCAAAGCAACGTCATCCCGGCGCAGGCCGGGATCCAATTTCGTCAGCAGACCGACATGTTTGAGTGCGCTACAGTGCACGCAAACTTGGGCTCCGGCCTTCGCCGGAGCGACGGTTTCGCTGCCAGCAGCAGGTGCTACTGCTGCTGCACTCGAATAAAACTGGGTTCCCGCCTTCGCGGGAACGACGGGTTAGCGGCGCGGTTGGTAGCAAATTGACGTAAAATTACGCACTGGCCCAGGCCACCCCCCAGACCTGACCCACTCGACCGGTACCATCCCGGTCCCGTTTCCCTGATATCCCTTCTATGAACAGCCTCTACAAATCCACCATCAAGTCCCTGCCATTGCTCGGTCACGGCAAGGTGCGCGACAACTACGCTGTCGGCGACGACAAGATCCTGATCGTCACCACCGACCGCCTGTCGGCCTTCGACGTGGTCATGAACGAGCCGATTCCCGGCAAGGGCATGGTGCTGAACCAGATGAGCGACTTCTGGTTCGAGAAGCTCGGCCACATCGTGCCGAACCACCTGACCGGCGTGGCGCCGGAAAGCGTGGTGGCCCCGGATGAAGTCGAGCAGGTGCGCGGCCGCGCCGTCGTGGCCAAGCGCCTCAAGCCGATCCTGGTCGAAGCCGTCGTGCGCGGCTACATCATCGGCTCGGGCTGGAAGGATTACCAGGAAAGCGGCGCCGTCTGCGGCATCCAGCTGCCCGCCGGCCTGCGCCAGGCCGACAAGCTGCCGCAGCCGCTGTTCACCCCGGCCGCCAAGGCCGACATCGGCGAACACGACGAGAACATCTCGTTCGAGGAAATGGAAAACCGCATCGGCAAGGAACTCGCTGCCAAGATGCGCGACATCAGCATCCAGCTCTACACCACCGCCGCCGAATACGCCGCCACCCGCGGCATCATCATCGCCGACACCAAGTTCGAATTCGGCCTGGACGACAATGGCGTGCTGCACCTGATGGACGAAGTCCTGACCGCCGACTCCTCGCGCTTCTGGCCGGCCGACTCCTACGCGCCGGGCATGTCGCCGCCGAGTTTTGATAAGCAGTTCGTGCGCGACTACCTCGAAACCCTGACCGACTGGGGCAAGACCGCCCCGGCCCCGGCCCTGCCGCAGGACGTCATCGAAAAGACCCAGGCCAAGTATTTCGAAGCCATCGAACGCCTCACCGGCGAGAAGCTGAAGGCCTGAGAAGATGAGCGAGCAAGCAAACAAGCCAGTTGTCGGCGTCATCATGGGTTCCTCGTCCGACTGGGACGTGATGAAGAATGCCGTGGACATCCTGAAGCAGTTCGGCGTGCCTTTCGAGGCGCAGGTGATCTCGGCGCACCGCATGCCGGACGAGATGTTCACCTATGCGGAAACCGCACGCGAGCGCGGCCTGCGCGCGATCATCGCCGGGGCAGGGGGCGCCGCCCACCTGCCGGGCATGGTGGCCGCCAAGACCATCGTGCCGGTGCTGGGCGTGCCGGTACCTTCGAAGTACCTGCGCGGCGAAGATTCGCTGCTCTCCATCGTGCAGATGCCGAAGGGCGTGCCGGTGTCGACCTTCGCCATCGGCGAAGCCGGCGCCGCCAACGCGGCCCTGACCGCGGTGGCGATCCTGGCTGCGACCGACGATGCGCTGGCGCAGAAGCTGCTGGCCTTCCGCGCCGAGCAGACCGCGGCGGCCCAGGCCATGACTCTTCCCGTTCTGACGCATGAGTGAATCGTTTCTCCCATCCGCCAATCCGTCGGCCTGGCTCGGCGTGATGGGCGGCGGCCAGCTCGGCCGCATGTTCGCCCACGCCGCCCAGGCGATGGGCTACAAGGTCGCGGTGCTCGAGCCAGCCGCGGACTGCCCGGCAGGGCAGGTCGCCGAGCGCCTGATCAACGCCGGCTATGCCGATGCCAACGGCCTGGCCGAACTGGCCCAGGCCTGCGTCGCCGTCACCACCGAATTCGAGAACGTCCCGGCCGACAGCATGGCCTGGCTGGGTGAGCGCGCTTTTGTCGCGCCGGCCGCCTCCTGCGTATCGATCGCCCAGGACCGCATCGCGGAAAAACGCTTCTTCGTCGAATGCGCCCCGAGCTCCGGCGTGATGCCGGCGCCGCACAAGACCATCGCCTCGCATGCCGACATCGACGCCATCGATGACGACCTGTTGCCCGGCATCCTGAAGACCGTGCGCATGGGCTACGACGGCAAGGGCCAGGTGCGCGTGCGCAGCCGCGACGACGTGCGCGCCGCGTTCGATGCCATGAAGGGCGTCACCTGCCTGCTGGAGAAGATGCTGCCGCTGGCCTACGAGGTCTCGATCCTCACCGCGCGCGGCTATGACGGCGCCTCGGTGGTCTACCCGATCGCCGAGAACGTGCACCGCGACGGCATCCTGTTCACGACCACCGTGCCGGGACCGAACGTCTCCGATGCCTGCGCCAAACAGGCGCAGGATGCGGCGCGCGCCATCGTGAACCAGCTGGGCTATGTGGGCGTGCTGTGCATCGAATTCTTCGTGCTTGCCGACGGCACCCTGGTGGTCAACGAGATGGCGCCGCGCCCGCACAACAGCGGCCACTACACCATCGACGCCTGCATCACCAGCCAATTCGCGCAACAGGTACGCGCGATGGCGCGCCTGCCGCTGGGCGACGTGCGCCAGCATTCGCCCGCCGTCATGCTCAACATCCTGGGCGACGTCTGGTTCGAAGGCAGCAGCGACACCCCGCGCGAACCAGCCTGGGACCGCGTCCTGGCACTGCCGGGCGCCAACCTGCACCTGTACGGCAAGGACGATCCGCGCCGCGCACGCAAGATGGGCCACGTGACCTTCGTGGCGCCGACGCTCGAACAGGCGCAGGACAGCCTGCGCCAGGCCTGCGCGATCCTCGGAATCCCGGAGTAAGGATGGCAAGCGAGAACATCGACCAGGCCGTCATCGAGGCTGCCGCACGCGCGCTGGAGCAGGGCGCGCTGGTCGCCTTCCCGACCGAGACCGTGTACGGCCTCGGCGCCGATGCCGAGAACCCGGCCGCGGTCGCGGCCATCTATGCCGCCAAGGGCCGCCCGCAGGACCATCCGGTGATCGTGCACCTCGCTCCTGGTGCGCCGCTCGACTACTGGGCAGCAAGCATCCCGCACGAGGCCCAGGCGCTGGCCGATGCCTTCTGGCCGGGCCCGCTGACCATGATCCTCAAGCGCGCACCGAACATCCCGAACGCCGTCAGCGGCGGCCAGGACACGGTCGGCCTGCGCTGCCCGTCGCACCCGGTGGCGATCGCGCTGCTGCGCGCCTTCAAGGGCGGCAAGGGCGGCGTGGCGGCGCCGTCGGCCAACAAGTTCGGCGCGGTCAGCCCGACCCTGGCCCAGCACGTGCGCGACGAGTTCGAGCAAGACGGCACGCTGGCCATGGTGCTGGATGGCGGCGCCTCGCAAGTCGGCATCGAATCGACCATCGTCGACCTGTCGCGCCTGGCCACGCACGGCCCGGTGCTGCTGCGTCCGGGCCACATCAGCGCCGAGGCGATCGCCGCGGTGATCGACCAGTTGCCGAGCGCTCCCGACGCCGCAGCCCCGCGCGCCTCGGGCACGCTCGAATCGCACTATGCGCCGCATACGCCGGTGGCGATGCAGGACAGCGCCACGCTGCGCCAGACCCTGGCTGAACTGGCGGCGGCGGGACGCAAGGTCGCGCTGATCCACTACTCGGACATGCCGAGCACGCACGCCGCGCTGCGCCTGCCGGCCACGCCGGATGGCTTCGCCCACGCCCTGTACGCCGCGCTGCGTGCGATGGACGGCCAGGGCGCGGACCTGATCCTGGTCGAAGCGCCGCCGCAGGGCGGAGCCTGGCTGGGCGTCAACGACCGCCTGCGCCGCGCCGCGCACGGCTCGACCGGCATCGTGCATGGCCTGCTGAACCAAACCGCTCAGTAAGCGCGTCTTCGCACACCTGAAGCGTCTTCAGGCACAACGCCCGTACGTACGGGCGTTGTTCTGTGTCACACCGTTCAAAAACCCTTTCTTTCCGGATCGATAGCGGCGCTATAATCGCCGCCCGATCTGCTTGCCACGTGTCACCAAAAACTGACGTGCGGGTAAGCAATTCCTATACAAGCAAGTTGAACACTGGCATATTATTATGAAACGAATAGCACGCCCGTTCGTTTCAGATAAAACCAATTTAGGAGACACAATGCGTCAAACCAAACTCGCGCTCGCCCTGTTGACGGCAGCGGTGCTGGCAGCCTGCGGCGGGACCAGCCCAAGCGGCGGCGACCAAACGCAAAAACTCAGCTTCACCCAGCAGGTCTCCTTCGGCGACAGCCTGTCGGACGTCGGTACCTATGCCGTGGGCGCGGTCAAGCAGGCCGGCGGCGGCAAGTTCACCATCAACGGCGACGGCACCGCCAAGAATCCTGAGCTGAACGGCAAGATCTGGGTCGAATTCCTGGCAGCCGAGCTGAAACTGCCGGCGCCTTGCGCGGCCCAGACCGGCCTCGAGGGCGACGCGTCGCGCGGCTTCTCGGTCCCGATCAGCAACAACCTGAACTGCTTCAACTATGCCCAGGGTGGTTCGCGCGTGACCAACCCGATCGGCCCGGGCAACAAGGCTACCGGCTCGCCGATCGGCGAAATGACGGTGCCGTTGGTGACCCAGGTCGCCAACCACCTGTCGCGCACCGGCAACAAGTTCAGCGGCACCGAGCTGGTGACCATCTTGTCCGGCGGTAACGACGTGCTGATGGCCCTGAGTACTCTGTCGGCCCAGGCCACGGCGGCAGGCAATGCCGCCGGTGCCCAGACTTTCGCCACCTCGCTGACCGCCCAGCTTGCGGCTGGCGCGACCAATCCGCAGACCGCCGCCCAGGCGATCGGCGCGGCTATCGCCACCGAGAGCGCACGTCCGGGCAATACTTCGCAGACCATCGTGGCCGCCGCCGTGGGCGCCGCCGCGCGCCAGCCCGGCAACGCCGCCGTGGCCCAGGTGTCGGTCTATGGCCCGATGGTCACCAAGGCCCAGGCCGACGCCACCGCTGCCGGTGCGAAAGCCGGCGCCGACTACGCCGCCGCCAACGGTCCAAAGCTGGTCCAGGACCTGGGTACGGCCGGCGCGCAGATGGCGGCACTGGTGAAGAACGAGATCCTGGCCAAGGGCGCGAAATACGTCATCGTCGCCAACCTGCCCGACGTTGCCAGCACCCCGGCCGGCAAGTCTCGCACCGCCGACATCCAGCAGTTGATTACCGCCATGATCAACGCCTTCAATACCCAGCTGAAGAACGGCATCGGCGCCGACGACCGTATCCTGTACGTCGACCTGTACAGCGTCAGCAATGACCAGGTGAAGAATCCGGGGCCGTATGGCTTGACCAACACCACCAGCCCGGCCTGCGGCCCGAACGCACTGGGCACCACGTCCCTGATCTGCACAAACAGCAATACCGTGGCCGGTGACGTCAGCCGCTACATGTTCGCCGACGACATCCACCCGACGCCGTTCGAGAACAACCTGATCGCACGCCTTGTTCTCAAGGAAATGGCGGTCAAGGGCTGGCTGTAATCGACAGGCTGCACGACAGCGGAGGGCCCGCCACCAGGCGGGCTCCCATCACAGAATCAGGAGATAACATGAAAGTACGTTTCAACAGCGTCGTCAAGGTGCTGGGCGTCGCCGCAGCGCTGGCCTGCGCTTCGACCGCGTCAGCCCAGTCGGCCGGTCAGTTCACGGCCAAGGTCGGCCTCAACCAGCTCACCCCGAAGGTCGAAAGCGGCGATATCGGCGCGCCGGCCCTGCCGGGCTCGAAGGGCGACGTCGACCGGGACATTCAGCCGGTGCTGGTCCTGGCCTACGGCCTGACCGACAACATTTCGCTCGAGACCGCGCTGGGCACGCCCTACAAGCACAAGATCTACGGCGCGGGCGCCATCGCCGGCACCGGCCAGCTCGGCACCGTCGAGGCGCTGCCGGCGACTTTGTTCGCCCAATACCGCTTCGGTGCCCCGACGGCCACTTTCCGTCCCTTCGTGGGCATCGGCGCGACGTATGCCTATTTCATGAAGGAACGCGGCTCGGCCAAGATGACCGCGATTACCAACCCGGGCAGCGGCGTTCCGACGACCTTCAGCATCGACAACAAGTTCACTTACACCGCCCAGCTTGGCATGGCCGTGAACTTCACCGAGAAATGGTTTGCCGACGTAACCCTGAACAAGGCTCGCCTACGCACCGACGTGCATTTCTCGACCGGCCAGACCCAGCACATGAAGCTGGACCCGGTGTCGGTGATCCTGGCTGTCGGCTACAAGTTCTAAGCGGCGTTTCATCCTGCCCGAGGGCCCGCCGCGTGCGGGCCTTTTTTGCTTGTGACGCAGCATGAAAAAAGCCCGCGCAAGCGCGGGCTGTCAAAGCTCCCAAGGAGAGGAGAGGAAGAAATCAGAACTTGTAGCGCAGCCCCGCCAGGAACTCGCGCCCGGTGACGTTGTTCACCACCACGCTGTTGCGCGCGCGGCTGATGAACTGGTCGTTCGGCTCGTTGGTCAGGTTGACGCCTTCCAGCGTGAATTCCAGCTGCTCGTTCCACTTGTACGAGAGCGACACGTCCACGTTGAAGGTTTCGTTCTTGCCTTCGACGTCGTTATTGTTCTGGCCCGGCACGCGGGTCAGGAAGGACGAACGCTTGGCGCCGGAGACGCGGACGCTGAACTTGCCGTCGTCATAGTAGAAGGTCGCGTTCCAGGACTTCGGCGAGAGGTTCAGCAGGTCGTCGACGATGCGTTCGCTGCTGGTCGGCGAGACCGCATACTCGATCTTCGAACTCACCTTGGTGTAGTTCAGCACCGTGCCGAAGTTGCGGCCCCAGCCCGGCAGGAAGGTGAACGGCTGCTGGTAGTTCAGCTCGAAGCCCTTCAGCTTGCCGCCATCGGTGTTGATCGGGGCCGTGACCTGGAACTGCTCGTCGCCGCTGAAGTTCGCCGGCAGCAGCGACATCGGCAGGCCGGTCTCGCGGAAGGCCACGTTGGTGCGCAGCGACTGGATGTAGGTGTCGATGTTCTTCTGGAACAGGCCCAGGCCCACGAAGGCGTTCTTGCCGAAGTAGTACTCGAAGCTCGAGTCGAAGGTCTTGGCGCGGAAGGGTTTCAGCAGCGGGTTGCCGGTGTTGATGGTCAGCGTGCCGGTGGTCGAGATGGTGCCGCCCGGCGACAGGAAGCCCAGCTGCGGACGGGTCATCACCTTGGCCGCGCCGAAGCGGACGATGAAGTCGCGGGTCAGGTTGGCCGCGATGTTCATCGAAGGCAGGGTGTCCTTGTACTCGTGGTTCACCTTCACCGCGGTGCCGCCGCCGGCGGCCTGGTAGCCGATCGCTTCCAGCTCGGTCTTCACGTGACGCACGCCAAAGTTGCCGCGCAGCGGGATGTCCCACAGGTCGTACTTGAACTCGCCCATCAGGTAGAAGCCGTCGTCGCGCTCGGTGACGGTGCGGTTGTTGCCGCGCGCATTGCCGTTGGTGATCGACGACAGGGTGAAGTCGCCCGGACCGCCCGCGGGGCCGGCCTTGATGCAGTTGCAGTAGATGTCGTAGGCGGCCGCGATGGCGCGCAGGTTCGGGATCACCCAGCCGGTCGGGTTCCCGGCCGGCATGTCGAGGCCCTTGCCGAAGCCGTTGACGGTCGTCGTCAGGCCGCTCGATCCTGCCGCCGGCGCGAAGATCGTGTCGTTCTGGTTCACGCGGCGGAATTCGTAGGTGTCCGACTCGTACTTCTTGCGATTCACACCGCCCTTGAAGCTCAGGTTGTCGCTGGCTTCCCAGGCCAGGTCGAACTGGCCGACGTCGTTGACGTTGGTTGCGCCCTGCGGACGGATGCGGATCTCGCTGGTGGTGGTGTTCGGCACCGTGGTGGGCTGGGTGCCGCTGGCCACTGCCGGCACGCCGATGATGCCCAGCGCGCCGTTGCTTGCCATCGGGTCGAACGGATAGCTGATCGCCGGCAGGCGCTCGTTGCCGCGGAAGTCGATGGTGTAGCCGTTCACGTTCAGCGCGTCGAGCGTGACGGTGGTCTGCACCGGATTGCGAAACTTCGAGTTCGCGCGGCCGACCTTGGCGCTCATGCTCCAGGTGTCGCTGAACTTGTGTTCCAGCGTCAGGGTCGGCTGGCTGAAGGTGGTGTTCAGTTCGTCGAAGCGCGATTCCGAGCGGATGTCCACGCCGTTGTAGCGGCCATACAGAAGCGCGCCGTTCGGCGCGTACTGCGCTTCGACCACGCTCATCTGCGGCTTGCCGCCCTGGGCGGCGCTGCGGCTGAAGGACATCGCCTGCAGGAAGTCTTCCTGGCGCGTCGCATCCAGCTTCGAGTACAGCATGTCGAAGGTGAGCAGGGTGCCGCGCTGCGGGCGCCACTGCACCGAGGCGGTCAGGCCCAGGCGGTCCTGGTCGTGGGTCAGGCGGCCGTACCTGGGCAGGCGCGGGTGGAAGTTACCGGCGCTGCTGGCGGCGTTGTAGGCCTCGGTAGCGGCGCTTGATGCCGGCAGGCGCGGCACGCCCTGGGCCGCCGGGCCGCAGGTGGTGGCGGTGGAGTTGGCCGGGTTGTTGGCGACGCCTTGCGGGGCGCACCAGCCGCCCGACGAGGGGCCGTTATCCCAGCGCACGGTGCTGAAGCCTTCCTCCAGCACGCGGCGTTTCGAGAATGCGCCCGAGACCAGCACGCCGAGGGTGCGGTCCATGAAGGTGTTGGACAGCATGAAGGCCACGCGCGGGTCAATCTTTTCCGAGCCGTCGTTGTACTTGCCCTTGGCCGCGATGGTGGCGTTGAAGCCTTTCAGGTCGAAGGGGCGCAGGGTCTGCAGGTCGACGGTGGCGCCGAGCGAGCCTTCGTCGACGTCGGCCGAGGAGCTCTTGCGCACGGTGAGGGAGCTGAACAGTTCGGAGGCGAACACATTGAAGTCGAAGCCGCGGCCGCGGTTGGTGCCGCCCGAGCTGTCGGTGCCGCCGGTGGTGGCCAGGCCCTCGATGCCGTTGATGCGCACGCGGGTGAAGTCCTGGCCCAGGCCACGCACCGTGATGTTGCGGCCTTCGCCGGCGTCGCGGTCGATCACCACGCCCGGTACGCGTTGCAGCGACTCGGCCAGGTTCGTGTCCGGGAACTTGCCCATGTCTTCCGCCTTGATGACGTCGACGATGCCGTTGTCTTCGCGCTTGGCGTTCAGCGCGCTCTCGAGCGAGGCGCGCAGGCCGGTCACCTGGACGGTCTGGATCTGTTGCGGCTGGGAGGCTGGGGCGTCCTGGGCGAAAGCAGCACCGATGGACAGGGTGGACACCGAGGCAGTGCCGAGCAGGCACAGGGTGAGTTGGCGTAAGGCGGCACGCGGCGCTTGTTTCATGCTGTCTCCATTGCGTTTTTTATCTATATCTGGTCAGGCCAGTTTCTAGATTTTACGGCAATATTGACAGATGTGGTCAGGCCAATTCAAATAAATACATGAGTTGGCCTGACCTCTCCCAGATTAGGGATTGCTGGACGACAGGGTCGTGTTGTAGAGCTTGCCGCCGATGGTGACCTGGTCCAGGATGATGCCGGTGGCATTGTGCAGGAACCAGGGCTGGGCCGCGTTCTTCGGCGTGCCGAAGTCCGAGTCGCTGATGCGCATGCGCTCGATCGGCAGGATCGGAGTGCCGGCCGGTCCGTTGAAGCTGGACGCCACGGGCCCGAGCAGCACGAAGGCCTGGTAGCACGAGAACTTGCCGGAGCCGGTGTCCACGTTGCCGGCACGGACGCCGCTGATGACGATGTCCGACACCTGCGGCGGCCGGGTGCGCACCGCGTCGTCGCCCGGCACGTAGTCGCAGTCGATGGTGATGATCGCGCCCGCGGTCGAGGCCACCGGCTGGGTGATTTCCTTCGCGCCCGGCAGCGGCTTGTACAGCATCGGCTCGATCCTGACGCCGTTCGGCAGGGTAACGTCGCGCACGTACAGGTGGCGCAGGAAGCCGCCCCGGTTCATGTTGGTCTTCAAGCGGATCGCCGTGTTCAGCGGCTTCTTGGCCCAGTGCATGTTGCGGAACTCGAGCTGCTGCGCATACACGTGCTCGATGCCGCCGGCCATTTCGCTGCCCAGGGTCACGCCACCGTGGCCGCTGTTCATGATGCAGCGCTGGATCACGATGTTACGCGTCGGCCCGAACCCCGTATCGCGGTTCTTGCCGGCCTTGATCGCGATGCAGTCGTCGCCGTTGTTGAAGGTGCATTCCTCCACCAGCACGCCGTCGCAGGCTTCCGGGTCGAAGCCGTCGCTGTTCGGTCCCAGGCTTTCCATGTTCACGCCGCGCATGTGCAGGTCGCGGCAGTTCACCGGGTGGTGCAGCCAGAACGGCGCCGCATTCACCTGGTAACCCTGCAGCAGCACCTTGCTGCAGCCGATGAATTCGATCATGCAGGGGCGCAGGAAGTGGCCGTGGCCGAACACGCGGCGCGCCACCGGCACGCCCGCTTCCGACAGGGCCGGCAGGTAGCGCGAATCGGTCTGCCAGCCTTCGCCCTGGATCAGGGCGCGCTGCGCCTCGGACAGGTTCGGCGCCACCTTGTCCAGCGACAGGTTGGCCGGGTTCGCTGCGATCTCGGTGCGGGTGCGTACCGGCGTGCCGCGGCCTTTCCAGTCCCACCAGCACTCGTCCGGCTTGTTCTCGAAAGGCACGCCGCCCTGGCCGTTCAGGATGCTGGTCCAGTCGGCGCCGGTGAGCGCGATATTGGTCTGGTTGTGCGCATAGACCAGCGGCGAGTAGTTCAGGACGTCGTTGCCCTGCCAGCGCGACAGGGTCAGCTTGCCGTTGGCGCCGCAGTCGAATTCGCCGTGGCGCGCATAGTGTTCCGGATTGGCCGAGAAATGCACGCGCGCGTTTGCGGCCAGGTGCACGTGCACGTTCGAGCGCAGCACGATCGGGCCGGCGCAGTACCAGTCGCCGGCCGGGATCACGACCCGGCCGCCGCCCTTGGCGTGGCAGGCCGCGATGGCCGCCGTGATCGCCGGATAGGCGTCGGGCGAGCCCTTGGCCGGAGTGCGCAGGGTGCCATTGACGAGCGAGGCGGTCTGTCCCTTGACCTCGACCATCGAGCAGGGCTTGGCGCCGAAGGCCGTGATCGGAAAGTCTTCCTCGCGGAAGCGCAGCGGGGTGGCGAAACGCGCGACGATGTCGGCGGCGCGCTGCCACGGATCGCCTGCGGTCTTGTTGCTGGAGGAGGTGGCGCAGCCGGCGCCGGCGAGCAGCAGGCCGGCGGCGGGAACGGTGCGCAGCAGGGCGCGGCGGCGGGGCTGGAAGCGCATCGTCACCTCACTTGCCCGACTTGGCCGGCTTTGCGAGGATCACGCGCACCGGATTGCCGTCGCGCGCAGCGGTGTCCTGCGCCAGGCGCTGCCACTGGGCGAGCGTGGTGACGTCGCCGGCGCGGCTCCAGGCGCCGCCGGCGTAGTAGCGCAGCGGCTTGCCGGACGTGGCCTTGGCCAGGATCAGCTCGTTCAGCTTGTCTTCGGTGAAGCCTTCCGCGCCCGGCAGCACCACCGCGGTGCCGAAGGCGCCATTGCTCTTCTGCTCGATCCACTGCAGCAGCACCGGACCTTCGCGCTTGACCGCGATGACCGGGTCCTGGCCCTTGTCGCTCGGGTTCTTGTTCAGGCCCACGGCAACCGTGATCGGATCATTGCCTTCGAACTGGAAGGTGCTCTCGATGCGGTCCAGCTGGCGGCCCGCGTCGACCGTGAAGCGCTTGACCTCGCTGACCGGCTTTCCGGCCGCATCCCAGGCGGCGTAGTGCAGCTCGAAGACCGCGCGCACCGGGCCGTTGGCCAGCACCTTCCACGAGGCGTAGTTCACGCTGGTGTACAGCTGCTTGCCGTCCCACACGCCGGTGCCGCCGGCGCCGCGCGACTTGCCGACCTGGTACATGTCCATGCCCTCGCCCTCGTCCTCGTGGTAGTGGTCATGGCCTTTGTTATACCAGCGGTCGATGATCGGGTAAGGCACGCGCTTGAACCACAGGTCCAGGCCGCTCGTCACCAGCACTTCCTTGTTCATGCCGGCCGGGGAGGGCGCGGCCAGGGCCGGGCCGTAGGTGCGGTGCGCCACCTTGTCGTTTTCCCAGGCGAAGTCGTCGAGGCGTTCCTGCACGTAGCGGGCATAGGCCTTCTGGGCGAACACCGGCGCCACCGTGTCGATCTTCTCGACGGTGAAGCTGGCGCTCTTCTCGCCGGGGGCGAAGCTGTGCTGGAACAGCAGTTCGCCGTAGGCGATGCCCTTGTTCTCCGGATCCTTGGACAGCGGCGCCACGTTGGTCACCTGGTAGGGCAGCACACGGCCCTTGGCGTCCTTCACGGCGATCTTCTGGATCAGGGCGCCCGGCAGGGCGGCGTTGACCTCGCTCCAGGGAATCGAGATGGTCTCGGACGGACGTGCGATGGACAGGTCGTGCTGCACGGTCACCGCCAGTTTGTCAAAGGCGTAGGCGTTCAGCGATGCGGCGCTGGTGGACAATGCGGCCGCTGCAAGGATCAGTCGTTTCATGGCTTCACTCGGTGATGAACGCATCATTGCTGATGCTTGTTGTAGTCGGTCTTGCCCCCTTTGGGCACGTAATGATACGTGCGAACCTTGTGCTGGATATCGATAGCCGGGTTATTGATCATCTTGATGATCTCGGCGCCGGCCAGCAGCGTCGGGCCGTAGCCGTGCAGCGCGTGCGCGCTGGTCGGGCGGTTGTAGTAATAGACCATGTCGCCGGCGAGGGTGGTGCCGACGCAGGTGCCTTCCACTTCACCCTTGGCGGTGATGCGGGTCGACAGGCCCACCCAGCCGGCCTGCGCGATCGAGCCGTAGGTGGTCGGGCTGACCCAACCCTGGTTGACCGCGTGCGCGATCACGTAGGTGAACATGGCGCTGGCCGAGGTTTCGAGGTAGGAATCGTTCCGGTCGATCATCTGGTGCCACAGGCCGGTGCCCGACTGCAGTTCGGCGATGCCCTTGATCGCGGCGCGCAGCTGGTTCAGCACCGGCTGGTAGCCCGGGTGGTCCTTCGGCAGCACGTCGAGCAGGTCCGACATGGCCAGCACCGCCCAGCCGTTGGCGCGCGCCCAGTAGAAGCGCGGCGCGTCCGGATGGTTGGCGTGCCAGCCGTGGGTGTACAGGCCATTCTGCGGGTTGAACAGGCGCTTGCTCATGCCCATGACGTTGTTGACGGCGTCGTCGAAGTGGTTGCGATCGCCCGTCATGCGGCCCATCTCGGCCAGCAGGGGAATGCTCATGTACATGTCGTCGCCCCACAGCGACACTTCCTGTGGGCGCTTGCGCGCCATGGTGCCGTCTTCCAGGCGGAACTGCTTGTTGATCACCCAGTCACTGCAGGTGTCGATCATGGGCTTGAGGTCCGGCCCGACCTTGGCCGCGCGCGCGCGGATCAGGGCGGCGCACATCGAGCCGGAATCGTCCAGCGAGTGCGGGGCGAGGAAGCGCGCGAAGCTGTTGGCCCGGTCGAGCTGGAATTTCTGTTCCTGGGCGCGGAAATAGGGGAGGGTCTGGGAGAAGAACTGGAAGTGGCGCTGGCTCATCGCCGTGAAGCTCTTGTCGCCGGTCGCTTCGGCTGCCTTCAGGAGGCCCGAGTGGACCACGCCCATCTCGTACACCTGGATGCCGTAGTCGCCCGCGCTGGGTTCGAAGATGGCATCGGCGTTCGGCGTCTTCAGGTCGGTGATCTGGTCGCCGGTCTTCCTGTTGATGATGCGGGTCGGCGTTGCCTGGTCCATGTAGCCGCGGATCGCCTTGAGCTGGGCAGTCACTTCCGCCACCACCGGCTTCTTGTACGGCACCGGATAGGTGCCTTCGGAGTGGTCCAGCAGGTTCTTGTTATCGGTGTTGCGGTAGTGGCCACCCTGGGCCAGGGCGGGGCCGCAAGCGAGTGCGCAGCCAAGAACGGTGGCAAGCGAGGCTGCCATCAAGGTCGTCTTCATATGTCTCCAGTCGGGCGGATTTGTCTGACTTATACGTCTAGCTACTATCTGACTACTTATTGGTCAGGCCATTCTAATTTGGTCCGACCAAAATAGCAATGTGGACTAGCCACTGCCCGAAATTGTATGGCATACTGAAAAAGAACCTACCGACCAAGGCACCACACCATGAACACCCAAGTTCCGCGCACAATCCGCATGCAGGCCAGCGACAACGTCGCCATCGTCGTCAACGACGGCGGACTGCCCGCGGGCACCGTTTTCCCGGACGGCCTGACGCTCGTCGAAGGGGTTCCGCAGGGGCACAAGGTGGCATTGGTGGACTTTGCTGATGGGGACCCGGTCACCCGCTACGGCGTGATCATCGGCTATGCCAACGGCGCGATCCCGCGCGGCAGCTGGGTGTCGGAGCGCGTGCTGCGCATGCCCGCGGCCCGCTCGCTCGACGACCTGCCGATCGGCACCCATGCGCGCCCGGTGACCGAAGCGCTCGAAGGCTATACCTTCGAGGGCTACCGTAACAAGGACGGTTCGGTTGGCACCCGCAACATCATGGCGATCACCAGCACCGTGCAGTGCGTCTCGGGCGTGATCGACTACGCGGTCAAGCGCATCAAGGAAGAGCTGCTGCCGCGCTACCCGAACGTCGAGGACGTGGTCGCGCTCGAACACGTGTATGGCTGCGGCGTCGCGATCGACGCGCCGGGCGCGGACATCCCGATCAAGACCATCCGCAACCTCTCCAAAAACCCGAATTTCGGCGACCACGTCATGGTCGTCAGCCTGGGCTGCGAGAAGCTGCCGCCGGCGCGCCTGTTCCCGGCCGGCTCGATCCCGATCGGCAACGCCGAACCCTCGGTGATCACCCTGCAGGACCAGCAGCATGTCGGCTTCATGTCGATGATCGACAACCTGATGCAGACCGCCGAGAAGCACCTGGCGCTGCTGAACGCGCGCCAGCGCGTCACTTGCCCGGCCTCCGACCTGGTGGTCGGCGTGCAGTGCGGCGGCAGCGACGCCTTCTCGGGCGTCACCGCCAACCCGGCCGTCGGTTTCGCCACCGACCTCATCGTGCGTGCCGGCGGCGCCGTGATGTTCTCCGAAGTCACCGAGGTGCGCGACGGTATCGACCAGCTGACCGCGCGCGCCGCCACCCCGGAAGTGGCCCAGGCGATGGTGCGCGAGATGCAGTGGTACGACGATTACCTGGTGCGCGGCGGCGTCGACCGTAGCGCGAATACCACGCCCGGCAACAAGAAGGGCGGCCTGTCGAACATCGTGGAAAAGGCCATGGGCTCGATCGTCAAGTCGGGCACCACGGCGATCACCGGCGTGCTGTCGCCGGGCGAGAAGCTGCAGCAGAAGGGCCTGATCTACGCCGCCACCCCGGCCAGCGATTTCATCTGCGGCACCCTGCAGATGGCCGCCGGCATGAACGTGCACATCTTCACCACCGGCCGCGGCACCCCCTACGGCCTGGCGGCGGTCCCGGTGATCAAGGTGGCCACCCGCACCGAACTGGCGAACCGCTGGCACGACCTGATGGACGTGAACGCCGGGCGCATCGCCAGCGGAGAGGCTAGCATCGAGGACGTGGGCTGGGAGCTGTTCCGCCTGATCCTCGACGTGGCCAGCGGGAAGAAGACCTGGGCCGAACACTGGAAACTGCACAATGCGCTGGCGCTGTTCAATCCTGCGCCGGTGACCTGAACAAATTAGGAGTTCTTAGCATGACCGAAGCTGTAAAAGGCAAACCCTTCAAACGCATCCTGCTGACCGGCGCCGCCGGTGGCCTCGGCAAGGTGCTGCGTGACCGTATCAAGCCCTGGGCCGAGGTCGTGCGCCTGTCCGACGTCGCCGACATGGGCGAAGCGCGCGAGGGCGAAGAGATCGTCCAGTGCGACCTGGCCGACAAGGAAGCGGTACTGAAGCTGCTTGAAGGCGTGGACGCCGTGCTGCACTTCGGCGGCATCTCCACCGAGAAGCCCTTCGAGCCGATCATGCAGGCCAACATCCTGGGCGTGGCCAATTTGTATGAAGCCCTGCACAAGGCCGGTACCAAGCGCGTGATCTTCGCCAGCTCGAACCACGCGATCGGCTACCACCACGTCAACACCGTGCTGGATGCGGACTCGCCGACCCGCCCGGACAGCTACTACGGCCTGTCGAAGGTCTTCGGCGAGCAGATCGCGCGCTACTACTTCGACCGCTTCGGCATCGAGACCGTCTGCATCCGCATCGGTTCGAGCTTCCCGGAGCCGGCCAACAAGCGCATGATGAGCACCTGGTTCTCCTACGACGACCTGACCGAGATGCTGCGCTGCGCGCTGTTCGCGCCGCGCGTCGGCCACACCATCGTCTACGGCATGTCGGACAACGACAGCGTGTGGTGGGACAACCGCCTGGCCTCGCACCTGGGCTACAAGCCGAAGGACAGCTCGTCGAAGTTCGCCCACCTGTTCCCGGACACCTCCGAGTTCCCGGCCAAGGACGACGTCACCACGATGTACCAGGGCGGCAAGTTCCTGCTCGACGGCCCGCAATACTGATCGGTGAGCAGAGCCGTGCTGGAACGCCTCACACTGCGTAACGAGCGCCTGCTGGCCGAGATTGTTCCGCAGATCGGGGGCGGCCTGGCACGGCTGGACTGGCTGGACGGCGACCAGGCACGGCCCCTGCTGCGCGGCTTGCCGCCGGACGCCAACGACACGCCGCTGCCCGGGCAGCTGGCCTGCTTCCCGCTGCTGCCCTGGTCGAACCGGATGGCGCCCTCCGGCTTTGCCTTCGAAGGCGAGCGCCACGTGCCCGCCCCGAACCGGGCCGGAGAGCCTTGCCCGATCCACGGCGACGGCTGGCAGCAGCCCTGGCGCGTCGCCGCCCACCACGATACCTCCCTCACCCTGAGCCTCGACCGCCGGGATGCGCAACCCTTCGCCTATACGGCCGAGCTGCACTACATTCTGGACAAGGATGCGCTGGTGGTGGAACTCAGCGTGCGCAATGCGGGCCGCAGTGCGCTGCCCTTCGGGATCGGCCTGCATCCCTGGATGCCCGATCCGCAAGCCGCCCGGCTGGAAGCCGGCGCCAACAGCGTCTGGATGGCCGGCCCCGACAAGCTGCCGCTGGTGCGCCAGGACATCCCGCCCGAGTGGCGCTTCGACAGCCCCGCGCCCTTGCCGCAGGATGGCGTCGACAACGTATTCGAGGGCTGGCACGGCGCCGCCCGTATCACCTGGCCGCAACGCGGCCTTGCACTGGAGGTACAGGCCGACATGGATTACTTCATCCTCTACGTTCCGCCGGGACGCGATTTCTTCTGCTTCGAACCGGTGGACCACCCGATCAATGCGCACAACCTGCCGGGCTATCCGGGCCTGACGGTGCTGGCGCCAGGCGCGACCCTGCGCCGCCGCTGCGTGTTCCGGGGAGCGGCGCTGTGAGGCGGGCTCCTCTCGGCCTGCTGCTGGCACTGACGGTCACTGCGGCCTTCGCCCAGGCGCCGTACAACGCCGACACCACCTACCGCAAGCTGGTGCGCGACTATCCTGACATCCGCATCGCCAGCGCCGAGGCGCCGGCCCCGGTCCAGGTACGCAAGGACCTCGAGTATGCGCGGCGCGGCGACCTGTCCCTCGGGCTCGACCTCTACCTGCCGGGCCCGGGCGGCAAGCCGGCGCCACTGGTGATCCTGGTCCACGGCGGCGGCTGGGGCACCGGCGAGCGCGCCAACATGGCGCCGCTGGCGGCGCGTCTCGCCGCACGCGGCTACGCGGCCGCCACCGTCAGTTATCGTTTGTCCGGACAGGCGCGCTACCCGGCCGCGATCGAGGACGTGAAGGAAGCCGTGCGCTGGCTGCGCAAGGACGCGGGCAGCCATGGCATCGACCCGGCCAGGCTTGCGATCGCCGGCGGTTCGGCCGGCGGCCAGATCGCCGCGCTGGTCGGCATGCTCGAGCCGCAAGCCATCCGTGCGGTGGTCAACATCGACGGCCTGTCCGATTTCACCTCGGAGGAAGCGCGCAGGCACGAGGACGATCCGAAGAAGAACCCTTCCGCGGCCGGCGCCTGGTTCGGCGGCCGCTACGCCGAGAAGGAAGCGCTGTGGCGCGAGGCTTCGCCGATCAATCATGTAGGCAAGAACAGCCCGCCGGTACTCTTCATCACCAGCAGCGTGCCGCGCTTCTCGGTGGGACGCGAGGCGATGGCGGCCAAACTGGCCTCGCACGGCATCCATTCGGATACCGTGGCGCTGGCCGGCACCCCGCATTCGTTCTGGCTGTTCGATCCCTGGGTGTCGCCCACCGTCGGCGCCATGGCGGCTTTTCTCGAGCGCGTGCTCGGCCCCGTGCCGGCGAGGGCGCCGTGGTCGCCCGACCTCGGCGACGGCCGCTACCGCAACCCGATCCTGCATGCCGATTATTCAGATCCGGACGCGATCCGCGTCGGCGACACCTACTACATGGTGTCCTCGAGCTTCGCCAACGCGCCCGGCCTGCCGCTCCTGCACTCGAAAGACATGGTCAACTGGGAGCTGCAGGGCCATGCGCTGCCCCAGTTAGTGCCGGGCGCGCAGTTCGCCGCGCCCCAGCACGGCAAGGGCGTGTGGGCCCCGTCCCTGCGCCACCACGACGGCAAATTCTGGATCTTCTATCCCGACCCCGACAACGGGATCTACGTCACCACCGCGAACGACTTCAAGGGTCCCTGGAGCGCCCCGCACCTGCTCCTGCCGGGCAAGGGAATCATCGATCCGGCCCCGCTGTGGGACGAGGACGGCAAGGCTTACCTGATCCACGCCTGGGCCAAGAGCCGGGCCGGCTTCAACAACGTGCTCACGCTGCGCAAGATGGCGCCCGATGGCCGCAGCCTGCTCGACAGCGAAGGCAAGGTCGTCATCGACGGCGACAAGCTGCCCGGCTACCGCACGCTGGAGGGACCGAAGCTGTACAAGGCGAACGCTTATTACTACGTGTTCGCGCCGGCGGGCGGCGTCGAGCATGGCTGGCAATCGGTGTTCCGCTCGCGCAGCATCGAGGGCCCCTACGAGTCGCGCATCGTGATGGAGCAGGGTGCCACCGGCATCAACGGACCGCATCAGGGCGCCTGGGTCAGGACGCAGCAGGGCAGCGACTGGTTCTTCCACTTCCAGGACAAGCGCGCCTACGGACGCGTGGTGCACCTGCAGCCGATGCACTGGAACGACGGCTGGCCCTTGATCGGCGAGCCGTCGAGCAAGCCGGGCGTGGGCCAGCCGGTGACCGAACATGCCAAGCCGCTTGCCGGCAGCTTCGCCCGGCAGGTGCCGGCAACGAGCGATGAATTCGATGGCAAGGCGCTGGGCGCGCAGTGGCAGTGGGCAGCCAACCCGGATTCCCGCTGGTATGCGCTCGACGCCCGTCCGGGCCATCTGCGCCTGTTCGCGCAGCCGGAGATGCCGGTGCGCTCGCTGCCCTCGGTGCTGACCCAGAAGTTCCCGGCGCCCGCCTTCGGCGTCGCCGCCAAGGTCGACCTGCGGGCGCAGCGCGACGGCGATCAGGTCGGCCTCGGCACGATGGGCCTGGCCAGCCACTGGTTCGGCCTGCGCCGCGTCGAGGGCAAGCCACGCATGGTGCTGGTGCGCTGTGCTCAAGACGGCAAGTGCGTCGAGGAGCTGGGCGCGGAACTGCCGGGCTTCGCGGCCCACCTGCGCATGCACGTGACGGCCGGCGCCCGCGTCGCCTTCTGGTACAGCGCGGACGGCCTGCGCTACACGCAGCTCGGTGCGCCATTCGACGCCACCATGGGCCGCTGGGTCGGGACGCAGGTCGGCCTGTTCGCGACCGGGGCGGCGGGCAGCTACGCGGACGTGGACTACCTGCGCATCACGCCTTGATGCCGGTGTCGGGGTGATAGTATTGCCGGACTTCCGTTCTTGAAGACTGGAGACCTCATGGCCCTCGACCCGCAGCAGACCTATGTCCACCTCGCCGACGATGGCCTGGCACGCAGCGTGCCAGGCGAATCCTTCTGGCAGCTGCCCCCAGCCGAACTCGATGCCTTCGGCAAGGGCTGGCTCGTCAGCGAATTCTCGTTCACGCAAGATTGGCCGAGCTGGGAAATGCACCCGCACGGCGACGAATTCGTCTACCTGCTGGCAGGTCACGTAGAACTGCTGCTCGAACGCGACAGCGGGGTGGAGACGATCGTGCTGGAGGGCAGCGGCGCGGTCGTGGTGCCGCGCGGCGTCTGGCATACTGCCCGGGTGCGCCAGCCGAGCCGCATGTTGCACGTCACGCGCGGCGAAGGGACCGAGAACCGACCGGCCTGATCCGGACTACGAGGAGACCAGCGTGTTACGAGGAAGCTGCCTGTGCGGCGCCGTTGCCTACCAGGCGACCGGCCCGATCGAGAGCGCCAGTCACTGCTATTGCACCATGTGCCAGAAACAGCATGGGGCGGCGGCCGGTACCTACGCCAACCTTGCCCGTGCCGGCTTGAGCATCGAACGTGGCGAAGAGTTCATCACCGAATACGCTTCGTCGAGCCACGGCCGGCGCGCCTTCTGCCGGCAGTGCGGGTCCACCCTGTTCTGGCGCAGCGAGCACACGCCCGAGCGCATCGCGGTCACCCTCGGCACGCTGGACGCACCGTTTACCGATCCGGTCGACATCGAACTGCACACCGATACCAGGCCGTCCTGGCTGCCGGTTAGCGGCGTGCGCTGACCGGTGGGGCGCCTGCGGCCATGCCGACAGGTGACAATGCGTGTATGTGTAGCGCCGCGCGATGCCGTACAGTCGAGGGATGAAGAAGCTCATCCTCTCCCTGGCCGCGGCCGCGGCCGTCGTTCCTGCCCAAGTGCCTGCCGCCCGCCTGCAGGACCCGCAGCAGCTGATGGCCATGGACCTGAATGCCTGCGGGCGCCCCGTCTATCCCGCCGCCGCGCTGGCGCAGGGCGCCGGCGGCAAGACGACGGTCGAAGTGCTGATCGGCGAACTGGGGCGCGCGAACGATGCGCGCGTGTACACGTCCAGCGGCAGGGAAGACCTCGACAAGGCCGCACTCGATGCGGTGCGCAATTGCCACTTTCATGGCGTGCAAGCCACGGGCCAGGCGCCGACCGGCTGGCTCAAGACGCAATTTGTCTGGATACCCGGCGGGGCGCAGAAGACGCAGGCGCAGGACGCGGCGCTGCTCGCCGGTACCAGGACACGTGCGGAAGCGGGCGATCCGGTCGCCCAGAATACCTTGGGCGCCTGGTACCAGCACGGCACCCACGTCGAGGCCGATCCCGTGCAGGCCGCTGCCTGGTACCTGCGCGCGGCGCAAGCCGGCAATGCATTCGCGCAGAACAATCTCGGCGTGCTGTACTACCGCGGCCTCGGCGTGCCATATGACCAGAAACAGGCGGTCTACTGGTACGCGAAGGCGGCGGAACAGGGGCACGGCTGGGCCCAGGCCAACCTGGCGTGGGCCTACCAGTACGGCACCGCGGGAGAGCTCGACATGGACAAGGCCTTGTCCTGGCTGACGCGCTCCGCCGAGGGCGGACTGGCCGAGGCGCAGCTGCGCCTCGGCCTGCTGGGAATGCAGCGCGCCGTCTCCGACGGGGAGCGCACGGCGGCAGTGGCCTGGATCGCACGCGCCGCGGCGCAGGGCGATGCGTCAGGCCTGGTCCATCTCGGCCGCAGCTTCGAACTGGGCCTCGGGAACGTGCAGGACGACGCGCAGGCGGCGGCGCTGTACCGCAAGGCCCTTGGCCGCAGTGAAGGGCGCGCCGAGCTCGCCCTGGGCAAGCTGCTCGTATCGGGCCGCGTAATGCCTGTGGACGCGGACGAAGCGTCCAGGCTGTTCCAGAAAGCGATGCAGGGCCGACTTCCGGAGGCCTACCATCAATACGGGCTGATTCTGGAACAGAACGGCGATCTCGACCTGGCAAGAGCCATCTTCCTCCTGGGCGCGAAGTTGGGACATTGCGATGCCGCAGTAAAGTACGTCGAGATGCGGCCGAACCAGGAAACGCCGGCCGGCGACCTGGGCGCCGCTTTCGCGCTGCGCGCGCAGTGGTGCAGGACCCGTCCAGCTGCGCCGCCGCAGCTTTGAGGAGCCGATGCTGCTACACTCGTCCCCCCGATTTCACAGATATTCTTGAGCAGAACATGAAGAGCAGTTCGAACAGCGGCCTCGTCTATTCCACCGAGAGCGGCCGCATGTGCCCCGCATGCCGCATGCCCGTCTCGGCCTGCGAGTGCAAGGCCCGGGCCGCGGTCAAGGGCGACGGCGTGGTGCGCGTCTCCTTGCAAACCAAGGGCCGGGGCGGCAAGAGCGTGACCATCGTCAAGGGCCTCGCGCTCGATGCCACTGAACTGGCCCAGCTGGGCAAGCAGCTGCGTACGGCATGCGGTTCCGGCGGCACCGTGAAGGATGGGGTGATCGAAGTGCAGGGCGAGCACTGCGAGCTGATCATGGAAACGCTCAGGAAGCTCGGCCACCAGCCGAAGCGGGCCGGCGGCTGAGCGCTCAGCGCGCGGGGGCCTGCGCGCCGCCCGCGCGCAGCCGGTACCAGCCCATGCCGATCAGTTCATACATGGCATACCAGGAACGGCGCAAGCCCTCGGCACTGGGCACCCAGGCATGGATGCTGCGGGCCTGGCCGGTGAAGAACATGGTCGGTGCGTCGACCACCTCGAGCCCGGCGCGTTCGAACGCGGCGCGGGCGCGTGCTATGTGCATGGCATCGGTCACCAGCAGGACACGCCGGACCTCATCCGCGCGCAGCAGCGCGGCGCTGTAGGCGGCGTTTTCCGCGGTGTCGCGCGAGCGTGCTTCGACCCATTGCACCGGCACGCCGAAATCCTCGCGCAAGGCGGTCGCCATCGCATCGGCCAGCGAATAAGCACGTTCACCGGCGGGCGGCTTCCCGACGGTGCCGCCGCTGACCAGGACGGGCAGCTTCGTGCGCCGCTGCAGGTGGGCCGCGTAGCGCAGGCGCGCCAGGGCGGTGACATCGGGGATGTCGCGGCCGCCGTACTCGGGGGCGTCACGCAGCCGTCCGGCCCCGAGCACCACGATCGCCTGGGCGCCGGCGCGTTCGGGCGCGTGCAGGGGCGCGGTCATCCGCTCCAGCGGCCTGACGAACAGCTCGGCCACCTTCGGCATCGACAGCAAGGCCAGTAGCGCCAGCCCCGTTCCCGCAAGGCTGCGGCCGATGCGCGGCCAGCGGCGCCATAGCGCCAGGCCGATCAGGATCAACAGGAACAGGTTGGCGGGAGGAAGAATCAGGCTGCGCGGGATGGCGTTGATCAGGTCGAGCATCGGTGTCGGCTAGGAAGCGGTGGCTGTCAGTCCGACATCCTAGCTCATCCTGCGCCGAAACCGGTGCAGGCTTCAGGCCTGCAGGGTGGTGTTGTAGACCTTGCCCGCGATGGTGACCTTGCTCAGCTTGACGTTGCGGACGTTGTAGATGAACCAGGGCTGGTCCGCGTTCACCGGGGTGCCGAAGTCGCAGTCGGTGATGGTCACGTCGCGGATCGGCAGGATGTCGACCGGCTTGTCGCCGTTGTAGTCGAAGGCGACCGGGCCGAGCAGGAGCAGCGCCTGGTAGCAGGAGCGCGGGCCATTCTCCGTGGCGACGTTGCCGACCCTGACGCCCGAGATGTGGATGTGCTCCACCACCGGCGGGCGGGTGCGCACGTTATCGGCGTTCGGCGCGTAGTCGCAGTCGAAGGTGATCACGGCGCCGGCGCCGGCTCCCACCGACTTGGGCTTGATCGGCGAGCCGGGCAGCGGGGTGTAGAACTGCGGCTTGAGGTTGACGCCGTTCGGCATGGTCACGTTGCGCACGTAGAAGTGGCGCAGGAAGCCGCCGCGGTTCATGTTGGTCTTCAGGCGGATCGCGGTGTTGAGCGGGTCGCTTGCCCAGTGCGTGTTGCGGAACTCGATGTCCTGCGCATACACGTGCTGGATCCCGCCCGCCATCTCGCTGCCCAGCGTGACGCCGCCGTGGCCGCTGTTCATGACGCAGTTCTGGATCACCACGTTCTGGGTCGGGCCGAACTGGGTGTCGAGGTTCTTGCCGGCCTTGATCGCGATGCAGTCGTCGCCGCTGTTGAAGGTGCAGCCGTCGACCAGCACGGTGTTGCAGGCTTCCGGGTCGAAGCCGTCGCTGTTCGGTCCCATGCTGTCCATGTGCACGCCGCGGATCTCGACCTTGCTGCAGTTGACCGGGTGGTGCTGCCAGAATGGTGTCTGGTTCAGCTGGTAGCCCTGCATCAGGACGTTGGTGCAGCCGATGAACTCCACCATGCACGGGCGCAGGTAGTGACCGCGGCCGAACACCCGTTTCGCGGCCGGCACGCCCGCTTCCGACAGGGTCGGCAAGTAGGCTTCGTCGGTGCGCCATTTGTCGTTCGTGCCCTCCATGAGGGCGACCTGGGCGTCGTTGAGATTGGGGGCAACGGTCCGGATCGAGGTGGGGTTGAGCGGATTGACAGCGATCTGCGTGCGCTGCTGGTTGTGCGCCTTTCCTGCCACGCCCTTGCGCTTGCCCTTCCAGTCCCACCAGGTCTCGCCATCGGCACGCGGCACGCCGCCCTGGCCGTCGAGGATGCTGGTCCAGTCTTCGCCGGTGAGGGCGATGTTGGTCTGGCCGTAGGCGTAGACCATCGGCGAATAGTTCAGGCAGTCGTTGCTCTGCCAGCGCGAGATCACCAGCTTGCCATTGGGTCCGCAGTCATAGTCGCCGTATTTGGCGAAGTCTTCCGGATCGTTGCTGAAGTAGACGTGGGCGCCCTTGGCCAGGTGCACGTTGACGTTGGATTTCAGGACGATCGGCCCCTTCACCAGCCAGTTACCGGCCGGGATCACGACCCGGCCGCCGCCCGCCGCGCTGCAGGCCGCGATGGCCGCCGCGATCGCCGCGTAGCAGTCATGGGCGCCGGGCGCCGGGGTGCTGAGCTTGCCCTCTTCGTGGTCGGCCACGTAACCCGTCACCATGACCGCTTCGCAGGGCTTGGCGCCGTAGGCGGTGATGAGGAAGTCGCGCTTGGGGAAGACGAGCGGCTTCCTGAACCCGTCGATGATGCTTTGGGCGCGCGCCCAGGGATCGTCTTGTGCCACCTTGGTTCCTCCGCTTGCGGCGAGCGCCGGTCCCACAGCCAGGCCGGCCACCGATGCCGATGCAGCATACAGCAGCGAACGGCGTTGCGGATTGATGTGTCGCTTAGTCATGGTGATTCCTTTATTTGCCGGCGCCGGCATGCGCGCATAGATGGATGTGCGCAGGGCGGACGAGGTCTCGTCCGCCCTGCGTCGGTCACGGTCTCGAAGCGCTTAGAACGTGTAGTCCGCGCGCAGCGTGAAGGCACGCCCGATCGGCTTGGCGATGTTCTGCGCAAACACGACGCGCGAGGACAGGCGCTGGTTCGACAGCGGCGGATCGGTATCGAACAGGTTGTTCACACCGGCGCCCACCTTGAAGTTCTTCGAGAACTTGTAAGTGGTCGACAGGTTGTACACGCGGTACGGTGCGATCACGTTGTAGAACGGCTGGCCCGGCTGCTGGGTCGGCAGCGCGTTGGTGTCTTCGTAGGTCGACGAGTACTGCTGCGTCAACTGGGCGAAGAACGGACCGTAGTTCCAGTTCACGCGCGCCTGGTGCTTCCACTTGAAGATGTAGGTGTTGGCCGAGGTGGAGCCGGTGGACAGGGCGCCGATGCGGCCGACGCTGTCGACCCATGGGCTGCCGACGTCGTTCTGGCCTTCGTACTTGTCGGTGTAGGTGCCGTCCATCGAGAAGCCGAAGCGGCCCCAGTTCTTGGTCGGGTACGAGTAATTCAGGCTCAGGTCGATACCCTGGGTCTTGAGGCCACCCATGTTCAGGCGCGTCTTCGTGATGTACTGCAGCGTGCCGTCCGGGTTACGCACGAACAGGTCCTGGTAGCGCGCCAGGTTGTCGAAGATGGAATCCTCGTTGATCTGGGCGATCGTGCCCTTCATGTCGATCTTCCAGAAGTCGACGGTGGCGACGAAGTTCTTGATCGGTTCGATCACGAAGCCCACGGTATAGGTCTTCGACTTTTCCGGTTCCAGGTCCGGGTTGGCGCCGACCAGCGTGGTCAGGCGCGTGTTGCAGACGCGCTCGGCGTCCAGGCCCAGGCCGGCATAGCGGGGATCGGTGGTCAGGGTACCGGAGCCGGCCACGTTCGGGGTGGCGCTCGGGCACAGCAACGGATCGTCCCAGCTCGAGGTCGACGGCGCCAGCGTGCGCGGCACACCGTAGAGTTCAGGCAGGGTCGGCGCGCGGAAGCCGGTGCTGACCGTGCCGCGCACCATCAGCTGTTTCATCGGCTGGTAGCGGAAGCTGGCCTTCGGATTGAAGGTCGAGCCGAAATCGCTGAAGTGGTCGCCGCGCACGGCGAAGTTCAGGTTCAGCTCTTTCGTAACCGGTGCGTCGAGTTCGGCGTACAGTGCGGCGACACGGCGCGCGCCGCTCGGGTTGTTGCCCGGCGAGCCGTTGACCCGCCAGACCACCTCGTCGCCGATCATGCGCGCATCTTCCTCGTAGGTCTCGCGGTGCCAGTCGCCGCCCACGGCCAGGCCTAGGGAGCCGCCCGGCAGGTCCATCAGGGTGCGGCTCAGGTTGAAGTCGACGCCGTAGTGGCGCACGTCGGCCACGCGGAAGTCCTCGCCGTCGGCCGAGATGCTCTCCAGGTAGGCGCGGCCGGCTGCATCCTGGGCGCCGAACGGGTTCAGGATGCCGTTGGCGACACCCGCGTATACGCCCGGGGTGCGCACGAAGTTTTCCTTGAAGCCGCTGTCGCGGTGGCTGTAGCCGTAGTTCGCGCCGACGCGGTAATCCCATCCCTTGATCTGGCCTTCATCGGCGACGACCAGGCGGGCATTCTTTTGCACGTCGTGCAGCTTGGCCGCGCCCAGCTCGTCCAGGCTCCAGGTCAGCGCCAGGTCTTCGCCGTTCAGGCCGGCCACGGCCGGCACGCCGCCGCTGCCGCCCGGGTACCACTTGCTGGCCTTGGTGATCATCAGGGGCTTGCGCGAGGCGGTGCGCATGTCGTAGTTGGTATTCGCGCCGAAGGGCTGCGGCGGGCTGATGGCGTCGATGTAGGAGCGCGACAGGTTCAGTTCCACCGTCAGCACGCCGCCGTCGCCGTGGGCCAGGCTACCCTTGGTGAACAGGGTGACCTGCTGGTTCTCGGGCAGCAGCTGCGGGTAGATGGTCGGGTCGGTGATGCAGGTCTTGCCGCCGTTGGCGTTGGTACGGGTCGACGGCACCGTGGTCTGCGGCAGGCCCGGCGCCACGCAACCGGAGGCGAAATACGGGTTGCCGGTGATGTTGGCCGACTTGCCGTTGCGGTAGATCGTGTAGTTCGCGGGCGATGCCGAGCCGCCCGAGGTGTTCGAGGTGAACGGGTTGCCGCCGAGTGCGGCCAGCTTGACCGGATCCCAGATTTGCGGACGGTCCTTCTGCATCAGTGACTCGCGGCGCTGGGCGCTGAAGGCGGTATAGACGTTCCAGCCGTCGGTGGCCATGTCGCCCTTGCCGGCGACGAGGGTCACGCGCTTCTGGTCGCCGCCGCCGGATTGTTCCGGCTGCACCGTGCTGGCATGGACGGTCACGTCCTTGACCGATTTCCTGGTGATGAAGTTGACCACGCCGGCGATCGCGTCGGTGCCGTACAGGGCCGATGCGCCGTCACGCAGCACTTCGACGCGCTCGATGGCGGCCATCGGGATCACGTCGACGTTGACCGAGCTCGCGCCCAGCGCCTCGTTGGCCAGGCGGCGGCCGTTCAGCAGCACCAGGGTACGGTTGGTGTTCAGGCCGCGCATGTTGATCATGGTGCCGCCGCCGCCGCCGCCGACCGGTTCGTTGGTCGCCGCAACGGTCAGGGCCACGGCGACTTCCGTCATCGTGGTCAGGCCCTGGTTGGTCAGTTCTTCGGCCTTGTAGGTGGTCAGCGGAAGGGCATTCTCGGTGGCGAGGCGCTTGATCGAGGAACCGGTCACTTCGACGCGCTGCATCGGCGCGTCCTGCGCGATGGCGGTGTTCGTCAGGGTCAGCACTGCGGCAGTGATTGCCGTCAGAAGGAAGCGTTGTTCGGTGATACGAGTTTGTTTCACTGGAAGTCTCCTGCTCAAATCAGAATTGCGTCCGGGTGTGTCCCTGGATCGCGCGAAGGGATACGCAGGGGTATCCGCGCGGTGGTGACGAGGTCACTGCCGTCCAATGCACAGCGCTGTGGTCCGCGGCAGGCCATCCTCGTGCGACGGCGGTAGGGATCAGCAGATGATTGATTGGTCTGTAGCGGATTCTACTTTGGTCTGACCGCTTTCGCAATCTGGACGAACCACTTATTTTCTGGTCTGTTCGTAAATACAAGGCGGTTGGGCCAATTATTCAAACAGCAATATTCCCGCAACGCCGAAGGCGACCTGGAAACGCAGGGAGGGGAGAGAACGGCGGGAAGGGTGGACAGCCGGGCCGATGGCCCGGCCCGGACCAGGCATCAGCCGCGCGAGAACGTGCGGGTCACGCGGTCGAGGTGGGCGCGCATGGCGGTGCGGGCGCCGGCCACGTCGTGCGAGGCGATGGCGGCGAAGATGTTGCGATGGTCGATCAGGGTCTGCTGGCGCAGTTCTTCGGTCTGGAAGTGTTCCTTCAGCTTGTGCCAGAGCGAGCCGCGCTGGCTCCACAGGTATTCGATCACGCCGACCATCGCGCTGTTGCCGGTGGCGCGCGCGATCGCCAGATGGAAGTTGCGGTCGGCCGATTCGTTGCCGCTGCGGTCTTCGTGGTGCTGCTCCATCTCTTCCACCGCGCGCAGGATGGCGTCGATGGCCGAATCGCTGGCGTGCTTCGCGGCCAGCGCCGCGACTTCGACCTCGATCAGGCGGCGCGCGGCCAGCACTTCGAACGGGCCGGGGCCGGCGGTCGGCACCTCGGCCTGGGGCTGGGCCTGTTCACTGACGTACACCCCCGAGCCGCCGCGCACTTCGACCGTGCCGCCCAGTTCCAGGGCGATCAGGGCTTCGCGCAGCGAGGTGCGGCTGACGCCGAGCTTGGTGGCCAGCTCGCGCTCGGCCGGCAGGCGCTCGCCCGGGCGGATGTTTTCAGCGCGGATCAGTTCCTCGATCTTGGCCGAGACCACCCGGTACAAGCGTGGCTCGTTGACGCTGTTCTCGTTCAGCGCAGCGGTTTTCTTCATCGATGGGTCCGTCGTTTGTAAATATGGTGGCCGATGCCAAACCAGCGATCTTAGTTTGGTGCGGGTATTGTTGCAAGTGGACCAACCAATTATAAGCTAACGGAGCCGTCTTTACGGTTGTGGCGTAACGGTCATCGCCACGCTGAAGGCTTTCTCGCCTTCGCCGACCCTGACGGTAGCCGCTTCGCCGACGCGGGCCAGCAAGGTCGGCGCCGTCACCAGGGCTGCGCCCTTGAACAGTTTCCCGGTCAGCCAGACCTTGTCGGGCGTCTCGGCCGGACGGACGATCATGTCGAGGCGCCACTCGCCCGTACTCACGCTGAACTTTTCGCCGGCCGGCGTCAGCACGCGCGGGATGGAATGCTTGCCATCGCCCTCGAAACCTTCCGCCTTGAGCTGGAAGGAGACCGATGAACGGTTCGCATCGCCGATGACCATCGCCACCGAATACTGGGGCACACCTGCGGCCTGCTCGGCGCGCACGCCCAGCGTCGTGCCGAAAGCGCCCGCGGCCAGCAGGGCGAGGGTACAGCGGCCAGCGATACGGCGCAGGGTTCCAGGTAAGGCTTGCTGCAGGCTCATGATGCGCTCCTTGGTAGGGTGTGGCGTTTGCCAGTGGCAGTGGATGCCGCCCGCCGCAAAGGCGCCGGCATGGGATTTGAGCAGTGCTTCGGCATACACGCGGCGCTGGCGCGGGTACTGCCGCATGACGGCGGCATCGCAGGCCAGTTCCTGGTCCTGGCGCAGGCAGCGCGCGCCGACATGGATCAGCGGGTTGAACCAGAACAGGCACTGGAACAAGGCCGTCAACAGGTTGGCAAGGGCATCACGGCGCGCGACGTGGACTTGTTCGTGGGCGATCACCAGCGCCTGCTCGGCGGGCGTGTAGCGCTGTGCGAAGTCGCGCGGCACCACGATCCGCAGGCGGAACAGGCCGACCGAAGCCGGTCCGGCGCCGGCGGCGCCGACGAACACGCCGCCGGAGCGGGTCAGCTCGCCCGCCTGGCGCAGGAAGCGCAGATGGCCGCGGATGAACCACCATGCCATCGCCGCGACGCCGGCCATCCAGATGAAGGGCAGCATGCCGGCGCCGTCCGCCGTCACTGCCGGCGCGGCCTGCACGGCCAGCGCCTGCACGGGGCGCAGCGCCTGCACGGACAAGCCGGATGGCGCCGCGCTTCGTGGCAACAGGCTTGCCGCCACCACGATCGGCACGATCAGCCAGGCCTGGTAAGCCAGCGTCGCGCCGAGCCAGCGCCGTAATGGCTTGCGCACTGCCAGCAGGATCAGGGTCGCCAGGCCGGCGAACAGCGCCGCGCGCAGGACCAGGGGCATGAGCTCACTGGCCATCATCATCGAGCTCGTCGATCAGCTTGCGCAGTTCCCGGATGTCCGCCTGCGACAGTTTTTTCTGGCTGCCGAAATGGGCGACCAGCGGCGCGATGCGGCCGCCGAACAGGCGCTGCACCAGGCTTTCGCTTTCGCGCGCCAGCCAGGCCTCGCGCGGCAGCACGGCGTGGTAAAGGAAGCGCCGCCCATCCTTCTGCGCGGCGATCGCCCCCTTCTTGAGCAGGCGGTTGAGCAGGGTCTTGACGGTGGCGGTCTGCCAGTGCTGGCTCTCGGACAGGGCGACGACGACCTGTTCGGCCACCACCGGGCCGGGCGCGCGCCACAGCACTTCCATGACGTGCGACTCGGCGTCGCTGATGTTGATGGGGGAAGGATTCGACATGACAGCACCATTTACAGTTGTAATCTCAATTCATGATTACAGCTGTAAACGGCACTGTCAAGCGCTGCGCGTGCCTTTATGCGGCCAGGGTGGCCGCTATGTCCTCAAGGCTGAGGATTCCAGCCGCGGCCGGCGAACACCGCGGCGCGGGTCGACAGGCGCGCGGCCTGCGCCCGGTCCATCTGGTAGCCGCCGTAGCTGCGCGGCTGCCCGTTTTCCGAACGGTTGCCGTATTCGCGCCAGCCGCCCTCCAGGGGATTCGGCAGCGGCTTGCGGTACCAGGCATCCGCGGCAATGTGCGGGCCGACGCTGCACTCGATGAAGGCGACGTTGTCCCAGGTATTCGCGGTGCCCGGCGAGCGTGCGAAGTACGTTGCGCCGTCGGGCGGCAGGTTGCCCGCCGGGCCGGGGCCGCGCGTCAGGCGCGAACGCAGGAACACGAAGCCCGGGTCGTCCTTGCCCACGGTACGCGCCTGCACGATGTAGCCGCCGCTTTGCGGATTGGCGCTGTCGCCTACCGTGCGCAGTTCGCTCTCTTCGAACAGGGCGGCGCGGTTGTTCCCCCACACGAAGTCGACGTTGCCTTCGATGAGCGACTTGTAGAACCAGGCGTAGCCGTGCAGCTGCAGCGTGTCCTGCTCGCTCACGAAGTGCGCATTGCGCGCGATCAGGCGGCCGTTCTCGCTCCTGAAGAAGATCGTTTCGGCCTGGGCCGAATGGCCGTCGCTGCGGCGGGTGCTGTTGTGCAGGGCGATGTCGCGGATTTCGAACAGGTCGACATCCTGGACCAGGAACTGGGCGCGGCCGCCATCGATGCCGGCCGTCCCGGCGGGCTGCCCGCTACCCGAACCCGGATTGCGGGTATCGCTGTTGGCGGCGCGGATGATGGTCGCTTCGCGACTCTGGCCGCGCAGCATGACATTGTCCTTATCAACCAGGTAGAGCAGCTCGGGATAGACGCCGTCGCGCACGTTCACGGTGAGCGCCTGCGCACGCGGCAGCGTCATGGCGTAGTCGAGCGCGCCCTGCACGGTGCGGAAGTCGGCGCGTCCGATGGCATCGACCATCACGCTGTCGCCCACCGGCTGGTAGGGCGTGGTGTGGAAGGACCAGCGCGCGCCCTGGAAGCCCTTGGCGCGCACCAGGCGCGCATCGACCACCGCCTCGTACTCGAGGCCGCGTTCGAGCGATCGCGGCATGCGCACGTACAGCTCCTTGCCGAGCACGCGGATCGGATGCTGTCGCACCAGGCGCTGGCGCTCCCCGGGGGCCAGCGCCGTGACGGTTTCGCCCGGGCGGATGACCGCAACCAGGGCCTTGTCGCGCTTGCGGTAGACGCGCACGCTGCCTTCGCCGCTGAGCACCGGTTCTTCCGCGAAAGCGAGGCGCAGCGGCGTATCGGGCGGCACGCCGCGCTCGCCGTTGGCCGGCAGAACGGTGGCACCAGGGGGCAGGGTGGTGCCGGCCGGCGCGGCGAAGGGGGCGCCCACGTCGACCGTGAACACGGCCTGCGCCCATGGATCGTCGAGGCTGCGCACCGTCACCGTGGTGCGGCCCGCGGCGTGCGGGGTCAGGCGCAGGGCGCCGCTTGCGGCATCGGCATGCGCGATGCGCGGATCGGCGGAGGCCGCGGCGATGTGCGCACTTCCGCCGGCGCCGCCGACCCGGATGGTCTCGGGCGTGTCGCCGGCCTGCAGCGCGATGCGGTCGGCGCCGACGTGGACGGTCACGCGCTCGGGCGGCGTGCCGGCAGGGCCGGCGCGCAGGTCGACCAGGGTGTTCGCGCCCGCTTCCCAGCTGACCGGCTGCACCGCGGGGAAGGGCGGCGCCACCAGCCAGGTGGCGCGGTCGCCGTCCACCGAGACGTTCAGCACATTATCCTGCGGTCCCGGTTCGGCCGCATAGCGCAGCACCACCGGCGTGCCCGGCAGCGAGGCATTGCGGCGCACCTGCTTGATGCGCTTGACCTCGCCGCCGCGCGACTCCAGCAGCTCCACCACCCAGACCTTGCGGTCGTCGCTGAGCTGCAGGCTGGCGCCCTGCCAGTCACCGTTCGCGTCCTGGCGAGCGCGCAGCAGGAAGGGGCTGCCGGCCGCCGGGACGAAGCGGGCCTCGGCATAGCCGTCCGCCGCTTGCTGCAGGGGACGTGGACCTACATGCTCGCGCACGTGGCGCGCTACCTCGCTTGCGGGCAGCGCCGTGTAGCGGTAGGGCACGCGCCAGCCGGCGTCGCCGCCGTAGGGGCAGTCCGCCAGCGCCGTGCCGTTCAGCAGCGAACCCTTGTCGCTGAAGATGCCCGGACTGGCACCCGGGTCGCGCACCACCTGCCTGCAGCTCGTGGCGCCGGCGATATCGAAGGCATTGGCATCCGAGATGATGCGCGAGGCATGGGCCGCGCCGACGCTGTAGCCGTGGCCGTAGACGGGATGCTTGCGGTCGCCGACGTAGTAGTTGTTGAGCAGGTGGACCTGGCCGTAGCGCACCCGTGGAGCGCGTTCGGCGACGTGCTCGAACAGGTTGCCCTTGAGCGTGACGCGCAGGTGGCCCTGGTCCCCGACGGCGCGGTCGCTCGAGCCGATCAGCATGTTCTTCTCGTGCAGGGCGAAGTGGTTGTAGGTGACGCTGACGAAGTCCGAGGCCTGGTTGATGTCGAGCGCCCCGTCGTGGCATTGCTTCAGCTTGCCGTTCTCGACCGGATGCTTGTCGTCGGTGCCGGGGGCGTCGGTAAAGCTGTTGTGGTCGATCCAGACGTGGCGCGCGTTCGAGACCGTGATGGCGTCGAACAGCGAATTCCAGTTGCCCTTGGGGCCGTCCTTCGGATCCCAGCGCGGATTGACGTCGCAGGGATTGCGCAGCGCGAGGTTGCGGATGACCACTTGCGAGACGTTGGCCACCGACAGCGAGCCGTTGACGAAGCCGGCGCCGGGCGCCACGCCGATCAGCGTCGTGTTCGATGGAACGCGCACCGTGCCGCGGTTTGCCTGGTCCTCGCTGTCGGCAAAGGCGCGCCCCTCGCTCATGTCGATGCTCGCCGCCACACGCACGATGCGGGCCGGCGCTGTTGCGCTCAGGGCCGCCAGCAGCTGGGCGCGGTCGCGCACGGTGTACACATGGGCGGGGCTGGCCAGGGCGCCGCCGCGGGTGCCGCCCTCTTGTGCGGCCCAGCCGTCGAAGGGCGCATGCTGGCGCTCGGCCGTCGGGACCGGCACGGCCGCGGTGGCTGGCCGGAACGGAGGAGGCGTGAGCGGCGCTGCCACGGCGCCGGCCGCGGCCAGCGCCATCAATGCGAGCGGCGCCTTCACTGTGCGCCCCGCATCGATGCGGACAGCGCCGGCACCTTGCGCACCAGCTCCCTGGCCACGATGCCGGAGAAGCGTTCCGCGCCGAGCGGACCGAGATGGGTGTGGTCGAAGTTGGCCCCAAGGCGTGCCAGCTTGTCCGCTTCCTGCGATCCCATCTCCTGCACGGCTGCCAGCGACAGCGCGTTCAGGTCGACCAGCGGCGTATGCGTGGCGCGCGCGATCGTGCGCACGGTGGCGGCCCAGGGCGCCAGGTCGTTGTGCACGTAGCCGTCCTTGAAGATGCGGCGCGTCAGCGGTGTCACCAGCACCGGTTCGCCGCCGAGCGAACGGGCTTCTTCCACGTAGCGCTGCATGTTGGCGGGGAATTCGGTGACGTAGTCGGTGGAGCGCCCCGGCTTGCCCGGCTGGTCGTTGTGTCCGAACTGGATCAGCACATAGGTCTTGCGGAAGCCCGCGCTCTTGCGCAGCAGTTCCATGACCTCGTCCCAGCGTTTCTCGGCCCGGAAGCTGCCCGAGCTGCGGCCGCCGCGCGCCAGGTTGTGGCAGGCCGTCTCCGGTGTCAGGCGCGCGCACAGGGCGTCGCCGTAGCCGGTGGTGCTGGCCATGGTGGAGTCGCCGACCAGGATCACACGGTCGGGCAGGGCGGCGGCATTGGCGCAGCTGGCGAACAGCAGGGGAAGCAGGCAGGCGAGGGAACGGGCAGGACGTAACATGGGGCGGACTCCTAAAGGTTCGCCAGATTCTATTTTGGCCTGACCAATTTATCAAGCGGTCAGGCCGGCACGAGATCGATACCCGCTGTGGCGTCGCCGATACAGCTTATGAGAGATGTCTTGTCATAGGACGTCATACAACTTGTCTTGATATATAATTGTCTTATCTCTTATTCCACCCTTTATTCACCACATGCTCCCCACCCAGCGCAAGCCCCGTAACCTCGCACAGGGCGTCGTCGAACAGATCAGCAGCAGCATCCGCCAGGGTATCCTCAAGCCGGGCGAAAAACTGCCGACCGAGTCCTCGATGATGGCGCAGCATGGCGTGAGCCGCACCGTGGTGCGCGAGGCGATTTCGCACCTGCAGGCCTCCGGGCTGGTGCAGACGCGCCACGGCATCGGAACCTTCGTGCTGGAACGCCCGCAGTCCGGCCTGGGCATCGATGCCGAAAGCATCCTGACCCTGCGCGACGTGCTGTCGATCCTGGAGCTGCGCATCGGCGTCGAGACCGAAACGGCGGGCCTGGCCGCGGTGCGCCGCACCGACGAGCAGGTGCGGGACCTGAGCGTGGCCCTGGCCGAGATGCATGAGGCGATGGCGGTCGGCAGGTCGGCGGTGGATGCCGACAAGCGCTTCCACCTGCTCATCGCGCAGGCCACCGGCAACCGCTATTTCGAAGACATCCTCACCCAGCTCGGCAACGCGATCATCCCGCGTGCGCGCCTGAACACGGTGGAGCTGGAGCAGGACAAGCCGGCCAACTTCAACGAGCGCGTCGGCCGCGAACACGACGACATCTTCCGCGCCATCGAGCGCCGCGATCCGGAGGCCGCACGCGCGGCCATGCGCACCCACCTGTCCAACAGCCGCGAACGGCTGGTGCAGGCGCAGCGCCGGATCGAATCCATGATCAATTAAAAAAAGTCGCACATTCTGCTTGCGAGCTCATCGCTTAAGTTGTACGATGACATACAACTCAACGCGGTAATCCTTTCTTCACCCGTATTTCACACATCTGTCCTGGAGACTCTGTAATGCAAGCACTCGAACTACAAAAAGTCCTGTCGCACGGCCTGCTGTCCTTCCCGATCACCGACTTCACCGCCGAACTCGAATTCGACAAGGCCGGCTACCAGAAGCGCCTGGAATGGCTGGCACCGTACGGCGCGACCGCGCTGTTCGCCGCCGGCGGCACCGGCGAATACTTCTCGCTGCACGGCGAAGAGTACAGCCAGATCGTCAAGACCGCGGTCGACACCTGCGCCGGCACCGGCGTCGCGATCCTGGCCGGCTGCGGCGGCCCGACCCGCGCCGCCATCGCCCACGCACAGGAAGCCGAGCGCCAGGGCGCCCAGGGCCTGCTGCTGCTGCCGCACTACCTGACCGAATCCAACCAGGATGGCCTGATCGCCCACGTCGAAGCGGTGTGCCGCTCCGTGAAGATCGGTGTCGTGGTGTACAACCGCGCCGCCTGCCGCCTGAGCGCGGACTCGCTGGCCAAGCTGGCTGACCGTTGCCCGAACCTGATCGGCTTCAAGGACGGCATCGGCGACATCGAACTGATGGTCTCGATCTACCGCAAGCTGGGCGACCGTTTCAGCTACCTGGGCGGCCTGCCGACCGCGGAAGTGTATGCCGGCGCCTACAAGGCTCTGGGCACCCCGGTGTACTCGTCGGCCGTGTTCAACTTCGTGCCGCAGCTGGCAATGGACTTCTACCACGCTACCGCCAGCGGCGACACCGCCACCACCAACCGCCTGCTGGACGAGTTCTTCCTGCCGTACCTGGAGATCCGCAACCGCAAGGGCGGCTACGCAGTCAGCATCGTCAAGGCCGGCGCCCGCCTGGTCGGCCACGGCGCAGGTCCGGTGCGTCCGCCGCTGACCGACCTGACCCCGGCAGAAGACGAAATGCTGCTGGAACTGATCAAGAAACAAAAGAACCCGGTGTAAGCCATGCAGATCACTGGTGAAATGATCATCGGCAGCCAGCTCGTCCGCGGTAGCGCGGGCGAGGTGAAAGCCTACAACCCGTCCACCCGCGGCGAGTTCGAGCCGGCCTTCGGCCAGGCGACCGGCGCCGACGTGGAGCGTGCCTGCGAACTCGCAGCCCAAGCCTTCGATCCGTACCGTTCACTGCCGCTGGAACAGCGCGCCCGCTTCCTGGAAGCGGTGGCGGAACAGATCCTGGCCATCGGATCAAGCCTGATCGAACGCGCCCAACAGGAAACCGGCCTGCCGCAAGCCCGCCTGGAAGGCGAGCGCATGCGCACCGTGACCCAGCTGCGCCTGTTCGCGAAAGTGGTGCGCGACGGCCGCTTCCTGGGCGCGACGATCGACAGCGCGCTGCCGGAACGTACTCCGCCGCGTCCCGACCTGCGCCTGGCCAAGATCGGCCTCGGCCCGGTCGTGGTCTTCGGCGCCAGTAACTTCCCGCTGGCCTTCTCGGTCGCGGGCGGCGATACCGCATCGGCACTGGCGGCAGGCTGCCCGGTCATCGTGAAAGCCCACGGCGCCCACCTCGGCACCTCGGAACTGGTCGGCCGCGCCGTCCAGCGCGCGGTGCAGGAGTGCGGCCTGCCGGAAGGCGTGTTCTCGATGATCTTCGGCGACGGCCGTACCATCGGCCAGCAGCTGGTCAGCCACCCGGCCATCAAGGCGGTCGGCTTCACCGGCTCGCGTGGCGGCGGCACCGCGCTGATGCGCACCGCGGCCGCACGTCCGGAACCGATCCCGGTCTACGCCGAGATGAGCAGCGTGAACCCGGTGTTCCTCCTGCCTGCGGCGCTGGAAGAGGGCGGTTCGCTTCTTGCGAACGGCTTCGTCGACTCGCTGACCCTGGGCGTAGGCCAGTTCTGCACCAACCCTGGCCTGGTGTTCGCGGTCAAGGGAGCGGCCCTTAGCGCCTTCACTGCGGCGGCCACCACGGCGCTGGCAGCCAAGGGCGCGGGTACCATGCTGACCGCCGGCATCCATGAAGCCTACAACAGCGGTATCGCACGCTTCGGCGCCGCCAAGGGCCTGCGCCTGGTCGCCCAGGGCGGTACCGAAGGCATCGGCTGCGCTGCGCAGGCTGCGCTGTACGAGGTCGATGCTGCGGACTTCATCGGCAACCCGGAGCTGCAGGACGAAATCTTCGGCCCGGCCGCGCTGGTGGTGCGTTTCGACAGCGAAGAGCAGATGCTGCAGGCAGCCGAACAGCTGCATGGCCAGCTGACCGCGACCGTGCACGTCAAGCCGGCCGACCATGCGCTGGCGGCGCGCCTGCTGCCGATCCTGGAACGCAAGGCGGGCCGGGTGCTGTTCAACGGCTTCCCGACCGGCGTCGAAGTGTCGCACGCGATGGTCCATGGTGGCCCTTTCCCGGCCACCAGCGACAGCCGCACCACCTCGGTGGGCGCGAGCGCGATCGACCGCTTCCTGCGGCCGGTGTGCTACCAGAACGTGCCGGAGGGCTTGCTGCCGGAGGCGCTTCGCGACGACAATCCACTGCGCCTTGCGCGCGTGCTGGATGGAGACCTGAAAGTCGCAGAGTAATGTGAGGGGGCGCAAGGTTCGACTTTGCGCCCCCTTTTCACCGATTGAAGCACCAGCCGGAGGAGACGCCGGCTGTTTCGTTTGAAAAGAACAGATCCCATGAATCAGCAAGTCATGAGCGCAAATGCGAAGCAACGCGCGGAGCAGGCCCCGGGGCTCACCTCGACGGTGGGCAAGTATCGCTGGACCATCTGCGCCCTCCTGTTCTTCGCCACCACCATCAACTACCTCGACCGCCAGGTCCTGAGCCTGCTGGCGCCGCTGCTTACCAAGGAATTCGGCTGGTCGAACACCGACTACGCCAACATCACGGCAGTCTTCCAGTTCGTCTACGCCATCTCGATGCTGTTCGCCGGCCGCGTGATCGACCGCCTCGGCACTAAGCGCGCCTTCGTCCTCGCCATCGTGGTCTGGTCGATCGGCGCCGTTGCGCACGCCTACGCCATCGGCATCGGCAATGCGGTCAACAGCGTGTTCACCACGCTCGGCCTGGCCGCGGTGCCGGTCTCGATCGTCGGTTTCATGGTGGGCCGCGCGGTGCTGGCGATCGGCGAGGCGGGCAACTTCCCGGCCGCGATCAAGGCCACCGCCGAGTACTTCCCCAAGCGCGAGCGTTCCTTCGCCACCGGCATCTTCAACTCCGGGGCCAACGTCGGCGCGATCCTGGCGCCCTTGACCGTGCCCCTGATCGCCGAGTACTGGGGCTGGCAGGCCGCCTTCATCGCGGTCGGCGCCATCGGCTTCGTCTGGATGGGCATCTGGATCTGGCTGTACGACACGCCGGATCGCCAGAAGCGCCTGAGCCCGGGCGAACTGGCTTACATCAACAGCGACAGCGCGCCTGCGGACGCGAACCCGGCCGCCGCAGCGGCCAAGCCGAAGGCATCGTGGTTCAAGCTGCTCGGCTACCGCCAGACCTGGGCTTTCGCCTTCGGCAAGTTCATGACCGACGGCGTGTGGTGGTTCTTCCTGTTCTGGCTGCCGAAGTACATGTCGGCCCAGTACGGCCTGACCGGCCCGGAGATGGTCCTGCCGTTGGCGGTCCTGTACAGCATGACGATGGTGGGCAGTATCGGTGGCGGCTGGCTGCCGACCTGGTTCATCGACCGCGGCCACAGCATCTACCAGGGCCGTATGCGCGCCATGTTCACCATCGCCCTGTTCCCGCTGGTGGTGCTGCTGGCCCAGCCGCTCGGCTACCTGGGCTTCTGGATCCCGGTGATCCTGATCGGCATCGGCGCCTCGGCGCACCAGGCCTGGTCGGCCAACCTGTTCACCACCGTGTCGGACATGTTCCCCAAGCACAGCGTCGGTTCGGTGGTCGGCATCGGCGGCATGGCCGGCGGCCTGGGCGGCGTGCTGCTCACCAAGCTGGGCGGCTGGCTGTTCGACTACTACGGCGCCCTGGGTCATCTGGAAACCGGCTACCTGATCATGTTCTCGATCTGCGCGCTGGCCTACCTGACGGCCTGGCTGGTGATGAAGGCCCTGGTGCCGGCACACCGCGAGATCACCGACCTGTAATGGCAGGCATGGAGATCGACCGTATCGAAGGCGTGCATTGCGCCACCGGCGAAAGCCCCACCTGGAACGCGGCCGAAGCTGCGTGGTACTGGGTGGACATCCCGGCACGCCGCGTCTGGCGCATGGACCACGCCACCGGCGCGCTGCGCCACTGGGAAGCGCCCGAGATGGTGGCCTGCATCGCAGGCGCCGTCGACGGCAGCCTGGTGGCCGGCATGGAAACCGGCATCCATCGCCTGGTCCTGGGCGAGGACGGCAAGGCCGAGGCCACGCGCCTGGCCGCGCCGTCCGCGCTTGAACTGGGCGAAGGCATGCGCTTCAACGATGGACGCTGCGACCGCCAGGGCCGTTTCTGGAGCGGCACCATGTTCATGGACATGGGCGCGGCGCGCGCGGTCGGCGGCCTGTACCGCTACAGCGCGGACGAAGGGCTGCACGGTCCGGTCGTGAGCGGCATGCTCACGCAGAACGGCCTGGCCTGGTCGCCCGACGGGCGCACCATGTACCTATCGGATTCGCATCCGCAACGCCGCACCGTGTGGGCCTTCGACTACGACGTCGAGCAGGGCATCCCGCACAACAAGCGCGTCTTCCTCGACCTGACCGGGCAGAAGGGCCGCCCGGACGGCGCCGCGGTCGATGCCGACGGCTGCTACTGGACCTGCGCCAACGACGGCGGCCTGGTGCAGCGCTTCACCCCGGATGGGAAGCTGGACCGCGAGATCGCGCTGCCGATGGCCAAGCCTTCGATGTGCGCCTTCGGCGGGCCGCAGCTCGATACCCTGCTGGTAACGTCGATCGACCCGGGCACGGGCGGCGAGGCCGGTTCGGTGGTGCTGCTGCGCCCGGGTGTGCAGGGCGTGGCGGAAACGCCGTTCGGCGCAAGCCGCGCCTGATTCGACCGCATTTGTCGACATCCTGGCCTCCACGCGCTAACCTGTACGGTTTCGTGTGGAGTGCTGAAAACATATGCAGGACAATAGGGAAGCGAAAGGCATCCTGCCACCGCTGCCGACGCCGGCGACGACGCCGGAAGACGCGGCAGCCAGGAAGCTGGCGCAGGAAGAGCGCGACGCCGCGGTACGCGGCGTCGTCTCGATCGCCGCGATGCGCCAGGCCGTCAAGGACCATGCGCGCGGCCTGCCGATCCCCTCCGAAGTGCCGCGCCTCAAGCGGCTGGACGCTGCAGCCTTCGCGGCGCGCGCCGCGCAAGGACTCCCCTTCATCATGACCGGCCTGGTCGATCGCTGGCCCCTGTGCAGCCTTACCCCGCGCGAGCTGCGCGAACGCTACGGCGATCTGCCGGTGCGCGCCCGCGTCGGCGACTACATCCGGCAACCCTTCCGGGCCGACCGCCCGATGCGCGACATGTCCTTGCGCGCCTACCTCGACCTCGAGCCCGAACGCATCCACGGCGCCGGCGAGCCGCCGCCCTATGTCGGCAACCTGGAACTGCGCGAGCTGAACCGCCTGTGCCACTGGCCGGCCTACTTTCGCAAGATGGGGCCGCCCCGTTTCTGGCTCGGCCCGGTAGGCACGATGACGCCCCTGCATTGCGACTTCGACGACAACATCTTCGCGCAAATCTGGGGCACCAAACGCATCTTCCTGGCGCCGCCCCACCACGATGCCTTCCTCTACGCGAACGAAGCCAATCCGGTCCTGTTCGGTTCACCCGTCGACCCGGAGGCGCCGGACTTCGACGCGTATCCGCTGGCGCGCCAGGCGGCCACGGTCGAGTGCATCGTCGCGCCGGGCGACCTGCTGTACGTGCCGGCCGGCTGGTTCCACCAGGTGCGGGCGCTGGAATTCTCGCTCTCCTCGAACCGCTGGGCGCGGGGCATACCGCTGGCGCTCGGGGCTAATGCACCGTGCGCGCGTACTGCGTGAAGTGCTCGGCGCTGAGCGCGTGCTGGTATAAAAAGCCCTGGTAGATGTAGCAGCCGGCGTCCGACAAGAACTGGCGCTGGCCGGGCGTCTCGACGCCTTCCGCGATCACCTGCAGGCCCAGGCTCTCGCCCAGCGCGATGATCGAGCGCACGATGGACGCGTCGTTCTGGTCGGTGAGCACATCGCGCATGAAGGACTGGTCGATTTTGAGCTGGTCGAGCGGCAGCTTGCGCAGGTAGGCCAGCGACGAGTAGCCGGTGCCGAAGTCGTCCAGGGAAAAGCTGATGCCGCGCTGCTTCAGGGTGGCCATGGTGTGCGCGGTGTGGGTGAAGTCGCTCACCACCAGGCTTTCGGTCAGCTCGAGCTTGAGGCTGGACGGCTGCACCCCGGTTTCTTCGAACACCTGCTGCAGCATCGGCACGAAGTCCGGCTCCATGAACTGGCCGGCGCTGACATTGACCGACATCGTCAGCCCGGCCGTGTCGGGAAAGCGCTGCCAGCGCGCCAGCTCGGCGCAGGCGGTGCGCAGCACCCAGCGCCCGATGTCGATGATCAGGCCGCTCTCTTCGGCGGCCTGGATGAACTCGGCCGGATACAGCAGCTGGCCGTCCGGCAGGCGCCAGCGCAACAGCGCTTCGGCGCCGATCACGCGGCTGCTGCGGTCGAGCTGCGGCTGGTAATGCAGCACGAACTCGTTGTCGCGCAGCGCGCGCCGCATCGCGCCTTCCAGCTCGGCCCGGGCCGACCACGCCGCCTGCACCGCCGGGTCGTGGAAGCGGTAGGTGTTGCGGCCGCAGGCCTTGGCCTGGTACATCGCGGCGTCGGCCTGGCGCAGCGTCGATTCGACCGTGTCCACGGTGCCGCACAAGGTGGTCACGCCGACGCTGACCGACACCGAATACATCATGTCGGCCAGCTGGAAGGGCGCAGCCATCGCGGCCACCACCTTGCTGGCCACCGTCTCGGCCTGGGCCGCCGCGCCCTCGCGCGTGTCTTCCACCGGCTGGATCAGGATCACGAATTCGTCGCCGCCCAGGCGCGCCACCATGTCGGCTTCGCGCACGCAGTGCTCGAGGCGGCGCGCCACCGCCTGCAGCAGCATGTCGCCGGCGGCGTGGCCCTGCGAGTCGTTCAGGTACTTGAACTTGTCGAGGTCGCAGAACATCAGGGCGCCGCACTTGCGCGTGCGGGCGCTGCCCAGCAGGGCGCGGCGCAGGTGGTCGAGCAGGCTGGCGCGGTTCGGCAGGTCGGTGAGCGCGTCGAAGAAGGCGAGGCGGTAGATCTTCGCTTCATTGTGCTTGCGCTCGCTGATGTCGGTGCTGATCACCAGGATCTTCTGCAGCGCGCCCGACTCGCGGTCGGCGGCCATCAGCGTCCAGCGGGTGTCGGTCTCGATGCAGACGCCGTCGCGCCGCAGGTGCGACAGCTCGCCCGTCCATTCGCCATTGGCGAGCGTGTTCTCGTAGGCCGCATGGTAGGCCCGCTGTTCCCCGCACAGCATGTCGGAAAACTTCTTGCCGCGCGCTTCGAGGGCGCTCCAGCCGTACAGCCGTTCGGCGCCGTTGTTCCAGTAGGTGATGCGCGAATTCAGGTCCATCGCAATGATGGCGTCGCGCGCCTGCTGCAGGTAGGAGGCCTGTTCCTGCACCAGCATGTTGGCATTGCGCAGCTCGGTGTAGTCGAACATGAAGCCTTCAAGGATCTCGCCTCGCCCCTGAGGCGGTGCGGCCCCTTGTTCATATACCCATCTGGTTTCGCCGTTGGCGCAGCGGATGCGGTAGGTCAGCTTGAAGGAGCGCCCCTGCTGCAGCGCCAGGGCGACGCCGCGTTCGGCGCCGGCGCGGTCGCCCGGATGGATCAAGCTGGCGAAGTTCAGTCCGGAGCGCGCCAGGAAGGCGGCGGCAGGATAACCGGTCAGCTTTTCCACCCCGTCGCTGATGAACTCCATGGTCCAGTCGGCGTCGTACCGGCAGCGGTAGGCAACGCCAGGCAGGTTCTGGAGCAGCAGCTCGAGCGACAACGCACGGGCGTCGCTGAGAGCAGGCGATTGCGGTCCGTCAAGAGCGCTCATCCGGCCTCGCACATGGTCTGAGTTACCGCTAGTTCTGGTTATAAGAATCCGGTAACTATCCTAGCGCAAATTTGCACCGTATTGACGTAGCGCGATTGAAACTAGAAAAGAATTGTTGTAACTCGGCCAGTGCGAGAGGGAAAAAGCGCGCCACCGGCCGGCGGCGCGCCTGGCGGGTCAGAACGCGGCGATGCCGGTCTGTGCACGGCCGAGGATCAGCGCGTGGATGTCGTGGGTGCCTTCGTAGGTGTTGACCACTTCGAGGTTGACCATGTGGCGCACGATGCCGAACTCGTCCGAGATACCGTTACCACCGAGCATGTCACGTGCCGTACGGGCAATATCGAGTGCCTTGCCGCAGGAGTTGCGCTTCATGATCGAGGTGATCTCGACGGCGGCAGTGCTTTCGTCCTTCATGCGGCCCAGGCGCAGGCAGCCTTGCAGGCCGAGGGTGATTTCGGTCTGCATGTCGGCCAGCTTCTTCTGCACCAGCTGGTTGGCGGCGAGCGGCTTGCCGAACTGCTTGCGGTCCAGCGCGTACTGGCGCGCCGTGTGCCAGCAGTCTTCGGCCGCGCCGAGCGCGCCCCAGGCGATGCCGTAGCGCGCCGAGTTCAGGCAGGTGAACGGGCCCTTCAGGCCGCGCACGTCCGGGAAGGCGTTTTCTTCCGGGCAGAACACCTCGTCCATGACGATCTCGCCGGTGACCGAGGCGCGCAGGCCGAACTTGCCGTGGATGGCGGGAGCGCTCAAGCCCTTCCAGCCCTTTTCCAGCACGAAGCCGCGGATCGCGCCTTCGTCGTCCTTGGCCCAGACCACGAACACATCGGCGACCGGCGAGTTGGTGATCCACATCTTGGAACCGCTCAGCGAATAGCCGCCCTCGACCTTGCGGGCGCGGGTGACCATCGAGGCCGGGTCGGAGCCGTGGTTCGGCTCGGTCAGGCCGAAGCAGCCGATCCATTCGCCGGTGGCCAGTTTCGGCAGGTATTTCTGTTTGGTTTCCTCATTGCCGAACTCAAAGATCGGCACCATCACCAGCGAGGACTGCACGCTCATCATCGAGCGGTAGCCGGAGTCGACGCGCTCGACTTCGCGCGCGATCAGGCCATACGAGACGTAGTTCAGGCCCGGGCCGCCGTATTGTTCCGGGATGGTCGGGCCGAGCAGGCCGAGTTCGCCCATTTCGCGGAAGATCGCGTTGTCCATGCGCTCGTGGCGGAAAGCCTCGAGGATGCGCGGCTTGAGCTTGTCCTGGCAGTAGCTCGCCGCAGCCTCGCGCACCATGCGTTCTTCATCGGTGAGCTGGCTGTTCAACAGCAGGGGGTCGTCCCAGTGGAAGGCGGCTTTGCGGGGCGAATCGGAATGGCTCATGGATCTTCCTGTCTCGATAGGTTCTTGTACGAGGCGCACGCCAGTCTGAAGGCCACGCCATGGCTTGACCATTATAAGAATGGTGCGCCGCCGTATCTTTTGAATCTGCGACAAGCATTTTCATTTTTGCTCGGTCGGAAATTCGAGCGCTGACGATAGCGGATTATTGTGTAAATGATACTGCTTGTGCCAGGCCGGCATTGCGTAGACGCAGCATGTCGCGTGTCGGCGCCGAGCCGAAATGGCGAGCATATTCACGGCTGAACTGCGAGGGGCTGGCATAGCCGACACGCTGGGAAGCAAGCCCGGCATCCATGCCGCTCGACAACATCAGGCGGCGTGCTTCCTGCAGGCGCAGGGTCTTCTGGAACTGCAGCGGGCTCATCGAGGTCAGCGACTTGAAGTGCTCATGCAGGGAGGAGGGACTCATGTGCGCCAGCTCGGCCATGTCGTCGATGCGGACAGGCCGGTCGTAATTCCGGCGGATCCAGTCCACTACCTTGCCGATACGGTGCGATTCGACGCGGCCGAGCTGGGCCAGGCGGGCGCCAAAGGGGCCGCGCAAGAGGCGCAGCATGATCTCGTCGATGGCCAGCGGCGCCAGCAGGGCGGCATCCTCGGGCTGGCCGGCCAGCGCCATCAAACGCGCCGCGGCGTCGACGATGGCCTCGCCCGCCTGCGCCACGTACACGGCACGCCTGTCGCGAACGGCCGGCACACCTTCCGGATAGGCCTTCAGGATCAGTTCCGCCAGCCGTTGCTGGTCGAAATCGAGCCGGAAGGACAGGTAGGGCGCGGCCACGCTGGCTTGCCTGATCATGGCGGCGATCGGCAGGTCCAGCGAAAAGATCATCATGCGCGAGGGATCGTATTCGTAGGACTCTTCGCCCAGCATGACCGTCTTGGCGCCCTGCGCAACGATGCACAGGGCAGGGCGGTGCAGGCCATGCACCAGTTCCGCGCTGGTGGTCGAAGCGCGGATGGCATGTACGCCCGGAATGCAGGTCTCGAAGGAACCGTCCTGCGGCGCATTGGCAAGCAGCAGCCGCGCCAAGCGCGCAAGCGCAGGCATGGCCGGCTGCTGGGGCGGCTCGCTTGTCTGGACACCGGCAAGGATGGGGAGCTGGTCGGGCGAGTTCATGGCGCTATCGATCGCAGGATACCACCAGCGCCGGTGCAGTGCTCAGGCATCGTGGTCCGTCGAGCGCGACAGTCCAGCCAGTTGGTTCAACTCGACGAGTCGGGCATCGATCGCGGTTTGTGCCATGGCGAGTGCATCACTGCCTGCAAGGAACTGCTTCGGCGGATTGTCCATCCCGGCCAGGTGCACCACCAGCTTGGCGAGCTTGGCTGGATCGCCCAGCTGCTTGCCGTGGTAGGCGCCATAAGCGTTCTCGACCGAGCCGTAGGCCGCATAATCGTCGATCAGCTTCTGGCCGTAGCGCACCGAGCTCTGGTCGAGGAAATCGGTACGGAAGAAGCCCGGCTCGACAGTGCTCACCTTGATGCCGAACTTGGCCAACTCCAGCCCGAGCGAAGAGGACAGGCCTTCGATCGCGTACTTGGTAGCGCAGTAGACCGAGGCGCCGTCGAAGCCGGTGACGCCGGCGATCGAGCTGATGTTGACGACGTGGCCCGCGCGCTGGCGGCGCAACACCGGCAGGGCGGCACGCAGCACGTGCATCACGCCGAATACATTGACCGTGAACTGCTGTTCGATGTCGGCCGGGGACAGCTCCTCGAAGTTGCCCAGCAGCCCATAGGCGGCGTTGTTGACGAGCACGTCGATGCGGCCGAAGCGGGCGACGGCGGCCTCGATGGCGACCGTGGCTTGCGTTTCCTTGGCGACGTCGAGTTCGACCAGTTCGACCTGCTCCGAATCGACCGAGGCGAAGGTGGATGTCAGCTGTGCAAGGCTGCGAGCCGCCGCAACAACGCGGTCGCCATTCGCGATAGCTGCATGGGCAATTTCCGCACCGATGCCGCGGCCGGCGCCCGTAATGAACCAGACTTTGGACATGATCTCTTCTCCATGATATGCCGCTTGACGCGGCGTTAAGGTGAAGAGAATGGTAGGGCGCGGGACCCGGCGGGATTTGCCTAAAAATCCGGAGAGCTGGCGTGATCCTCGCCAGCTGCACTGGATCTTAAATGGTCGCCCTAGCCGGTTGCACCGAATCGTCCGCCATGGAACAGCAGCGCCGATTGCGGATGCACGGCGCATTCCTCGACTTCGCCCACGAAGATGACGTGGTCGCCTTCCGGATAGCGGCTGCGGTTGTGGCATTCGAACCAGGCCGAGACGCCCTTCAGGATCGGCAGGCCGGTGCGCGACAGTTCGTACTCGACGCCGGTGAAGGGATCGTCGATGCTGCGGCGCGAAAAGCGCAGCGCCAGGTCCTGCTGGCCCGCGCCCAGCACGTTGATGACGTAATGCGAGTTGCCGCTGAAGATGGGCAGGCTGTTGGCGCCGGCGCCCAGGCTCCACAGGACGAGCGGGGGCTCGAGCGAGACCGAGTTGAAGGAACTGGCGGTCAGGCCGCGGAAAGAGCCGTCGGCAAGGCGCGTGGTGATGATGGTGACACCGGTGGCGAATTGCGACAGGGCGTGGCGAAAATGCGCCGAGTCGAAACCGCGCGTCGTGGCACGGGGAGAGCGTGTATTCATTGGATCGCCATTATGCCACTGTCGGGCGGCCGGCCGGGTATTGATCCCGAGCGCACTGCATGAAAGTGCGCTTTGCGTTACATTAAGAACTATCGAATCTGACGAAATAGCAAAGGTGCGTGCAATGAGCGAACAAAGCGGGAGGGAGGTAGCCATCCTGGGTGGCGGATGCTTCTGGTGCCTGGAAGCGGTCTACCTGGAAGCGCGCGGCGTGACGCGCGTGGAATCGGGCTACATGGGCGGCCACGTCGCCAATCCGAGCTACGAACAAGTGTGCGCGGGCACGACCGGCCACGCCGAGGTGGTGCGGCTCGAGTTCGACCCAACGGTGATCAGCTACCGCGACATCCTCGAGATCTTCTTCACGATCCATGATCCGACCACGCCTGACCGCCAGGGCAACGATGTCGGCCCGCAATACCGCTCGGTGATCTTCACCACCTCGCCGGAGCAGGAGGCGACGGCGCGCAAGGTGATGGCCGAGATGGCGGCGGTATGGGATGCGCCGATCGTGACCCAGCTGTTGCCCCAGGAGACCTGGTACAAGGCCGAGGACTATCACCAGAATTATTTTGCGCAGCATCCGCTGCAGGGCTACTGCGCCTTCGTGGTGGCGCCGAAGGTGGCGAAGTTCCGCAAGACCTTCAGCGAGCGGCTCAAGTAGCGTACATGTACTTGCGCGACCACGGCAACTGCTCGACCTCTCCATCCGCCTTCCCGCACACGATCTGGTACAGGCTGATCCTCCCGTGCGCGAAGGCGTAGGCGCAGCCCGCCAGGTAGACGTGCCAGATGCGGAAGCGCTTCTCGTCCGTCAGCGTCCGGATATGCTCGGCATTGCCTTCGAAATTGTCGGTCCAGATCGCGCAGGTCTTCGCGTAGTGGCGCCGCAGGTTTTCCACGTCGCGCACCTCCAGCCCGCCTTCCTGCATCGCCCGCACCACCGTGGCCAGGTGGGCCAGCTCGCCGTGCGGGAACACGTATTGGTCGATGAATTCGCCGCCGCCGTAGGGCGTGGCACTGTTGTCGACATTGGTGGTCGTGATGCCGTGGTTCATCACTATGCCCCCCGGGGCCAGCAGCCGGTTCACGCGTGAAAAATATTCCGGCAGGTGCTGCACGCCGACGTGTTCGAACATGCCGACGCTGGTAATGCGCTCGAAGCTGCCGTCGACGTCGCGGTAGTCCTGCAGGCGAATCTCGACCTGTCCCTGCAACCCGGCATGTTCGACCCGCTCGCGCGCAAGCCGGGCCTGGTTCTCGGACAGCGTCACGCCGACGCAGCGCGCGCCGAAGGCCTGGGCCGCGCGCAGCACCAGCGCACCCCAGCCGCAGCCGATGTCGAGCAAGGTCTGTCCGGGCCGCAGGTCGATCTTGCGCAGGATGTGGTCGATTTTCTTTTGCTGGGCCGTGGCCAGGTCTTCGTCGCCGTTCTCGAAGTAGGCGCAGGAATACACCATGGCCGGGTCGAGCCAGGCCGCGTAGAAATCGTTGGAAACGTCGTAGTGGTAGCGGATCGCTTCGGCATCGCTCTCGCGCGTGTGCGGGACCGCGCGGCGCAGCATGTCGCCTAGGCGGCTGCGTCCCTTGTCCAGGCTGGCCGCCAGCGCGTTGCCGACGTTGATGATGTCGGCCGCCCGTCCCTTGATGTCGATCGCTCCCTCGACGTAGGCCCGCCCCAGGTTGTACAGCGAGGGCGAGCGCAGGTAGCGCAGGGCGGAACGGTCGGGGACGCGGATGGTCACCCGTGCCGGCTCGGAGGAAAACTCGAGTTGGCGGCCATCCCACAGTTCCACCCGCAAGGGCAGCGACAGCTTGTCACGCAGGCCTGCACTCCAGGCCGACAATACCATTTGCTCGAACACGCTCACCTCCGGCATAGGTGGCCGGCGTGCCGCGCAGATGCGAGCTCGCGCTGCGGCCGGCCTAGGGTTGCAAACGCAGGCGGGTCCAGCTGCCGTCTTCCTGACGCTCGTAGACGATGCGGTCGTGGAAGCGGGAGCGGCGCCCCTGCCAGAATTCCAGGCGCTCGGGCACGAGGCGGAAACCGCCCCAGTTGCCCGGACGCGCCGGATCATCTCCAGCTTGCCGTGCTACGGCTTCGTAGTTCTGTTCCAGCTCAGCGCGGCTGCCGATTGGAGCGCTTTGACGAGAGGCGATGGCCGACAAACGGCTTTTCAGCGGCCGGCTGCGGAAATACCGGTCGCTTTCTTCGTTTGAGGTGCGCTCTACACGTCCTTCGATGCGCACCTGGCGTTCGAGTTCGCTCCAAAAGAACAACAAAGCGGCGTATTGATTATCCTCCAACTCGTGGCCTTTGCGGCTGTCGTAGTTGGTGTACCAGGTGAAGCCGCGTTCGTCGAACTGCTTCACCAGCACGATGCGCGAACTCGGGCGGCCGTTGGCGGCCACCGTGGCCACCGACATGGCGTTCGGCTCGTTCACCTCGGCCTTCAGCGCCTGCTCGAACCATTGCGTGAACTGGAGCATCGGGTCGTCCATCACTTCGTTCTCGTTCAGGCTGGCCTGGCCGTAATCCTTGCGCAGGTCGGCGACGGCCTGGCCGATGGCCGGGGCAGGGGAGGTTTCTCCGATGCCGCGGCGCGCCTGCATCGCCTTGCCCAGCTGGGCCATCTGTTCCGGGCTGAACAGGCGCAGGGCCATCGGCGCCATCGTGCCCTCCTCGCGTTCCATGTGGGAAAGATAGCGCTGGCTGAAACGCTGCACCGCGCTGGCCGACAGCACCGTGGACTGGCCTTCGGCGATCGCGGTCAGTTGCTCGTGCAAATCCTGCCAGATCGCGTCCATGTCCTTGTGGTCCTGCAGGATCACCGGCGCCAGCGCCTGCAGGGTGGCGGCGTCCTCGCCTTGCGCCACGGCGCGCAGCATCGGGATCAGGTCCTGTTCCTCGTCGTCGTGGTGCAGGTGGGCCGCCTTCTCGAAGTATTTCAGCACCGCTGCCGCGGCCTGGCGCGCCTGTTCGTCGGCGCCGAATTCCGGCAGGTGGGCGAGCAGCTTGTCGAGGGTCGCCAGCTGCTTGCGGATGCGGTCATGGCAGTGCTTGAGGACGGCGATCGGCTGGTCGAAATCGGGGGCGGTGTCGTGGAGGTTGAGAGTCATGGGGCGTTTTGTTGACACACGAGAAGAATTTGGTTGACTAGAAGCTATTTTAGTGCAGATGCGCAATCGAGGTCCGTTAAAATGGCGGGATGAACCTGACCGATACCCCTACTCTTGCAGCTACCCTGGACGACGAAGTCGACTTTGCGCGCCGCTTCGGCGGGATCGCGCGCCTCTATGGCGAGCGTGCCCTCGAACGCTTCCGTGCGGCGCACGTTTGCGTGATCGGTGTCGGCGGCGTCGGTTCCTGGATCGTCGAGGCGCTGGCCCGCAGCGCCGTCGGCCACCTGACCCTGATCGACCTCGACAACGTGGCCGAATCGAATATCAACCGCCAGCTCCAGGCGCTCAGCTCGACCATCGGGATGCCGAAGATCGAGGCGCTCAAGGAACGCATCGCGCAGATCAACCCGTTTTGCAAGGTCACCCTGGTCGAGGACTTCATCGACCCGGAGAACATCGAGACGATGATCGCCGGTAAGGGTTTTGACTACGTGGTCGATGCCATCGACGGCGTCAAGTCGAAGGCGGCCCTGATCGCTTACTGCAGCGCCAGGAAGCTGCCCCTCATCGTCATTGGCGGCGCCGGCGGCCAGACCGACCCGACGAAGATCGAAGTGCGCGACCTGGCCCGCACCGAGCAGGAACCGCTGCTGAAGAAAGTGCGCAAGATCCTGCGCGCCCAGTACGGCTTCGCCAAGGGTGAAAAGAACAAGTACCACATCGATGCCGTGTTCTCGATGGAGCCGCTGCGCTACCCGGATGCCGGCGATGCCTGCGCGATCGATGCAAACAGCGTCACCGGCCTGAACTGCGCCGGATTCGGCTCGAGCATGGTGGTCACGGCCACCTTCGGCATGGTGGCGGCCGGCCACCTGCTGCGCAAGCTGGCCGATGCGGCGAACGCCGAGCCGGTGGACGCGCCCGATGTTGTTGCTCAAGCGCAAACTGTGCAAGCCGAAGCGGCCTTGCTATCATAGGATCAGTTATTGATCACTTTGATGGAAGAACCCACATGATCCGTCGTACCGCATTCGCAGCACTGCTGCTGGCCGCCGCTGCCGGCGCCACCGCACAGGACAGCGCCACCCAGCAACAGGACGCGTCCAAGCCCACCACCCAGCCTGCGCCGGAGCAGCAGAACGTCCCGCAGGCGACCCAGCCGCAGACGGTCCAGCCGCAGGCCGAGCCGGTCGTGCCGGCCGCGCCCACCCCGCAGGTCGAGATCATCGACCGCGTGGTCGGCAAGGGCAAGGAAGCCAGTGTCGGCAGCAAGGTCCTGGTCCACTACACCGGCTGGCTGCACAAGCCGCTCGCGCCCAAGCAGCGCGGCAAGAAGTTCGACTCCTCGCTCGACCGTGGCGACCCGCTCGAGTTCCAGCTCGGCGCCGGCATGGTCATCAAGGGCTGGGAGCAGGGCGTGCAGGGCATGAAGGTGGGCGGCAAGCGCACCCTGGTCATCCCGAGCGCGCTGGCCTACGGCAAGCGCGGCGCCGGCGGCATGATTCCGCCCGACGCCGACCTGATCTTCGACGTGGAACTGGTGAACGTCAAGTAAAGTCAAATCCAACGATAAACGGGAGACCGGCATGCGCATTGCGAACGACGTTACTGAACTGATCGGCAACACCCCCCTCGTACGAATCCGCAGGCTGGCCCCGAATGGCGGCGCCGAGATCCTCGGCAAGCTGGAATACCACAACCCCGCGCACAGCGTGAAGGACCGCATCGGCCTGGCCATGATCGAGGCCGCCGAGCGGGCCGGCATGATCAAGCCCGACACCGTCATCGTCGAACCCACCAGCGGCAACACCGGCATCGCGCTTGCGATGGTGTGCGCCGCGCGCGGCTACCGCTGCAAGCTGGTGATGCCCGAGACCATGAGCAACGAGCGGCGCATGCTGCTGCGCGCCTATGGGGCCGAGCTGGTGCTCACGCCGGGCAGCGAGGGTATGCTGGGCGCGATCCGCCGCGCCGAGGAACTGGTGGCCGCCGATCCGAACTGCTTCATGCCGCAGCAGTTCAACAATCCAGCCAACCCGGAAATCCACCGCAACACCACCGCCGAGGAAATCTGGCGCGACACCGACGGCCGGGTCGACATCCTGGTGGCCGGCGTCGGCACCGGCGGCACCATCACCGGCGTGAGCGAAGTCATCAAGGCACGTAAACCCGGCTTCCAGGCCATCGCCGTGGAGCCGGAAGCCTCGCCCATGCTGTCGAAAGGGACCAAGGGACCGCACCCGATCCAGGGCATCGGCGCCGGCTTCGTGCCGGCAGTGCTCAACACCGGCGTCTACGACGAAGTGATCACCGTGAAGAACGAGGATGCCTTCGAGACGGCGCGCGCCGCGGCGCGCGAAGAGGGGCTGCTGGTGGGGATTTCGTCGGGCGCCGCCTTGTGGGCGGCGGTGCAGGTGGCGCAGCGGCCGGAGAACGCCGGGAAGCTGATCGTGACCATCATTCCCTCGTTCGGCGAGCGCTACCTGAGTACGGCGCTGTACGCCAACCTCGCCGGTTAAGGCTCGCCGGCCCGGCTGCACTCAGTGCGCATGGGCATGGTCATGATCATGTTCGTGGTCATGACCATGATGATCGCCCAGCGCACAACCATGATGCGTCGTCCCTTCCTCCACCTGCAGCGTGCAGTGGTGGATCCCGAAGTCGCTGCGCAGCTTGTCCACCATCTCGTCCAGCACCCGGTCCCCCGGATATCCGCCCGGCATCACCACGTGCGCCGTCAGCGCGTTCTCGGTCGTGCTGATCGCCCAGATGTGCAGGTCGTGCACTTCCTTCACGCCCGGCTGGTTGCACAGGAAGTCGCGCACCGCGTTCGCATCCACGCCGGGCGGCACCGCCGCCATCGACAGCAGCACCGATTCGCGCAGCAGCGACCAGGTGCCGACCACGATCACGACCACGATCGCCAGGCTCACCGCCGGATCGACCCAGGTCCAGCCGGTGCCCATGATGAGCAGGCCCGAAATCACCACGCCCAGCGACAGCGCGGCGTCGGCCGCCATGTGCAGGTAGGCGCCGCGCAGGTTCAGGTCGCTCTTGCTGCCGGCCATGAACAGCCAGGCCGAGAAGCCGTTGATCAGAACGCCGATCCCCGCGACGATCGACACCGTCATGCCCTGTACCGGCGCCGGTTCGGTGAAGCGCTGCACCGCTTCCAGGGCGATGGCGCCGCAGGCCACCATCAGGAGCAGGCCGTTGCCCAGCGCCGCCAGGATCGAGGAGCCGCGCAGGCCGTAGGTGTAGCGGTGCGTCGGCGCGCGCTTCGCCAGCGCCGCCGCGCCCCAGGCCAGCACCAGGCCGAGCACGTCGGACAGGTTGTGGCCGGCGTCCGCCATCAGCGCGGTGGAGTGGGCGATGAAGCCGTAGGTGAATTCGATGGCCACGAACAGCGCGTTGAGGCCGATGGCCAGCGCAAAGGCGCGCTCGTGCCCGGCCGGATCGGGCATGTGGTGATGGTGGTGGCCAAAACCATGGTGGTGGCCATGATCGTGGTCGTGATCATGGTGGTCGTGCGTGTGGGTGGTGCTCATGCGTCCATTCCGTTGATTGGTTCGGCGATGTGTTCAAACATGTTGGCGAGCAGGCTGCTGATGTGGGCATCGGCAGCCGAGTAGAAGACCTGCTTGCCCTGGCGCTCGGCCTTGACGATGCGGGCCGCGCGCAGCAGGCGCAGGTGGTGGCTGACCAGCGAACTGGACAAATCGAGCGAGGCGGCGATGTCGCCCACCGCGGTCGGCTGCGCCAGGCAGGCCAGCACGATGCGCAGGCGGGTGGCGTCGCCGAGCAGGTGGAACAGGTCGGCCAGTTCTTCGACGGCGCCGGCCGCGTGTTCGAATTCGGTAGGTGTAGTCATGTTTAACATGTGAAGATTTGTTCACATGTTAGGCGAAATGCTCGTGACCGGCAAGCAGTACGGCCGCTGAAAATTGATGCGATTGCGCAATGACTTGTCGGATCAGTCCGGTATGTTGGCCGATGTACTTTTATTTTCAGACCGTCCGCCGAGGATCGCGGACTTACCGACGAATAGCTTTCCCACATGACCACGATACTGGCGGAACAAATTGCCGTCGAGCTTGCCCGTTTTTCAAGCACGACAAGGCTCTATGAGCTGAGCATCGACGGCAGCAGCGCTGGCCTCGGTACGAAAGAGCTGTTGGTCGAGGCTTTCCTGGCCGATGACGCCTTGAACGAGCTCGATGTCCGAGACCTCATTGTCGTGTCGACCAATGCCTACCTAGAGCTGGAAAAACTGCTGGGACAGTCGGCGAGCCTGCAGATTGCCTTGGCCAACGGTAGCCGCACCAGCTTTACTGGAGAGATCAGCGAAGTAGCAATGCTTGGGAGCGACGGTGGCCTTGCCCGCTATCTGGTGCGCATCTCGCCATGGCTATGGCGTCTTGGCCAGGTACGCAACAGCCGCGTGTGGCAGGACAAGACCGTGATCGGGATTGTCGACTCGGTGTTTGAGGCTTATCTGCCGCTGGCGCGGTGGCGCTGGAGCGATGAGATTTCGTTTTTGATGGCAGGCACCGCGCCGCGCAGCTACTGCTGCCAGTACCGTGAATCCGACCTCGATTTCATACGCAGGATTCTGGCAGAAGAGGGAATCAACTGGCGCTTCGAGCAGACCGACCAAGGACCTGCGATGCTCCTGTTCGCTGACAGCACCGGCGCGGACGCGGTGCCGGAGGACCATAGCAGCGAAATCGATGGCGGGATCCGCTATCACGGCGCCAGTGCCGTCGAACATCAGGACACAGTGCAATCTCTGGTTGCGCAACGCCGCCTTCATGCTTCGCTCGCCACAGTGCTGAGTTATGACTACAAGGCCAGGCAGATAGTAGCTGCAAATTCGCCTACCCGTCTTTCCATTCATTGCAGCTTGCCTGGCTTGGAAACCTACGATGCGCCCGGCCAATACGCGTTCGAAGACCGGCGCCATGCCCAAGGCCACGCCGACCTGCGGATGGAAGGTCAGGAAGCGCGCAGCCACCTATGGCATGGCCGTTCGACAGTCCGTACCCTGCGTCCTGGGACGCGTCTCACCATCACCGGTGCTCCGCTGCAAGAACTTGGTGAGTCACCGGGGTTTACCGTGTTGCGCGTGACGAGCATGGGCGTCAATAACCTGCCCCCGCCGGCACAGCACGCGCTGGCAGAATTATTTGGTTCCATTCCTGAATTGCTGCAGGAGTGCAGGTGCGCGAATGCGCCTGATGACCTGGCGCTCGCCGTCGGCCGGGCTGTCGAATCAGGGTATGCCAATTGCTTCGAGGCAGTCCCGGCAGCGTTGCCGTGGCGCCCTTGGCTGCCAGGCAGCGTCAATGGTGCTGAGCCGAAACCGACTGCCATGGGTGCGCAGAGCGCCGTCGTCATCGGCCCTGATGGCAACGACGAGCCAAACGGCGCGGACGAACTGTATTGCGACCGGCTGGGCCGGATACGCATTCGCTTTCACTGGCAGGACAGCGGCGATGCGAGCTGCTGGGTTCGGGTCGCCCAGCGGGCGGCCGGCGGCGGCGTGGGCAGCCAGTTCTTGCCGCGCATTGGGCAGGAAGTGCTGGTGCAATTCCTGGAAAACGATATCGACCGGCCGATTGTCGTGGGCGCCCTGTACAACGGACAAGGCGAGGGTGGAATTGCGCCGACGCCAGGAGGCAGGATGAACCGAGGGAACGACGAGACCTGCTTTGGGCATGCCAATGATCACGCGGCCTCCGCGCAAGGCAACCTGGCTGGCGCTCACAGTCCGGTATGGCACGGCGCCTCGGGCGACAATGGCGGCCACCGGAATACGGCCGCACAGTGGGGCGTGCGCAGCAAGGAATTCGGCGGCTCGGGCTACAACCAACTGGTGTTCGATGACACCGATGCGCAGGGTCGCATTCAGCTCAAGTGCACCCATGTTACGGCGGAACTGAGTCTTGGGCATCTGATCCATTCAGCCGACAACTACCGCGGCAGCGTCCGCGGCCTAGGCGCCGGACTGCATACCGATGCATATGGCGCTGTGCGGGCGGCTGGGTTGCTGGTGACGAGTTACGGTGCCACACATGACTCAGCCCGTAGAGAACCTGCTGGCGAGAACAAGGGGGGCCTTGGCGTTTTACGTCAGGCAGTCTCCCTAGCCGCAAGCTTTCATTCAGCCGCGACAACGCATCAGGCGGTGGGTTTCGCTTCGCATAAAGGAGCCATGACGGCCCATACGAGCGTGCTGGACAATAAGAACGCCCCGCTCGAGGCGATGCTGACTTCGGTGTCGGGCATGGTTGGCAGCGACAGCCTGGACCGTGCCAGGACAGACGCGGCTGCCAGGACCACGAATGACGGTGACGGCAAGTTGCCGCATGCGAGCGACCCGATCATGACGTTTGCGGCGAACGACGACTTCAGCGCGATGGCAGGGCAGAGCTTTCAGTTGGCGAATGGCGAAACGCTTTCTGTGTTGAGCGGACAAGATGTCCAATTTGTCGACGGTGGACAGTCGCGTTTGCATACGGGCCAGGCCATCGGCGCTTTGGCGGGCGCCGTCAAAGGCCTTGGTCTGCAGATGATCGCCGCCGCGGACGCCATCGATATTCAGTCACAGGCGGACGGTATCGCAGTGCAGGCGCGGGACGAGGTGACGCTCACCAGTGTCAGTGCGCGCATCGACCTGGCCGCAGCAAAAAGGCTCAGCCTGTCGACAGCGGGCGGGGCAAATATCACGATCGAAGGCGGAAACATCACGCTCCAGTGTCCCGGCAAGCTCACCGCACATGCCGGAAAGAAGAGTTTCTCCGATCCGGCGAAGCTGGATTTCGAGATGCCGGCACTGCCACGCAGTATCTGCATTGCCTGCCTCAAGAAATCATTGGCTGCGGCCCCCGCCTTCACGATGGTGGAATGACATGTTCATCGATGCGTTTTCCATTCAATGGCTGGACGATCTGCATGCACGTGCGGCGCAGCTGGCTCCGGCTGATCGACTGTATGTCCTGGTCGACGGCGCATTCGTTCCTGGCTTGCACAAGAAGCTCGCAAGCGAACGCAAAGCCATTCTGTTTGCTTTGCTCCCGGGCTGTTCGGAAGAAGCGGGGAACGCGTCGCCATTCCTCACACCGTTTGACCCTGCGGACAAGACATTGAAGGCATTGCTGCAGCGCTGCGACCGCTGGCCAATGCTCAGCGTAATTGCCACCCCGGAACCCCTTGGGCAACTGGCTCGCCGCTTGGCTGCATGGTGTGTCATCGAAAGCGACGGCCAGGTTTTCAATTTCAGATTTCCGGATACGCGGCGCCTGCCGGCCATTGTCGACGTGCTCAATCCGATACAGCGCGCCCAGTTCCTTGGTCCGGCGACGGGCTGGACCTACATCGGGCGGGATGGTTGCTGGCAACCGCTTTCAGTCGAGAGTTCAAGTGAGTGCGCCGCTGATAAGCCGGTGCTGGATGAAGGTCAGTTCGCAGTCCTGGCTGGAGATAGCCATGCCGATGAGTTGATGGCCTTGCTGGGTGACCGCGGGCATGAAGTCTATAACCGTCCTTCGAGAACGCATGCGCTGCTCAGCGCAGCATCAGGCGCTGCACGGAAGGCAGGTATGGGCGATCACAGTCTGATCGAATGGTGCGAATGGTTCTGGAAGCAGGATCTCTTATGTGAAGCAGCAGCCGTAGCCAACATGCTGCAGACCTGGCGAAGGACATCATCATGAGGACGAACATGCTCAAGCCGATCTGGAAATATGCTGTACCGGTGCTGGCCTGCCTGTTGATTCAACCCGCTCTCACCGCGTGTAGTGAGTCAACAAACGTGGACGTCAATCTTCATGGCGTCAACCACACCGTGGATACCTTCAGTTATTCCGTCAAGAATCCGGCCCTCAAGGACCAGCCCGGCGCCGGCGGAGAACTGATCGATCCTTATGGGGCTGGGGGGACAACCTGCTGCGCGACGCTGCCCAAGACCTGGCGTCCCGGTATCACACTGCAGGTGAATGCAACCCACTGGGTAGACAGGGGGCCGGAGAAAGGGCTGCTTGAAGTTAAGGAGACACACCTCGTCGAGGTCCCGCAATACCCCGACGGCAAGCCTGGTGAGCTGTGGGTGCTGCGTACCCCGGACGGTAAGGTCGCTGTCGTATCTAGTGACTTTCAGCCCGACCATCCGAATTGGCCAGGGCAAATAAAAGGCTGGCCGGTTCCCTCTTATGAGTATCGCCTAGAACGGTGGAAAATTTTTCTAAATTATCACCTTGCCAGCGTGGATGCTGCGCTATCCCTACTTCATGATTTGGAAGAGGATCCGAAGAAGGGGTGTATAGAAGCGTGGGAACATGCAAAACAATATGATCGTGACAGTATTAAAGCGTTTACTGGTCCGGAAGAACCACGATATCTTGTGCAACTTAAAAAAGACTACGAAAAATTCTTTGAGAACAGCAAGAACAGAGTAAATCAAGTTATGGAGGAGAAGCCATGACAATGATGCTTGCTCCATTCGTAGGCGAAAACTTTTCCTCTGTGGTCGATCCGAGCATATTTTTTTCAAAGAAGGAAATAAGGGATATGTCGGAACGCTATGATATACGGGAGCGTCCGCCAATTGGAATTCCGGAGAAATCGTGCAATACAAACTTGTTCTTCGGCTTTTTTTTTGACGGTACCAAGAATAACTACGAACAAGCCGAGACCACGAAGAACCATTCGAACGTCGCTCGCCTCTACGATTGTTACCCCGGTCTGAGCGTCCCCGGAGTTCTTCCCACTTCGACTGACTGGGTACACGAACTGCCCAGATATAAGCATTTCTTCCGAGTCTATGTCCCGGGCGTCGCATCCCCTTTCCCGCAAGTAGGCGATAATGGAACCGGCATGCAAGCTACCTCCGGCGCCGCAGCAGGCGGATTCGGCGACTTCAGGATAGTGTGGGCATTGATCCAGGCCGTAAATAATCTTCACCGTTTTTTTCTGAAGACGCCGCTGATATCGGCAACGGAAGAAAAAGAGCTGTGCCGGACCCTCATCCTGAATAAAAGCACACGCGCACTCCTTGATGGCAGGGGAGGCGACCTCGGCTTGAACAGTCGCGAAAAGCAGGTGCCACAAAAATTCAAGGAAATGCTGCTGAGATTGCATGAGGCCGTCTCCAGGCATTGGCCGAACGAGAAAACAGGCAAGCCGGCCAAGATTGACCCGGGTATCGTCAAGACGATCTATATGTCGGTGTTCGGTTTTTCGCGCGGCGCCACCGAAGCCCGTGTGTTCGTAAACTGGCTGCAATCCCTTTGCAAGCTGGACGCCAGGCTTAGAGGGAAGACGGGAGCGATGTCGCTGGGTGGCTTTCCGGTGCACTTCGACTTCCTGGGCCTGTTCGATACCGTCGCCTCCGTTGGATCCGCAAACTCGTTTGGGTTCTTCGATGGGCATGGACTTTGGGCAGATGCCGAGGACAGCATGCGTGTCCCGGCAGGCATGAACTGCCTGCATCTCGTTGCGGCGCACGAGCTGCGCCGCAGCTTTCCGGTCGATTCGATCTCGGTCAACGGCGTCCTCGCCGAAGGCTGTACGGAAATCGTCGTGCCCGGGGTACATTCGGACGTCGGCTGCGGCTACTGTCCCGGCGAACAGGGGCGCGGAACCGATCCGGCGGGAGCGGACATGCTGACGAGAATTCCGCTCCTGATGATGTACAAGGCCGCTCGCCTGAACGGTGTTCCCTTGAAGCTTGAGCTGGCCAGCCCGGTTGCGAAGAAAAGGTTCGCCTTGAAGCCTGAGGCGATCACCGCCTTCAACGCCTACATCGCGACGTGCAAGGAAATGAAAGGCCCAATCCATCGGATCATGCGCGAGCAGGCGCGCAAGCAGATCGAGTGGCGGCTGGCCCGACGGGTCACCGGAACGACCCCATTGCATAAGAGCCCGAGCTTCCTCCGTTCATCCGTGTTCGACCAAAACGATCTCCATAGTGCGGCCCATGAATTCGAAGAAGAAATCAAGGCATTTGCTACCTGGCTCAAGGAGAAGGGCAGGCAGTTCATTCCCTCAGTTCAGAAAGCCGGATTCGGCAACAGCCATGCGGCCGAGTGGGAAGAAATTGCGACCTGGTGGGAAAAGGAAAAAAGCCTGGATCCAGCTGTACTGGAGTTCTTCGACAACTATGTCCATGACTCCAGGGCCTGGTTCAAGCTCATACCCGGTAACCCGGACAACGAAAAAGACATGCTTGCCATGCTCGATAAATGGGTGAAGCGACGCAAGGCGGTGGCAAGCCATAATGAAGTTCGATCCAGGATGCGTGGCCGGGGAAACTCTGTTTATCGGATGCGCGCAGACGATGGACTGACTGAAGAGCAGCGAGGTGCCGTGGAGGAATACCAGAAGCACGGTAAGATTCCCCGCCTTGTTACTGAAGGACGCGAGCCCTGGGGGTCTGCTTCCGATTTGATCGCCTGCGCAGGCTATCTGAGATTTCGGAAAATCTACGCAGGCTCGGATGCCGATCTGATTTCCTGACCACACCACTCAGTCCGCGCGGCGCGGCAACTGCCCATCGCTATCCCGCACCTCCACCGTCCCCAGCCCGAGCGGCTGCAACTGCGGCAGGATGCGCTTGCGGTCACCCACGGCGACCACCTTCATCCGTTCCGGCGCCAGGTACTTGCGCGCCGCGGCCTGCACCTGCGCCGCCGTGACGCCCGAGAGCTGGGCGGGCAGGCGCGCGTAGTAGTCGAGCGGCAGGCCGTAAATGAAGATGTCGGCCATGCTGGCGCCGATGTCGGCATTGGTCTCGAAGGCCCCGGGCAGCGACAGCACCTGGGCATCGCGGGCGGTGTCGAGTTCGGCGGCCGGCAACGGCGCATCGCGCATCGCGTTCACCTCGCTGAAGATCTCGCGCACCGAGGCGCCGGTGGCGTCGCGCCGCACGCTGCCGGCAACGACGAAGGGGCCCGGCGTGCGGTCGTAGCGGAACCAGGAGGAGATACCGTAGGTGTAGCCCTTGGTCTCGCGCAGGTTGTTGTTGAGGCGGCTGGAGAACATGCCCCCCAGGGCAGCGTTCAGGACCTGCAGCGCCGGGAAGTCCGGCGTCGTGCGCGCCACCCCGATGCCGGTGACGCGCAGCGCGGTCTGCACCGCGCCCGGCTGGTCGACCAGCACCAGGCGCGCGGGCGTGCCGGCGGGCTCTTCCACACCGCCGTCGGGGACGTCGGCACGCGCCCAGGCCGCGAAGCGCGATTCCACGAGCGCCTTCAGTTCGCCGCGCGCGATGTCGCCCGACACCACCAGCGCGGCATTCCCGGGTACGTAGTGGCGGCGCCAGAAGTCCACCAGGTCGTCGCGCGTGACGGCGCGGATCGCCGGTTCGGTGCCGAGCTGGCCATAGCCCTTCGGATGCCCGCTGCCGTACAAGGTGCCGGCCGCGGCCACCGCCGCCACGGATTCCGGATCGTCGCGCTGCTGGATCAGTTCCCCGATCCGGTCGGCCCGCTGGCGCTCGACTTCCGCGTTGGGGAAGGCCGGGCGCAGCACGATGTCGGCCATGATGTCGAGCGCCGGCGCGAAGTTCGCGCGCAGCGACAGCAGCGACACCATTGAGGCGTCATGGCCGGTGCCGGTGTCGAGGAAGGCGCCGAGCTGCGCGATCTCGTCGGCGATTTGCGGCGCGCTGCGCGTGGCCGTGCCTTCTTCCAGCATCTGCGCCGTGAAGCCGGCCAGGCCCGGCACGTCGGCAGGGTTCTCGGCGCTGCCGCTGCGCACCACCAGCTGGGCCGCCACCAGCGGCAGGCCCGGCTTGTAGTGGTGGATCACGGTGAGACCGTTCGGCAGTTTGAAGGACTCGCCCTGCGGCAGCGTGAAGCGCGGGGCCGGCCCCGCCATCGGCTGCTGCGCGCGCCAGGGCTCCGGCACGTTGATCGCTTCGTGCGCGGCCACGGTGGCCGGCTTGGCGGCCTTGCCGGCTTTCGGCGCAGGCGGAACCCGCGGATCGTCGATGACCGGCTTGCCGGGCAGGCCGGTGACCACCGCGCGCGCCTGCTGGCGCAAGTAGCTGCGCACGGCGCGCTGCACGTCGGCGGGCGTGATGCTGCGCAGCTGCGCCACGTCTTTTGCCAGGTAGCCCGGGTCCCCGGTGTACTGGTTGTAGTGGTTGAGCTGGTCCGCCAGTCCGTCGCCGCCCAGCTTCTCGACGGTGCTCAGGAGCGCGGTCTCGAGGCTGTTGCGGGCGCGCTCGACTTCGCGCTGCGAGGGGCCGTGATCGCGCAGCTGGGCCAGCTCGGCGTCGATCGCCGCTTCCAGCGCGCGCGCTTCGACGCCGGGACGTGCGGTGACGTCGATGACGAAGGTCGAGACCAGGCCCTGGGAGTTCTGGCTGGCGTCCACGTCCTGGGCGATCTGGCGCTCGTACACCAGCTTCTTGTACAGCCGGCTCGACTTGCCACCGCCGAGGATCTCGGCCGCCACCGCCAGCTCGGTGTCACCCGGCTGGTACGCGGGGGGCGTGAGCCAGCCCATGAAGATGCGCGGCAGCTTCACGCGGTCGCGCACGACCACGCGGCGCTCGCTGGTAATCGGCGGCGTCGTCACACTGGGGCGCGCCACCGGAGGGCTGCGCTTGAAACTGCCGAAGTAGCGTTCGACCAGGGCGCGCGTCCTGGCCTTGTCGATGTCGCCGGCGATCACGATGCTGGCGTTGTTCGGCCCGTAGTAGCGCTGGAAGAACTGGCGCACGTCGTCGAGTTTCGCGTTCTGGATGTCGGCGTGTGAGCCGATGATCGAGGCGTAATACGGATGGCCCTTCGGGAACAGCGCATGCGCCAGCGCTTCCTGCACCAGGCCGTAGGGTTCGTCCTCGACGGTCTCGCGGCGTTCGTTGCGCACCACGTCCTGCTGGTTGGTGAGCGCCTTCTGGTCGAGCACGTCGAGCAGGTAGCCCATGCGGTCGGCGTGCACCCACAAGGCCAGCTCCAGCTGGTTGGAGGGCACGGTGTCGTAGTAGCTGGTCTGGTCGTAGCCGGTGCCGCCGTTGCTGTCGGTGGCGCCGGCGCCTTCCAGCAGGCGGTCGGCCATGCCGCGCGGGATGTGGCGCGTCTGGGCGAACATCATGTGCTCGAACAGGTGGGCGAAGCCGGTCAGGCCGGGCGCTTCGTTGGCCGGGCCGACGTGGTACCAGATGTTCACTGCCACGATCGGCAGGCGCCGGTCTTCGACCAGGATCACTTGCAGGCCGTTGGGCAGGGTGGTTTTTTCGAAAGCGACGGTGGGCAGGGGCGTCGGCGCGGACTGGGCGCCAGTGGGTGGAGCGAATGTGGTCATCATCAATATCAGGGCGAGCAGCCGGCAGTATCTCATGTGGTGCTCCTTCTGTGGCGCTCGGTGGCAACTCAGTGACAGCTGCCGCGTCCGTGGTCGGGCGTGGCCCCCGCCGGCACCCGGCTGGGGTCGGCCGGCAGGAAGCGCCATGCGTAGGCGCCATCCAGCAGGCGCAGCTCCAGCACGCCGTCGTAGCTGGCTTCGCGCACCTCGCTGTTCGGCGTGAACTGCAGGAAGGGAGTGGCATAGGCTCCGCCGGTGCCGACCACGAACTGGCGCACGCCCCTTGCGCGGTCGAGCCGGCCGTCGGCATCCTGCGGCGCGAAGCGTTCGTAGTCGTGGTCGTGGCCCGACAGGACCAGCTCGGCGCCGGCCGCATGCAGCAGCGCGAAGGCGTCGCGCAAGCGTCCCTGTTCGCGGAAGTGGCCGCCCGAGGTGTACAGCGGATGGTGCCAGAAGGCGAGGGTGCAGGCGGCCTTCTCGCGCGCCAGCGTGTCGCGCAGCCAGCCGATCTGCTCGGCGTGCGCCGCGCCGTCCAGGTTGCTGTCGAGCGACACCACCAGCCAGCTGCCGAGCCGCAGACTGTACCAGCTCTTTCCTTGCGGTTTGGCCCGAGCGCCGAAATACGCGAAGTAGGGGGCGGCGCCGGGCGTCGCGTATTCATGGTTGCCGGGCGTGGGCCAGGTGCGGTCGCGGAAGCGCCCCCAGGTCGGGTGGTAGCAGTTCTCGAACTCGGCTGCCCTGCCGTAGGGATAAGTGTGGTCGCCCAGCGACAGCACGGCGGACCTGGGATTGGCGCGCAGCAGCGGTTCCACCAGTCTGGCGGTGGCGGCGGCACCCGACCAGCGCGGGTCGGGGTGCTTGCAGCGCGCGATGTCGCCCGCCGCATACACGGTGTACGCGGCGGTATCGGTATCGACAGCTGCCTGGGCACATCCCGACCCGGCGGCTGCGAGCAGCGCCAGGCCGCCCAGCAGGCGCGGCGCCATGCTGGTCATCGAGGCTTGCCTGCCTACTCGATGAAGCGCAGCAGGCCCTGCAGCGCATGCGCCACGGTCTGCTCGCGCACCGCCTTGCGGTCGCCCTGGAACACCAGGCGCTCGGTATAGGTCGTGTCGCCGCGCGACCAGCCGAAACAGACCGTGCCCACCGGCTTGCCCGGCACCGCGCCGGTCGGCCCGGCGATGCCGGTGGTCGACACGGCAACGTCGGCCGTGCTGTTGGACAGCGCCCCCTCGGCCATCTTGCCGGCCACTTCCTCGCTCACCGATCCGAATTGCGCGATGAGCGCGGCCGGCACGTCCAGCAGCTCGGTCTTGGAATTGTTGGAATAGGTGACGAAGCCGCAATCGAACCAGCCGGTGGAACCCGGGATTTCGGTGATTGCCTGGGATACGCCGCCCCCGGTGCAGGATTCGGCGGTGGCCAGCACCAGGCGCTTGGCCTCGAGCGCCCGGCCAACTTTCGTAGCAAGATCTAGGATATCGTTCGTCACGTGAAGCTCCTTTGAATGCGGTTGACCCTGCGGTGAACCGATGAGCAGGCCGAGGCCGATGTGGCGCACGCGAGTGGCGCGCAGTTTATTCTAGCGCGGTCTGTGCCGCACTGACACAGAAAGCGTGCACTTCAAGCTGCGTGCATGTTTTACCCGGTGTGCATATGGTTGAATAGTGAAAAGTTCCGTGCGACATGACACGAAGTCGTCGGCTATGCTGATTGGCGCGGCCGCGCCCTGGTGGCCGACTCTTGTATTGACAATTTCGTTTGAGGTAGGACCCTTGGAGGCCGCATGACCCATCGCCGTTCGATCCGCAGCAAGCTGGTGCGGGCGGTGATGACCACCACGTTCGTCGCCTTGCTGGTGTCGGTGGCGATCATCATCTTCTACGACCTGCGCAGCTACCACCGCAGCCTGCTGAACGACCTCGCCACCCAGGCGGAACTGGTCGGCCACATGAGCTCGGCCGCGCTGACCTTCGACGATCCGCGCCTGGCCAAGGAGAACCTGGCGCTGCTGCGCACCCGCCCCCAGGTGCGCGCCGCCGCCATCTACGACGCCAACGGCGAGCTGTTCGCTTCCTACCAGGCGGCCGGCGAGGCGAGCGGGCTGCCCGAACGTCTGCCCGCCGCCCCCGCCAGCGATCGCGACAAGCTGGTCATCCACCACCGCATCGTCGAGGATGGCGACGCGCTCGGCACGGTCTACCTGCGCGCCGAGAACCAGCTGCTGGCGCGCACGGTCGACTACCTCAGCATCGCCGCGGGGGTGACGCTGCTGGCGATGTTCGTGGCCTATCTCCTGATGCGCCGCATGGGCCGGGTGGTGACGGCGCCGATCGTGGCCATCACCGAGATCGCGCGCGACGTCGTCGCCACCCGCGACTATTCGCGCCGCGCGCCGCGCATCAGCAACGACGAGGCCGGGGAGCTGGTCGATTCCTTCAATGCCATGCTGACCGAGATCGAAGGGCGCACGCGCGAACTGGAGACCTCGAGCAGCGAGATCGCGCGCGAAGCGGCGGAACGCTCGCGCGCGCAGCAGGAAGTCATGCGCCTGAACGAGCAGCTCGAGCAGCGCGTGGACGAGCGCACCCTGCAGCTGGCGCTGGCCAACGCCGAGCTGGCCAATGCGATCGAAGAGGCGCGCAGCGCCAACCAGGCCAAGTCGGCGTTTCTTTCTTCGATGAGCCATGAGCTGCGTACGCCGCTCAACGCGATCCTGGGCTTCGCCCAGATCCTGACCTCCGATACGCTGCCCTCGACGATCGAGCAGAAGAAGGAGTTCGCCGGCCATATCCTGAAGAGCGGCCGCCACCTGCTCACCCTGATCAACGAGATCCTCGACCTGGCCAAGGTCGAGTCGGGCACGGTGACGCTGTCGATGGAGCCGGTGGCGCTCTCCGACACGCTGCTGGAGACCCGCGCCATGGTCGAGCCGATCGCGGCAAGCCGCGGCGTGCGCGTGCTGTTCCCGGAAACGCCGGGGGCGGTGGTGCTGGCCGACCGCACCCGCCTGAAACAGGTCCTGCTCAACCTGCTCTCCAACGCGGTGAAGTACAACCGCGAGGCCGGCGCCGTGGTGGTCACCTGCGAACAGGTGGCCCCGACCCGGCTGCGCCTGTCGGTGCAGGACACCGGCGCCGGCCTCGATGCCGAACAGGTGGCGAGCCTGTTCCAGCCCTTCAACCGGCTCGGCCAGGAGGGCGGCAGCCAGGAGGGTACCGGTATCGGGCTGGTGGTCACCAAGCGCCTGGTCGAGCTGATGGGCGGCGAGATCGGCGTGTCCAGCAGCCCGGGCATGGGCAGCGTGTTCTGGATCGAGCTGGCCACCACCGCGCCGCTGGCGGCGCAGGCGGAGGGCGTGGCCGCCGAGGTGCAGGAAGCCCATACCGTGCCGGACGAGGGAGAACCGCAGCTGATCCTGTACGTCGAGGACAACCCCGCCAACCTGCGCCTGGTGGAAGAGATCGTGCGCTTCCGTTCCGACCTGCGCCTGCTGTCGGCGCACGACGGCCACGTCGGCCTGTCGCTGGCGCGCGCGCACCAGCCGGCGATCATCCTGATGGACCTGAACCTGCCGGGCATGAGCGGCATCGAGGTGCTCAGGCAGCTGCGCGCCGATCCGCTCACGGCCGGCATCCCGGTCATCGCCCTGACCGCCAACGCCATGCAGCGCGACATCGAGCGCGGCATGGCCGCGGGCTTCACCCGCTACCTGACCAAACCGATCGACATCGACAAGTTCACCGACGCGATCAACAGTACGCTGGCCAAAGCAAGACCAGCCGAAAGGAAGGCCGAATGATTTCACTGTCCGACATCCGCCGCGCGCGCATCCTCGTCGTGGACGACGAACCCGTCAACGTCCAGCTGCTGGAATACCTCTTGACGACGACCGGGTACGAGAACGTCTCGGCTACCTGCGATCCGCGCCAGGTGGTGTCGATGCACCTGAAGCATCGCTTCGACCTGATCATCCTCGACCTGCACATGCCGGCCATGGACGGCTTCGACGTGATGGAGGCGCTCAAGCCACTCGAGAGCGATTCCTGGCTGCCGGTGCTGGTGGTGACGGCCGAGCCGGACAAGAAACTGGCGGCGCTGGAAGCCGGCGCGCGCGACTTCATCGGCAAGCCCTTCGACACCGTGGAGGTGATGACGCGCATCCGCAACCTGCTGGAAGTGCGCCTGCTGCACCGCGAGTCGCAGGACTACGGGGTGCAGCTGGAGCGCGAGGTGCGCGAGCGCACCGCCGAGCTGGCGCGCTTCCGCGGCGCGATGGATGCGACGCCGGATGCGATCTTCCTGATCGACACCGCCTCGATGGCGATGGTGGACGTCTCGGACGGCGCCTGCCGCATGCTCGGTTTCTCGCGCGAGGCGCTGCTGCGCATCGACCCGGTGGCGCTGGGCCTGGGCACGCGCCAGCTGCTCGAGCGCCACCTGGCGGCCGATGCGCTGGCCCATGGCGGCGCGCCCACCGCCGCGCCCGGCGTCGATGGCGAGGAAGACAAGCCGGAATTCGGCGCGCTGCCCGGCGACATCGTCGAGACCGAGCTGCTGCGCGCCGGCGGGCAGGGCGCGGTGCCGGTGGAAATCAGCTGGAAGCTGCAGGACCTGGGCAAGAGCCGCATGCTGATCGCGGTGGCGCGCGACATCAGCGAGCGCCTGCACGCCCAGGAACGCCTGCGCCACATGGCCAGCTACGATGCGCTCACCGGCCTGCCCAACCGCACCCTGTTCTTCCAGAACCTGCGCGACGCCATCGAGCTGGCGCGCGACAAGAACTGGCGCGTGGCGGTGCTGTGCATCACGCTCGACCGCTTCAAGATCATCAACGATTCGCTCGGCACCTCGCTCGGCGACGAGCTGCTGCGCCAGTTCAGCACGCGCCTGGTTCGCGTGGTGCGCCTGCGCGACACGGCCGGGCGCCTGGGCGGCGACGAGTTCGCCCTGATCCTGACCATGACGCGCGACCAGCAGGAGGCGGTGAACGTCGCCAACGAGATCCGCGAGTCGCTGCGCGCCCCCTTCGACCTGCACGGCCAGCAGGCCGCGCTGACGGCCAGCATCGGCATCGCCATGTACCCGGAAGACTCGACCGAGCCGGGCACCCTGATCAAGTATGCCGACACCGCGATGGTGCGCGCCAAGGAAGCGGGGCGCGACGGCTACCGCTTCTTCACCGCCGGGATGAACGTGCAGGTGCTGGCGCGCCTGGACCTCGAGCTGGCGCTACGCAGCGCGCTCGAGGGCAACCAGTTCGTGCTGTACTACCAGCCCAAGCTGGAGCTGAACACCGGCCGCATCTCGGGCGTGGAGGCGCTGCTGCGCTGGAACCGGCCGGGCTTCGGGCTGGTCTACCCGGCCGAGTTCGTGCCGCTGATGGAGGAGACCGGGCTGGTGGTGCGGGTCGGCGAATGGATCGTCGACGAAGCCTGCCGCCAGATCGCGGCCTGGAACGCAAGCGGGGTGCGCGACGTGCGGGTGGCGGTGAACGTCTCGAGCCGCCAGTTCGTCGAAGGCGACCTGGAAAGCGTGATCCGCGCCGCGCTCGACAGGCACGGGGTCGAGCCCGGCATGCTGGAGCTGGAACTGACGGAAAGCGCGCTGATGTCGAATGCCGAGCACACCATCGCCGTGCTGGGCCGGCTGAAGGAACTCGGCATCCGCATTGCGATCGACGACTTCGGCACGGGCTACTCGAGTCTGGCCTACCTCAAGCGCTTCCCGATCGACAAGCTGAAGATCGACATCGCCTTCGTGCGCGACATCGTGACCAACCCGGACGATGCGGCGATCGCGCTGGCCATCATCAGCATGGCGCACAGCCTGCACATGCAGGTGATCGCCGAAGGCGTGGAGACGCGTGCGCAAATGGCGTATTTGCGGCGCAACCGCTGCGACGAGATCCAGGGCTTCCACTTCTCGCGCGGCCTGCCCGCCGACGAGCTGGCGCGCCTGGTACAGGACAACCGCGCCCAGCCGGACCAGCCGCCGGCCCAGGACGACAAGGTGCAAACCCTGCTCATCGTGGACGACGACGTCAACGTGCTGACCGCGCTGCACCGCCTGTTCAGGCGCGACAACTACCGGGTGCTGACGGCCTCCTCGCCGGCCGAGGGTTTCGAATTGCTGGCGCTGTACCGGGTGCAGGTGATCCTGTGCGACCAGCGCATGCCGGTCATGAGCGGCACCGAGTTCCTCAGCAAGGTCAAGGAGATGTATCCGGAGACCATCCGTATCATCCTGTCGGGCTACACCGGCGTGGAGACGGTGCTCGATTCGATCAACCGCGGGGCGATCTACCGCTTCTACACCAAGCCCTGGCACGACCTGCAGCTGCGCGAGAATATCCGGCTGGCGTTCCGGCACTACTGGCTGACCTACGGGCCGTATGACGACCGCAAGGTGCCGCGCGAGGATGTGGAGAAAACCGGTACGGCCTAACTGAAGTGATCCCAGCCGCTCAGCCTGAGGTCGAGCGGCGCGCCATCCGCGCTGAGGAAACGCAGGCCCGGCTCGGCCTCGATCCGTCCGACCCGTGTCACCGTTGTTCCGCTGCGCCGTCCGGCTTCCAGCACCGCTTCCCGGTTCGCTGCCGGCGCCGTGAAGCACAGCTCATAATCGTCGCCGCCCGCCAGCGTGAAGCGGCGCCGCAGTTCGAGCGATTGCCGCGCCAGCACCGGCCCGGCCGGCAGCGCATCCACCTCCAGCGTGGCGCCGACCCTTGACGCCGCCAGGATGTGCCCGAGGTCCCCCACCAGCCCGTCCGACACATCGAGCGCCGCATGCGCGACCGGCTGCGCCGCCAGCGCCAGGCCCAGGGCCACGCGCGGCGCCGGCATGTGCATGCGCTGGGCCGCCTGCGCGTGATCCGCTTCAGGCAGCGCCACTTCGGCCAGGTAGCCGGCCAGGGCCAGCCGCGCGTCGCCCAGCGTGCCCGAGATCCAGATGTCGTCCCCGACGCGCGCCGCATCGCGCCGCAGCGCGTGCCCGGGGGCCAGCTCGCCGAACACCGTGATGCAGATGTTCAGCGGACCCTTGGTCGTATCGCCGCCGATCAGCTCGCAGCCCTGCGCGTCGGCCAGCGCGAACAGCCCGCGCGAGAAACCCTCGAGCCAGGTCGGGTCGGCAGCCGGCAGCGCGAGCGCCAGCGTGAAGCCGACCGGGCGCGCGCCCATCGCCGCCAGGTCCGACAGGTTCACCGCCAGGCTCTTGTGACCCAGCATGACGGGATCGGCGCCGGCGAAGAAATGCCGGTCCTCGACCAGCATGTCGCTCGAGATCGCCAGCTGCATGCCGGGGGAGGGCGTGAGCAGGGCGCAATCGTCGCCGATGCCCAGGTCGGCCCGGCCGGGGCGCTCGCGCTTGAAGAATTGTTTGATGAGGTCGAATTCGGAAAGCATCTCCGCATTGTAATCGCCCCGTTTAACTAGAAGCTAAGCTAATGACAGAGCATAAATTATTAGCAAAACTTATATATCCATGACTGCCTGTTGAAAATACGTAGCCTTTGTCAACTGTTCGTCTGATAAAATTGGAGGTTCCCCTCTAGTTTCAGGAAGGCTGCCCGGCATGGACTCGTCATCGGACAAGAAAGAAGAATTGCGTCAACAGCTGCGCGCAGCAGCACTCGAATACCACCAGATTCCCCGCCCCGGCAAGATCAGTGTCACCCCGACCAAGGGCCTGCTGAACCAGCGCGACCTGGCGCTGGCCTACTCGCCGGGCGTCGCCGCCCCTTGCGAGGAGATCGTCAAGGACCCGGCCAACTCGTACAAGTACACGGCGCGCGGCAACCTGGTCGCCGTGATCTCGAACGGTACCGCCGTGCTCGGCCTGGGCAACATCGGCCCGCTGGCCTCCAAGCCGGTCATGGAAGGCAAGGGCGTGCTGTTCAAGAAGTTCGCCGCGATCGACGTGTTCGACATCGAGATCAACGAGAACGACCCGGACAAGCTGGTCGACATCATCGCTTCGCTCGAGCCGACCTTCGGGGGCATCAACCTGGAAGACATCAAGGCGCCGGAGTGCTTCTACATCGAGCGTAAACTGCGCGAGCGCATGAAGATCCCGGTCTTCCACGATGACCAGCACGGCACCGCCATCATCGTCGGCGCCGCCATCCTGAACGGCCTGAAGGTGGTCGGCAAGGATATCAAGAACTGCAAGCTGGTAGTCTCGGGCGCCGGCGCGGCCGCGCTGGCCTGCCTCGACCTGATCGTCGACCTCGGCTTCCCGCTCGAGAACATCTTCGTCACCGACCTGGCCGGCGTGGTCTACAAGGGCCGCACCGAGCTGATGGACGAGGACAAGGCGCGCTTTGCGCAGGACACCCCGCACCGCTCGCTGGCCGAGGTGATCCCGGACGCCGACATCTTCCTGGGCCTGTCGGCAGGCGGCGTGCTGAAGCAGGACATGGTTGCCCAGATGGCGCCCAATCCGCTGATCCTGGCGCTGGCCAACCCGAACCCGGAAATCCTGCCGGAAGACGTCAAGGCGGTGCGCAGCGACGCCATCATCGCCACCGGCCGTTCGGACTACCCGAACCAGGTCAACAACGTCCTGTGCTTCCCCTACATGTTCCGCGGCGCGCTGGACTGCGGCGCGACCACCATCACCCGCGAGATGGAAATCGCGGTGGTGCACGCGATCGCCGACCTGGCCCACGCCGAGCAGTCGGACATCGTGGCCTCGGCCTACGGCATCGCCAACCTGTCCTTCGGCCCGGAATACCTGATCCCGATGCCCTTCGATCCGCGCCTGCTGACCCACATCGCCCCGGCGGTGGCCAAGGCGGCGCAGGACGCCGGCGTCGCAACCCGGCCGATCGCGGACCTGGCCGCCTACGCCGAGAGCCTGCAGCAGTTCGTGTACCGCAGCGGCACCTTCATGAAGCCGCTGTTCTCGGTGGCCAAGGCCGCGCCGATGGAAGCCAAGCGCATCGTCTACGCCGAGGGCGAGGACGAGCGCGTGCTGCGCGCGGTGCAGGTGGTGGTCGACGAGAAGCTGGCGCGCCCGATCCTGGTGGGCCGCCCGGCGGTGCTGGAAAAGCGCATCGAGAAGTTCGGCCTGCGCCTCAAACTGGGCCAGAACGTCGACGTGATCAACCCCGACTACGACGAGCGCTACCGCGACTACTGGCAGACCTACTACGAGATGGCCAAGCGCAAGGGCGTGACCGTCGACCTGGCCAAGATCGAGATGCGCCGCCGCCACACCCTGATCGGCGCCATGATGGTCCACAAGGGCGACGCGGACGGCCTGATCTGCGGCACCTACGGCACCACCCAGATGCACCTGCACTATGTCGACCAGGTGCTGGGCAAGCGGCCGGCATCGAAGGTGTACGCGGCGATGAACTTCCTGATCACCCCGGACCGCCAGCTGGCCATCGTCGACACCCACGTCAACGAGAACCCGAACGCCGAGGAGCTGGCCGAGATCACCGTGATGGCGGCCGAGGAGATGGAACGCTTCGGCATGCAGCCGCGCGCGGCCCTGCTGTCGCATTCGAACTTCGGCACCTACAACAGCGAATCGGCCCGCAAGATGCGCGCGGTGCTGCCGCTGGTGCAGCAGGCCAAGCCGGGCCTGGAAATCGATGGCGAGATGCACGGCGACACCGCGATCGAAGCCAAGGTGCGCATGAAGATCATGCCGAACTCGGCGCTGACCGGCGACGCCAACCTGCTGGTGATGCCGAATATCGACGCAGCCAACATTTCCTACAACCTGGTCAAGAGCGCCGCCGGCAACGGCATCGCGATCGGCCCGGTCCTGCTGGGCTGCGCACGTCCCGTGCACATCCTGACGCCGTCGTCGACGGTGCGCCGCATCGTCAACATGACGGCTCTGTGTGTGGTGGATGCGGTCTCGCAGAGGTAAGTAAGTACCAACAAGCGGTAAAACGTACGCCTGACGCGGCTCCTTGAGCTATGTCAGGCGTTTTTGTCTCAGAATTTCACAATTTGTCTTCGCACAAATACAACGGTAACAAACCGTAAGCGGGCGCCGGGTGGCACACTTTTCAAGGCATAATGTCGAGATAAGTGTTGCATTAATTGCAGCACTCTCTACCGTGTAGAGGTAGGCAATTCCTCCTCTTTGATACAATCCCGGCTTTCCTGGGTCTGGCTGCCTGCAAGACCATCTTCAAGAACCCAAGAACATGCAAACAACGAAAAGAGCCCTGATCACTGGTATTACCGGCCAGGATGGCGCCTACTTGGCGCAGATTCTCCTGGAGAAGGGTTACCACGTGACCGGCACCTTCCGCCGCTCCAGTTCGGTCAACTTCTGGCGCATCGAAGAGCTCGGCATCGACAAGCATCCGAACCTGGCGCTGGTCGAATACGACCTGACCGACCTGTCCTCGAGCATCCGCCTGATGGAAAGCGCGCAGCCCGACGAGGTCTACAACCTGGCGGCGCAGAGTTTCGTTGGCGTGTCCTTCGAGCAGCCGGTCACCACCGCCTCGATCACGGGCCTGGGCGCGGTCAACCTGCTCGAAGCCATCCGCATCGTCAATCCGAAGATCCGCTTCTACCAGGCCTCCACCTCCGAGATGTTCGGCAAGGTGCAGTCCATTCCCCAGGTCGAAGAGACGCCTTTCTATCCACGCAGCCCTTACGGCGTGGCCAAGCTGTACGCCCACTGGATGACCGTCAACTACCGCGAGTCCTATGGCATTTACGGTTCCTCGGGCATCCTGTTCAACCACGAGTCGCCGCTGCGCGGCCGTGAATTCGTCACCCGCAAGATCACCGACTCGGTCGCCAAGATCGTCCTGAACAAGCTCGACGTGCTCGAACTGGGCAACCTCGACGCCAAGCGCGACTGGGGCTACGCCAAGGAATACGTCGAAGGCATGTGGCGCATCCTGCAGGCCGACGAACCCGATACCTTCGTGCTGGCCACTAACCGTACCGAGACCGTGCGCGACTTCGTCAGCATGGCCTTCAAGGGCGCCAATATCGACATCGAGTTTGCCGGCGAAGGCGAGAACGAAGTGGGTCATTGCGCCCGTACCGGCAAGGCCCTGGTGCGCGTGTCGCCCAAGTTCTACCGCCCGGCCGAAGTCGACCTCCTGATCGGCGATCCGTCCAAGGCCAGGCGCGTGCTCGGCTGGGAGCCCAAGACCACGCTCGAAGAACTGTGCCAGATGATGGTCGACGCCGACCTGCGTCGCAACGAAATCGGATTCTCGTTCTAAGATCATGGAACGCATGGCCACGGACGACATCCCGGCCTTCATCGGCGGGAGGGAAGGCGAGGGACGCCGCGCGCTCATCACGGGCCTGCGCGGCTTCACCGGCTATTACATGGCGCAGGAGCTCACTGCGGCCGGCTACCGTGTCTACGGCACCGTCATGCCGGGCGAAGAGCTCGGCCCGGACATCCATGCGGTCGACCTGTGCGATCGCGAAGCCGTGGCGCGGATGGTCGACGAGGTGCAGCCCGACGTGGTCGCGCACCTGGCCGGCATCGCCTTCGTGGCCCATTCGGATGTCGAACTGATCTACCGCGTCAACGTGGTCGGCACGCGCAACCTGCTCGAAGCGCTGGCCGCCGGCAAGCACCGCCCCACCAGTGTGCTGCTGGCCTCCTCGGCCAACATCTACGGCAATGCCAGCGTGCCCGTCATCGACGAGAACGTGACCCCAAGCCCGGCCAACGACTACGCCGTCAGCAAGCTGGCCATGGAATACATGGCGCGCCTGTGGATGGACAAGCTGCCGATCACCATCGCGCGCCCGTTCAACTATACGGGCAGGGGCCAGACCGACAACTTCCTGCTGCCGAAGATCGTGTCCCACTTCCGCCGCAACGAGAAGCGCATCGAGCTGGGCAACCTGGCGATCGCGCGCGACTTCTCCGACGTGCGCATGGTGGCGCGCGCCTACCGCCGCCTGCTGGCCGTGGCGCCTGCCGGCGAAGCCTTCAACGTCTGCTCCGGCAGTTCGCACTCGCTGACCAACCTGATCGACATGATGAGCGAGATCGCCGGTTACCACATCGACGTGCACGTCAACCCGGCATTCGTGCGCGCCAACGACGTGCTCACGCTGTCGGGCAGCAACAGCAAGCTCACCGCCGTCATCGGCCAACTCGACCCGACGCCGCTGTCCGAGACGCTGCGCTGGATGTACCTGGCGTGAGGGCCGGCGGTCTCACCGTCGGGCTCGGAACGACCATGATCGAACCGGGCCTGACCGGCGGCCGCCTCGACGGCATCGGCGTCTATACCAGCGCACTGATGCGGCACCTGCCGCGCGCCGGCTGTAGCGTCGTCCCGTATTCCTGGCCGCGTGTCCGTTCGAAGGGGCAGGGCATCAGCATCGGCCAGCCCATGCCGCAATCCTTCGAAACCGCTTCCCTGGTCGACCTCGCCACGCCTGCCGCGCACCGCGTCCACATGCCGGCCGACCTGTTCCATGTCACCGATTACCGCATCGTGCGCATGGACTGCCCGGTGGTGGCGACCCTGCACGACGCATTGCCGATCAAGTACCCCGAGTGGTGCAACCCGCGCCTGCGCAGCCTCAAGAACTGGCTGCAGCGCAAGGCCGCCGCCAAGGCCGACCACGTCATCGCGCTGTCGCACTTCGCGATCGACGAACTGGTCGAATGCTTCGGCGTGAACCCGAACCGCGTCTCGGTCGTCTACTGCGGCGTGGACGAGGAATGGCTCGAGGCGCCCGACGCGGAGGCGATGACAGCTACGCTTGCACACTACAAACTGCGCCCTGGCTATTTCCTCACTGTCGGCACACTGCAACCGCGCAAGAACGTCGGCCGCCTGCTCGATGCCTGGCTGACGCTGCCGAAGGCCCTGCGCGACGAGCGCGCGCTGGTGGTGGTCGGCGCGCGCGGCTGGCGCTGCGAAGCGCTGGTCGCCCAGATCCGGGCGGCGCAGGCGAATGGCGAGAACGTGGTCTGGCTCGACAAGCTCACCGACGCCCAGCAGCTGCGCCACCTGTATGCGGGCGCCGGCGTGTTCGCCTTTCCTTCGCTGTACGAGGGCTTCGGCATCCCGGTGGTCGAGGCCTTTGCCTCGCGCGTCCCGGTGGTGGCGTCGAACGCCAGCTCGCTGCCCGAAGTGACGCAAGGCGCCGCACTCGAGGTCGATCCGCTCGACACGGGCCTGCTGGCCAGCGCGCTGCAGACGCTGGCCAACGACGCCCGCGAGCGCGCGCGCTGCATCGCCGCCGGCCGCACGCGGGCCGAACAACTGACCTGGCACGCTACCGCACGGCAGACTGCCGAGGTGTACCGTGCGCTACTTTCGCAGTAAGCTTCCAACATGCGTGTCCTTCATTTCTACAAGACGTACTATCCGGACTCCCTTGGCGGCATCGAACAGGTGATCCGCCAGCTGTGCGTCGGCACGACGCGCCTGGGCGTTAACAATACCGTGCTGTCGCTGTCGCGCCAGAAAGACCTGGCGCCCTATACGCTTGATGGGCACACCGTGCACCGCGTGCCGCAGAACTTCGAGATCGCCTCGAATGCCTGCTCGCTGCAGGCGATCGGCGCGCTGTCGCGCATGGCGCGCGAGGCCGACGTGGTCCACTACCACTTCCCGTGGCCTTTCATGGACCTGGCGCATTTCATGGCGCGCGTGGACAAGCCCACCGTGGTGAGCTACCACGCCGACATCGTGCGCCAGAAGCACCTGCTGCGCCTGTACCAGCCGCTCAAGTACCGCTTCTTCGACAGTGTCGATGCCGTGGTCGCGGCCTCGCCCAACTACCTGGCTTCCTCGAACGTGCTGCAGCGCTACCGCGACAAGACCCGCATCATCACCTACGGCCTGGACAAGTCGACTTATCCGCACGTCGAGCTGTGCCGCCTGGCGCACTGGCGCGCCAAGCTCGGTCCGAAGTTCTTCCTGTTCGTCGGCGTGCTGCGCTACTACAAGGGCCTGCACGTCCTGCTGGAAGCGGCGCGCGGCCTGGACTACCCGATCGTCATCGTCGGCACCGGACCGGAAGAGCAGGCCTTGCGCGAGCAGGCGGCGCGTCTCGGCCTGAAACACGTGGTGTTTACCGGCAGCGTCGACGACGCCGACAAGGCGGCGCTCCTGAGCCTGTGCCATGCGATGGCGTTCCCCTCGCACCTGCGGGCGGAATCCTTCGGTATCTCGCTGCTGGAAGCGGCGATGTACGGCAAGCCGATGATCTCCTGCGAGATCGGCAGCGGCACCACCTACATCAACCAGCATGGCGAGACCGGGCTGGTGGTGCCGCCCTCCGACGCCGCGGCGCTGCGCGGCGCGCTGCAGGCGCTGTGGAACGACACCGAGATGGCGCGCCGCATGGGCGTGCGCGCGGAACAGCGCTACCACGAGCTGTTCACCTCGGAGCAGATGGCGGCCAACTACACCGACCTGTACAAGGAGCTGGTGGCGCGCAAGGCCACCGCGAATGCGCGCGAGAGCGTGGGGCTGGCGGGCGTGCCGCCGACCAGATGAACGCAGTTGTAGGGTGGGCGGCTCTGCCGCCCACGCGGTGATAGTTGACCGGGGCATATCGCGCCGATAAACAGGGGAGTTGAACGCGTGGGCGGGAGACCCGCCCACCCTACGCAAACCCTGGTCGCTTGTATTGATTAGGCTTCTGCCCAGCGCTGCTGCACCGCCCGTACCGCCGGCATCTGTTCGAGGAACAGGTCGACCAGCGCCGGATCGAAATGGCGCCCCTTCTGCTCGCGCAGGAAGGTCAGCGCTTCATCCTCTGTCCAGGCCTTCTTGTATGGCCGCTTCGAGGTCAGCGCGTCGAACACGTCGGCGATCGCCACGATGCGCCCGACCAGCGGGATGTCTTCGCCGCGCAGGCCGTTCGGGTAGCCGCTGCCGTCGTACTTCTCGTGGTGGGTCAGCGCGATCTGCGCGGCCAGCGCCAGCATGCCGCCTTCGTGCTCGCCGATGATCTCGGCGCCGATCGTCACGTGGCTCTGCATCACCTTCCATTCGTCCGGATCGAGCGGCCCGGGTTTCTGCAGGATGCGGTCCGGAATGCCGATCTTGCCCACGTCGTGCATCGGCGCGGCGTGCAGCAGATCGTCCGCTTCCGCCTCGCTCATGCCCGCGGCGATGCCCAGGATGCGCGAGAAGTGGCTCATGCGGATCACGTGCAGGCCGGTCTCGTTGTCCTTGTATTCGGCGGCCAGGCCGAGGCGCTGGACGATTTCCAGGCGCGTCGCGCGCAACTCTTCCATGCGCACCAGCGACAGGTGGGTGCGCACGCGCGCGCGCACGATCGGCGGGCTCACCGGCTTGGTGATGTAGTCGACCGCGCCGGCCTCGAAGCCTTCCAGCTCGTCGGCGGTGTCGGTGAGCGCGGTGACAAAAATCACGGGAATCGCCGCGGTATCCTGGTTCGACTTGAGCGAGGCGCACACTTCGTAGCCGGACATCCCCGGCATCATCACGTCCAGCAGCACCAGGTCGGGACGTTCCTGGCGCGCCAGCTCGAGCGCGCGCGCGCCGTCCTTGGCGAACAGCAGGCGGTAGTGGTCCTGCAGGATCTGGCGCAGCAGCTGCAGGTTGCTGGCTTCGTCGTCGACCGCGAGGATCAGCGGCCGGTTGTTCGGTTGGGTCATGCTCGTCAATCCTGTAAAACTTATTCTTCCAGCGTGGCCATCACGGCCTCCAGCTGTTCCAGGGCGGAGTCGAATTCGAAGTCGCCGATCGCGCCTTGGATCTGGGCCACGCGCGGCGCCACCGGATGGCCGGCCAGCGCCGCCGCCAGGCCGGACAGGGCGGCATCGTCGAGGGCGCCGCGGCGCAGCGCCTGCAGCAGCACGCCGCCGGCGCGGCGCGCGCGCGCCAGGTCATAGGGCGCCGCCTCGGGCGCCACGGTCGGCTGCGGGCTGCCGGCGCGGATCGCGGCCAGCGCGTCGACCAGTGCGGCGTTGGCGGTCTCCAGCGCCTGGGCGGCTTCGCGCTCGTCGGTCGGGACGGTGTTGGTGGCCTGCTCGAGCCTGGACAGCGCGTCCGACAGCTGTTCCAGGCCGATGTTGGCGGCCACGCCGCGCACCTTGTGCGCCAGCATGCGCAGTTGCTGGTGCGAGCCGCCCGCCGCATGCATCTTCAGCGTGGTGGCCAGGTCGGCGTATTGGCGGCCGAAGTGATCGAGCGCCTCGGCATACACGTCGGCCTTGTCGGCCCAGCGGTGCAGGCCGGCGCGGCGGTTCAGCACCTCGCGCGCCGCGGCAGGCAGCGCAAGCGCGTCCTTGTCGGCCTGCTGCTGGTCGAGGCCCAGCACGCGCGCGATCTCGTGCGACAGCGTGAACCAGTCGACCGGCTTGGTGGCGAAGCCGTCCATGCCGACTTCGACGCTGGCGCGGCGGTGCTCGGCCAGCACGCTGGCGGTCATCGCGATCACCGGCGTACGGCGCTTGCCCGTCGCCGCCTCGTGGGCGCGGATCGCGCGGGTAGCGGAGAGGCCGTCGAGGGTCGGCATCTGGAAGTCCATCAGCACCAGGTCGAAGTCGCCTTCCTTGGCCTGCTCCAGCACCGCGGCGCCATCCGCCACGGCGGTGAGCGTGTGGCCGCGGCGCGCCATCAGGAGCTGCAGCAGCTCCAGGTTCTGCGGCACGTCGTCGGCGGCCAGCACGCGCAGCGGCGGCAACACCGCGGCGCTGCGCACGCGCGGCGCCTGCTGCGCGAAGCGCGCCAGCACCAGCGGCAGATGCACGTGGAAACTGGTGCCCTTGCCGAGTTCGCTCTCGGCCCAGATCTTCCCGCCCATCAGCTCGACCAGCTGCTTGCTGATGGTGGTGCCGAGGCCGGTGCCGCCGAAGCGGCGCGTCATCGAGGCGTCGGCCTGGGTGAACGGATCGAAGATCGCCTGCAGGCGTTCCGGCGCGATGCCGATGCCGGTGTCGCTGACGATGATGCACAGCTGGTCGCCCTCGGCACGCACGCGCAGGGTGACGGTGCCTTTCTCGGTGAACTTGATCGCGTTGTCGAGCAGGTTGGTGAGCACCTGGCGCACCCGCAGCTCATCGCCGCGCAGGCCGGTCGGGAGCGCCGGATCGTAGTGGATGTCGAGGTGCAGGCCCTTGGCGCGCGCATTCGCGGCCAGCGTGGACGACAGCTCGTCGATCAGCGACAGCAGGTTGTAGTCGTTCTGCTCCAGCTCCACCGCGCCCTTTTCCAGCTTGGCGGTGTCGAGGATCTCGTTGAGCAGGCGCAGCAGCGCGCGGCCGGCGCTGCGGATGGTGTCGAGGTGGCGCCGCTGTTCCTTGTTCAGCTCACCGTCGAGCAGGACGTCGGTGAAGCCGAGGATCGAATTCATCGGCGTGCGGATCTCGTGGCTCATGTTGGCGACAAAGGTGGCGCGCGCGGCGGCGGCCTGCTCGGCCTTGTCCTTGGCGTCGCGCAGCGCGTCTTCCATCTGGCGGCGCTCGGTGATGTCGAGGATGACCCCGTCGAGCCAGGTGACCGTACCTTCGTCGTCGCGCACGCCGCTGCCGTTCTCCCACAGCCAGCGCACGCTGCCGTCCTTGTGCAGCAGGCGGTATTCGACCAGGTAGGGGCGGTCTTCGCGCAGCGCGGCTTCCAGCTCTTCGTTCACGCGCACGCGGTCGGTCGCGTGGATCAGGGTGCCGAACAGGCGGCGCGGATGGTCGCCCAGGAAGTCGGCCGCCGGGTAGCCGGTGACGCGTTCGACCGCGTCGCTGATGAAGACCATCGGCCATTGGCCGTCCAGCGTGCAGCGGAAGGAAATGCCGGGGATGTTGGCGATCAGGGAGCGGAACTGCGCTTCGCTGGCATGCAGCGCCTGCATGATGGCGCGGCGCTCGCTGATGTCGGTGATGAAGCAGACGAACAGGTCCTGCTTGTCCAGGCGCGCATGGCCGATGGCGCGGCGGATCGGCACCAGGCTGCCGTCCTTGCGCTTGCCCATGATCTCGCTGCTGCCCGACATCGCCGGGGTAAAGCCTTCGGTGATGAGGCCCAGCAGGCCGTCGTGCGAGGGCGCGTCGTCGTCGGCGATCAGGAGGCTGGCGCTGCGGCCGACGATCTCGTCGCGCCGCCAGCCGAAGATGCGTTCGGCCGAGGCGTTGAATTCGGTGATGGTGCCGTCGCGCGCGATCGTGATCACGCCGTCCACCGTGGTGGTGAGCAGGGCGCGCATCCAGGCTTCGCTGCGGCGCAGCTCGAGGAACATCATGCGGTAGCGCAGCAGGCCGTTGGCCGCGACCACCAGGCCGGTGAAGACCATGGTGATAAGCGAGATGGCCAGGGCCAGGAAGTCGCTGTTCGAGGAGCCGGCGCCGGCCGGGTCGGCCTGGCCGACGAAGCGCGCGGCGGCCATGCCGGTGTAATGCATGCCGGCGATGGCGCAGCCCATCACGATGGCCGCCAGCAGCAGGCGGCGCGATTCGCTCAGCGAGCGGAAGCGCTTCAGGCCGAAGCGCACGCCCAGCGCCAGCGTGGCCAGCACCACCGCCACCACGATCGACAGGGCGAACATGGCCGGGTCATAGCGCAGCTGCAGGCGCATCTGCATGCCGGCCATGCCGGAATAATGCATGACGCCGATGCCGGCGCCGACCAGCACGCCGCCGACCAGCAGGCCGACCGGGCCGAGGCGCTGGCGCGAAATCAGCGACAAGGCCACCGCCGAGGCGCCGATGCTGGGCAGCGCCGACAGGATGGTGGTCATCGGGTCATAGGTGATCGGCGTGCACAGGTTGAACGCCAGCATGCCGATGAAGTGCATGGCCCAGACGCCAGCGCCGAGGGCGAGGCTGCCGCTGCCGAGCACGAGCACGCGGTGGCTGCGGCTGGCGGCCGCCTGGCCGGCGATCTGCAAGCCCATCCAGGACGAGAAAATGGCAATCAGGACCGACAGCAGGACAAAGCGCGGTTCATAGGCGCCAAAGGTGAGCAGCGACGGATCGTCCGGAACTGAAAATAATTGCAGCATGGGGCGGCTTTTGCGGTGATTGGGCAGTGAAAAGCGCCCGGGAAAGGTCTCAGCAGTATCTCATTTTCGCAGAGGAAAGTCTCGTTGAAGGCAGGCATCATGCGGGTTTGACCCGTATTTCTGTAGCGCAGGCGCCACCCTCACGGCTACTGTACCGACATGCATTGCGGAAAAATTCCCTGTAGTGCTACTCTGCATTGATAAATCAATACAAGCGCGTGTGGATAGCGCAATGCGCAGGCGATCCAGCCAGGGAAGAACCTTGCTTACTCGAATTCTCGCGATAGCATTCGCGGTAGCCGGCGCTGCCAGCGCTGCCAGTGCCGCCAATGCCGCCAATGCCGCCGCTTGGACGGCGCCTGCCGCCCGGCCTCGGCTCTACATCACGACCGAGACCTCGGCGCCGTCGAGCATGCTGGAGGGCACGCGCGTGACCGGCATCGCCACCGACAAGGTGCGCGAAGCGATGCAGCGCGCCGGCGTCGACTACAGCATCGAACTGCTGCCCTGGAAGCGCGCCTACCTGGCTGCGCAGCAACGCCCGGATGCCTGCGTGTACTCGACCTCGCGTACGCCCGAGCGGGAAAACCTGTTCAAATGGGTGGGGCCGACCGCGGTTGCCGAGTGGGTCATGATGGCGCGCGCCGACAGCAAGCTAACGCTGCGCAGCCTCGAGGATGCGCGCGGCCTGCGCATCGGCACCTACAACGGCGACGCCCGCGATGCCTACCTGCGGGCACGCGGCTTCCGGGTCGACGCCGCCAACGAGGATCTCGCCAACGCCGGCAAGCTGCTGCTCGACCGCATCGACCTGTGGGCCGCCAGCCTGCGCACCGGCACCACCATCCTGTCCCGCTATGGCTACGACAAGAAGATCGTGCCGCTGCTGGTGTTCAACCGGATCGAGCTCTACCTGGCTTGCAACCCCGGGGTGCCGGATGCCGTCGTGGGGCGCCTGAATGCGGCCTTCGAAGCCATGGCGCGCGACGGCACGGCGCGGCGGATCGAGCGCAGTTACGAGAACTGGGGTGGGCCGATCAGGCAGCCGTAATGCTCGCCCGCATGGCCTGGCCGGTGGCAGAGTTTTTTGAGGTGTAAATTATTCCGACGGAAATGTCGGACAAATCGAGGGACAGGTCAATGTCACTGCCATGCTGGTGGGTGGTGCCTCCGGCCGGAATCGAACCGGCACGCCTTTCGGCGCTTGATTTTGAGTCAAGTGCGTCTACCAATTCCGCCACAGAGGCCCAATAGCAGGCGCGCATCTTAGCACATCGATTGCACGGATGACCAGCACCGGCGAAAGTATTGCGGCGACGAACCCTGTTACGGGCCGGTTGCGGCCCGTAGCGACGTCGCCCCCACACAATCAGCAGGAGATGCGCTGCTGCAGCAGCCTCAGGCTGCCTACCGGGCCCACCACCTGCAGCGTGTGCGGCTGCACCGCCACTTCGATCGAGCCCTCGCGGCCGCGCAGCCAGGGCAGCGGGCGGAAGTAGCTGATGCGGTCGGCATCGGACCTGGTGCGCCGGTAGCCCAGCGACACCAGCGCTTCGTCGAGCGTGCTGATCATGTGATGGGCGTCGAAGCGGGTGCGCATCTCGAAGCTTCCCGGACCCATCATGGCCACCGGCATCAGCCCGCCGACCAGCGCCGGCAGCACGATGAAGGGCAGCGGGGTTTCCGGGTCGATGAGGTGCAGCACCAGCATCAGCAGCGGCAGGCCGACAGCCATGGTAAGGACCCATGGGAACAGCTGCCGCCAGGTAGCGGGGCAACGCAGGAAGAAAGGCCGCTCGCGAATACGAACAATTTCCGAAAAGGTAACGCTTTTCATGGTATCTCCTCGCAGCGCTGCTCGATTGGTTGCGCCCGCATGGCAACAAAAAACGACCTGTTTTATTGTGCCGGTCTAGCTTACGGGGCAGTTGACTCCGCTCAAGCGCGCTATCTTGCATACATAGGTTCTCACATCAGGCTGGTGTGCTGCGCACCGGTGAAAAAGATGCAGGAATCGTGCCAGAACGAAAAGGCCACCGGCTGGGATGCCGGCGGCCTGCAAGGAAACAGTCAGGAGGAAGGAATCAGCGGCTGCGCTGGAACAGCCGGAAGCGTTCGTCGCGGTCGGAGGCGCGCCGGCCTTCCCACAGCACGGTGCTGCCGCGCACGCCGTAGCGGCGCGCCAGCTTGTCGTCGTCGCGGTTCTTGATGCTGTCCTGGAGCAGGACATAGTTGCAGCGCCCGCCCGCCAGGGTGGTGAAGGGCAGGCGGCCGAAATAGGCCAGCGAGGCGCGCTGGGCGGGATTCACATTGGTTTCGATGCAGTCCGCGTCATGCGGCAGGGTTGCCGCGATCTGCTGGGCCACGCCGGCGTAGCTCTTGCTGTAGTTGAGGTCCGGCAGGAACAGGGTCATCAGGAGCACCCACAGCAGGATCAGGCCGCCCGAGGACAGCACCACCGCACGCCACAGCACCGAGGGCTGGCGCGACAGGCGCCAGTGGACCAGCATGATCCAGCCGACGCTGGTCGCGGCGGCCACCAGGAAGGCGATGATGCCGACTTCCGGCTTGAAGCCCGGCACCAGCTTGAGCGCGTTCTTGGCCAGCTGGGCCGGCCAGCCGGTGAGCTTCGCGATCCAGAACAGCCACACCAGCGCGCCCAGCATGGTCAGCACCATCACCGAGAACCAGTCGATCGCATTGATCGCGCCGCGCTTCATGGTCGGCAGGCCGAAGGCGGCCATCAGCGCCAGCGGCGCCAGCATCTTGAGGAAGTCGCTGTTTTCCGGCTCCGGGTCGCACAGCAGCAGCAGCGCGAGGGCGACGAAGAACATTACCGGCATCACGATGTGCAGCAGGTGCTGCTGGCGGCGCCAGGCCCAGATCGCCCACAGGGCGAACGGCCAGGCCGGCCAGAAGAACCACACGCCGATGCGGAAGAAGCCCTTCAGCGATGCCAGGCTGGGTAGCGCGAGCTGGCCGGCATTCCAGTCCAGCCACTCGCCGACCGGCGACAGGCCGTAAGGCTGGACCGTTGCTGCCGGCACGATCCAGGCCAGGGTGATAAGAAATCCGACACCTGCCGCGATGGCCAGGTGGCGCAGGCTGTCGCGGGTCGCCAGCTTCAGGTAGCGGGTGCAGGCATACAGCGCCAGCACCAGCACCGCCGGCACCACGACGCCGCGCGTGAGGGCCAGCGCGCCCAGCGACAGGCCGACCAGCACGGCATTGCGGGTCGAGGAGGTCTCGACGTAGCGCACCGCGCGGTACAGGAAATAGGCGAGCAGGGCGCCCTGCAGGGTGGCGGCCAGGGTCAGGTGGCTCTGCACCAGCAGGCCCAGGCAGCCGAGGTAGATCAGCACCGCGGTGTCGCCCAGCGTGCGGCCGTAGTCGTCGGGCTCGGGCTGGCCGCCGAAGGCCAGCCGCAGCGGCTGTGCTTCGGCGCGGCGGCCCAGGTGGAAGGCGGTGTACCAGAGCGACATGGCGCCGGTGACGAAGATGCCGATGGTGGAGACGCGCGCGGCCAGCACGTCGCCCAGGATCCAGCCGAACAGCTTGATGCACAGCGCGCCGAGCCAGAAGGCCAGCGGGCCTTCCTGGGCGGCTGCCAGGCCGGCGATGTTCGGGTACAGCCAGTCGTCGATGCCGCCGTGCGCCATCGTCCACATGATGCCGAAGGGGCCGGCGTCTTCCTTCCACGGGTGGCGGCCGATCAGGCCCGGCAGGATGTACAGCATGCCCAGCGCGAGCAGGGCCCAGCGGGGCAGTGCCAGTGTGGCGGCAGCGGGAAGGCGGACGGGTTTCATCGTTCAGTGCAGCGGGAAAGAATAGTCGCGTAGTATAGCCGCGAAAAAAAAGAAGCCGGGGATACCGGCTTCTTTTCTGGCAACTTCGGGCCCTGCGGACCCGGAGCTTGCGTGGTGCCCGGGCAGATTAGCCGTTGGCGACCGCGGTCTTCGAACCGACCGAACCGAACTTCTGGCGGAACTTCTCGACGCGGCCAGCGGTGTCGACGATCTTGTGCTTGCCGGTGTAGAACGGGTGCGATTCAGCCGAGACTTCGATCTTGACCAGCGGGTATTCCTTACCTTCGTAGGTAGCGGTTTCGCGGGTGTTGATGGTCGAACGGGTGATGAACTTGAAGTCGCAGGACACGTCGTGGAACAGGACTTCGCGGTAATCCGGATGGGTATCGGTCTTCATGATGTTGCTTTCTCTATGGTTGGTAGCCAAACGGCACTTCGTCGGTCGTCCTGCTTCTTGACCCGATTGCCGATCACTTGCCAGGGGTTGGACTGAACCGGCGATTATAAGCCGCTTCGGCGCTCCGGGCAAGAAAAAGGGCGGCCCGCAGGCCGCCCCTTGTCGCGCGATGTGCTACGGGATTTAACCGCCGCGGCGCATCATGTCGAAGAACTCGACATTGTTCTTCGTCGCGCGCATCTTGTCGAGGATGAACTCCATCGCCTCGATCTCGTCCATCGAGTACAGCAGCTTGCGCAGGATCCAGATTTTTTGCAGCTGGTCCGGCTTGATCAAGAGTTCCTCGCGGCGGGTGCCCGACTTGTTCAGGTTGATGGCCGGGTAGACGCGCTTCTCGGCCAGGCGGCGCTCGAGGTGCACTTCCATGTTGCCGGTGCCCTTGAATTCTTCGTAGATGACGTCGTCCATGCGCGAGCCGGTCTCGATCAGGGCGGTGGCGACGATGGTCAGCGAGCCGCCTTCCTCGACGTTACGCGCCGCGCCGAAGAAGCGCTTCGGACGCTGTAGGGCGTTGGCGTCGACACCACCGGTCAGCACCTTGCCCGAGGCCGGGATCACGGTGTTGTAGGCGCGCGCCAGGCGGGTGATCGAGTCCAGCAGGATCACGACGTCCTTCTTCATCTCGACCAGGCGCTTGGCCTTTTCCAGCACCATCTCGGCGACCTGCACGTGGCGGGTGGCCGGTTCGTCGAAGGTCGAGGCGACCACTTCGCCGCGCACCGAACGCTGCATCTCGGTCACTTCTTCCGGACGTTCGTCGATCAGCAGGACGATCAGGGTCACGTCCGGGTGATTCGCGGTAATCGCGTGGGCGATATGCTGCAGCATGACCGACTTGCCCGACTTCGGCGAAGCGACCAGCAGGCCGCGCTGGCCCTTGCCGATCGGCGAGATCAGGTCGACGATGCGGCCGGTGATGTTCTCGGCGCCGTTCATGTCGCGCTCGAGGCGCAGCGGCTCGTTCGGGTGCAGCGGGGTCAGGTTTTCGAACAGGATGCGGTGCTTCGAGGCTTCCGGCGATTCGCCGTTGACCTTGTCCACCTTCACCAGCGCGAAGTAGCGCTCGCCGTCCTTCGGCGTACGCACTTCGCCTTCGATCGAGTCACCCGTATGCAAGTTGAACCGGCGGATCTGCGACGGCGAGATGTAGATGTCGTCGGTCGAGGCCATGTAGCTGGCGTCCGGCGAGCGCAGGAAGCCAAAGCCGTCCGGCAGGACTTCGAGGGCGCCGTCGCCGAAGATCTGTTCGCCCTGCTTGGCGCGCTTCTTCAGGATCGCGAACATCAGTTCCTGTTTGCGCAGGCGGGCTGCGTTGTCGATGTCGAGGCCGATTGCCATCTCCAGCAGCGCGGAGACGTGCATTGCCTTCAGTTCAGATAAATGCATGTTTGTGTGGGTGTCCCGTGACGGGAAAGTAAAGGTAGGGGAGGGAACTACGTGGGTTTATGTAAGCTGGGAAGCACCGGAGCCGGTCAGCTTCCCGACAATGACGGCAGCGCGGGCGCGCTGCCGCCGCTCATGTTAACAGTATTAGATATTGCTGTCGATGAACTGAACCAGCTGGCCCTTGGCCATGGCACCGACTTTTTGCGCAGCCGCTTCGCCGTTCTTGAACAGGATCAGGGTTGGGATGCCGCGGATGCCGAACTGGGCCGGTACGGCCTGGTTGGCGTCGACGTCGACCTTGGCCACCACCAGCTTGCCAGCGTACTGCTGGGCGACTTCTTCCAGGATCGGTGCAATCATCTTGCACGGGCCGCACCACTCGGCCCAGAAGTCGACCAGGACCGGTTGCTCGGACTTGAGCACTTCGGCATCGAAGTTTGCATCGGTGATGTGTTTAATGTTTTCGCTCATATGTTCCTCAAAAGAGGTAAGGATCAAGTTACGCCTGGCGGCCTGTGCCGATCCGGCGTGGTCCCGCCGGCCTGCGCGTACTGCTCATCGCGCTTCTCATCAAATAATTAGCTGCTACACAATGGTGGAGGCACTGTGTGCAAAATTCAATATGGAAAAACGGCAGGGGGTGTCAGGCGGGGATGTGCCGAATAATACCCCATTTTTTCAAAAAGTGTGGGTCGCCTTGTACAAAATCTCAACATTGCACCGCGAGGCGCAGCTGCTCGATCGCCAGCGGCTTGCGGAAGGCGCCCGCCACCCGCAGCCCGAGGGCGCGCGCCAGCTCGGTGGCGGCGTCGCGCACGCCGTCTTCCAGCGCCGAGACCAGGATCACCCGGCCGCTGAATCCCTGGCCGGCCGCGGCCTGCAGGAACTCGATGCCGTCCATTTCCGGCATCGCCAGGTCGCAGATCAGGAAATCCGGCGCATGGCGCGGCAGGACCGCCAGCGCGCGCCGCGCGTCGCACTCGGCATGGACGTCGAAGCGGCCGCTGCCGCCAGTCTCGTCGACCATGTCGAGCATCTCGCGCAGCACGTCGAGCATGAAGCGGTCGTCGTCGAGCAGCAGCACGCGGCGTGGGGCGGCATGCGGTGCGGGAGAAGAGGGCGGCTTCATGCGGGGAAGATGGGCGGCATTCGGAAGCGAGCCATTATGGCGAATTTTTCCGGTCCCGTGCAGATATTGAACAGCTTCCGCCTCAAACGCTGCCGGTAAAGCGCGTCAAGTGGCCAGGATGCCACATCGTGGCCACCGAGGCGACCCGTCCGCCCGAGGTGGTACGGCGGTGCAGCAACAGGCAGGGCTGGCCTTCGCCGATCGCCAGCATCGGCGCCACCTCGCCCGGCGCCGGCTGGGCTTCGATGGTGTAGCTGGCGCCCTGCAGCGGCGCGGCCGCCATCAGGTGCTCGTTCGGGGTGATGGCGCTGAAGTCCTGGTCCAGGTAGCGCGGCGCGCATTCCGGGTTGACCCAGCGGTCTTCGACCTGGATCGGCACGTCGTTCTCGAAGTGGACGATGATCGAATGGTAGAGCGTGGCGCCGGGCGCCAGTTCGAACTCGGCCGCCAGCTCGTCGGTGGCGATCTCGGCGCGCAGCAGGCGCAGGTGGCTGCGGTGGGCGCGGCCGCGCGCGCGGATCTCGTCGGCGATGTTGCGGATCTCGACCAGGGTGGCCTGGTACTTCTGCGGCGCCACATAGGTGCCGGACCCCTGGCGCCGGGTCAGCACCTGCTCGGCGGTGAGCTCGCGCACCGCGCGGTTGACGGTCATGCGCGAGACGCCGAACTGGCGCACCAGCGCCTGCTCGGAAGGCACCAGGTCGCCTTCCTTCCAGCGGCCCGAGGCGATCTCGCCGACCAGGTAATCCTTGATGCGCTGGAAAATGGGGGTGCTGTCTTGCGTGATCGGTTCTTCCAAACTACTCTCCGGGAAGGTTTGAAGCGGCATGCAGCCGCCGACACCAAATTCTAGCATCGCAATTCGAAAGCAATACCCGGAGTGCCCTGCGGTCGGCAGGCGGCTAGGCTGACCCTATACTTACCGAACCGGGACTTCATCATGACCGCCATGACCAGCATCTTTGATACCGACGAGGCGCGCTGGGCCGCCGTGCAGCGCCGTGACCGCGACGCCGACGGCCAGTTCTATTATTCCGTGCGCAGCACCGGAGTGTACTGCCGGCCCTCCTGCCCCTCGCGCGGCGCGCTGCGCGCCAACGTCGCCTTTCACGCCAGCCCGCTTGAGGCCGAGGCCGCGGGCTTACGGGCCTGTCTGCGCTGCCGGCCGGACCAGCCGCCGCTGGCGCAGCGCCAGGCGGCCGCGGTGGCGCAGGCCTGCCGCCTGATCGACGAAGCGCAAGACGCCCCCGACCTCGACAGCCTGGCGCAGGCGGCGGGCATGAGCCGCTTCCACTTCCACCGCGTCTTCAAGGCGCATACCGGCGTCACGCCGAAAGCCTATGCGGCGGCGCGGCGCGGCGCACGCCTGCAGCAGGGCCTGGGGGCGGCGCCCAGCGTGACCGAGGCGCTGTACGAGGCCGGCTTCGGCTCAAGCGGGCGCTTCTACGACGCCAGTACCGGGCTGCTGGGCATGACGCCCGGCCGCTACCGCGCGGGCGGGCAGGGCGAGACCATCCGCTTCGCCGTCGCGCAATGCTCGCTCGGCGCCATCCTGGTGGCCAGTACGGAGCGCGGCATCTGCGCGATCCTGATCGGCGACGAGCCGGAACCGCTGGTGCGCGACCTCGAGGCGCGCTTCCCGCAGGCCGAACTCAGGGGCGCGGAAGCCGAGTTCGAACGCACGGTGGCCCAGGTGATCGGCTTCGTCGAGGCGCCCCGCCTCGGCCTCGACCTGCCGCTCGACGTGCGCGGCACCGCCTTCCAGCGCCGCGTGTGGGAAGCGCTGCGCGCCGTTCCCGCCGGCTCCACGGTCAGCTACAGCGAACTGGCCGAACGCCTGGGCATGCCGACGGCGGCACGCGCCGTCGCGGGGGCTTGCGCGGCCAACCCGGTGGCGGTGGCGATTCCCTGCCACCGCGTGGTGCGCACCGACGGAGCCCTGTCCGGCTACCGCTGGGGGATCGAGCGCAAGCGCACGCTGCTCGACCGTGAGGCGGGCCAGTGAAGGAGATCGATTGGGAGCGCGTGGCCGGAGAGCTGGACGCCTTCGGCTGCGCCGTGATTCCCGGGCTGCTGGCGCCGCGGGACTGCGAGGCCGCTGCCGCCTTGTACGAGCGGCCGGCGCTGTTTCGCAGCCGCGTCGTGATGCAGCAGCACGGCTTCGGGCGCGGCGAGTACCAGTATTTCGCCTATCCGCTGCCGGCGCCGCTCGAGGCCTTGCGGGGCGCGCTGTATCCGCCGCTGGCCGGCATCGCCAATCGCTGGCACGAGAGCTTGGGCATCGAGACCCGCTTTCCGCCCGCGCATGCGGACTACCTGGCGCGCTGCCACGCGGCCGGCCAGGGCAAACCCACGCCGCTGCTGCTGCGCTACCGCGAAGGCGACTACAACTGCCTGCACCAGGACCTGTACGGCGAGCTGGTGTTCCCGCTGCAGGTGGCGGTGCTGTTGTCGCGGCCTGGCGTCGACTTCGAGGGCGGGGAGTTCGTATTGACGGAGCAGCGCCCGCGCATGCAGTCGCGCGCCGAGGTGGTGCCCCTCGCGCAGGGCGATGCGGTCGTGTTTGCGGTCAACCAACGGCCAGTGCAGGGCATGCGCGGCGTGTACCGGGTGGCGATGCGCCACGGCGTCAGCCGGCTGCGGCGCGGCCTGCGGCACACCTTGGGGATCATCTTTCATGACGCCGGGTAGGGCAGCTATGCCCTGGCCTTGATTTTCTATACACTTCTCCGTGCCGTGCCCATAAGGCGCGGTCACCCATACAAAAACGGAGAATTGATAAGCATGCGCGCGCGCCAGATCCCCCTGTCTTCCATGATCGTCCTCGCCGGCCTCGGCGTCCTCGGGTCGGCCCACGCCGACACCGTCATCGCCAACGCCAACGGCTACACCCTGAACGCCAAGGGCGAGCTGGTACAGTTCAGCGCGCTGGCTTTCGACGATCGCGGACGCATCCTTGCCGTCGGCAGCAATGCCGAGGTGAGCGCCAAGGCGAAGAATGCACGCCAGGTGGACATGCAGGGCCGCACCGTGCTGCCGGGCCTGATCGACGCCCACGGCCACGTGTTCGGCCTGGGCCAGCAGCTGACCCAGCTCGACTTGTCGAGCACCACGTCGCTGGACGGCGCCATCAAGGCCATCGCCGGCTATGCCAAGGCGAATGCGAACCATGCCTGGATCCGCGGCCGCGGCTGGAACCAGGAGAACTGGAAGCTGGGCCGCTTCCCGACCGCCGCCGAACTCGACGCCGTCGTGTCCGATCGCCCGGTCTGGCTCGAGCGCGTGGATGGCCACGCCGGCTGGGCCAACAGCCGCACGCTGGCGCTGGCCGGCATCACGAAGACGACGCCGGATCCGGCCGGCGGCAAGATCATGCGCGATGCGAACGGCGAAGCCACCGGCGTGCTGGTGGACGCGGCGCAGGAACTGGTGACCAAGGTCATGCCGGCCCAGACCGAGGCGGAAGGGCGCGTCATGCTGGATAAATCGCTGCAGGAGATCGCGCGCATGGGCTTGACCGCCGTGCACGACGCCGGCATCGGCGTGGCCGAAGACCGCCTGTACCGCGACTACGCGGACAGGAAGAAGCTGACCGCGCGCGTGTACGCCATGATCGGCGGCACCGGCGAGGATTTTGACCAATTGGCAAAAAATGGCCCGCTGAAGGACTACGCCGACGGCATGTACGCGCTGCGCGCGGTCAAGCTGTATTCGGACGGCGCGCTGGGCAGCCGCGGCGCCGCCCTGCTCAAGCCCTACAGCGACGAGCCGCATTCGCACGGCCTGCTGTTCTTCAAGACCGCGCAGATGGACGCCATGATGACCAAGGCCATGCGCAAGGGCTACCAGGTCAACGTGCACGCCATCGGCGACGCCGGCAACAAGCAGATCCTCGACATCTACAAGAAGGAGCTGGCCGCGACGAAGAGCGGTGCGCAGCGCCACCGCATCGAGCACGCCCAGGTCGTGACCCTGGACGACATCCCGCGCTTCAAGTCGCTCGGCATCATCCCGTCGATGCAGCCGACCCACGCCACCTCGGACAAGAACATGGCCGAGACCCGCGTCGGCCCGGAACGCATCAAGGGCGCCTACGCCTGGCGCAGCTTTCTGCACCAGGGCTCGCGCATCGCCTGCGGCTCGGACTTCCCGGTCGAATCGCCGAACCCTTTCTTCGGCATCCACGCCGCAGTCACCCGCATGGACCACGCCGGCCAGCCGGTGGCCGGCTGGTATCCGAACCAGGCCATGTCGCTCAAAGAAGCCTTCCGCTGCTTCACCCTCGATGCGGCCTATGCCGGCCACCAGGAAAACAGCCTGGGTTCGCTGGAGCCGGGCAAGCACGCCGACTTCATCGTGATCGACCGCGACCTGTTCCGCATGCCGACCTACGACATCTTCAAGACCGGCGTGCTGGAGACCTGGGTAGGCGGACGCCAGGTGTTCAAAAAATAAGCGTTGCGGGGTCTGATGAAATGGATTGACTTGGTTGTATAGACAACTTAGACTCATTGCTGCACGTGGTGCGCGCCCTTGTTGCGCGCACCATTTCCAACCCAGGAGCCGCCATGAACTCACCGATGCCCTACGACCCCCGCTTCGACCCCACCCGCGTCATCCGCGCCCCGCGCGGCAGCGAACTCTCCTGCAAGAGCTGGCTGACCGAAGCCGCCTACCGCATGATCCAGAACAACCTCGACAACGAGGTGGCCGAGAACCCGCAGGCACTGGTGGTCTACGGCGGCATCGGGCGCGCCGCGCGCAACTGGGAATGCTACGACCAGATCCTCGCCTCGCTGCGCGAGCTGGAAGACGACCAGACCCTCTTGATCCAGTCCGGCAAGCCGGTCGGCGTGTTCCGCACCCATGCGGACGCCCCACGCGTGCTGCTGGCGAACTCCAACCTGGTGCCGAAGTGGGCCAACTGGGAACACTTCAATGAACTGGACCGCAAGGGCCTGTTCATGTACGGCCAGATGACCGCCGGCAGCTGGATCTACATCGGCACCCAGGGCATCGTGCAGGGTACCTACGAGACCTTCGCCGAAGCCGGGCGCCAGCACTTCGGCGGCGATATGGCGGGCCGCTGGATCCTGACGGCCGGCCTGGGCGGCATGGGCGGCGCCCAGCCGCTGGCCGCCACCTTTGCCGGCGCGGTCTCGCTCAACATCGAATGCCAGCAGAGCAGCATCGATTTCCGCCTGCGCACCCGCTACCTCGACAAGCAAGCCAGGGACATCGACGAGGCGCTGGCGATGATCAATGAATACACCGCCAAGCGCGAAGCCGTCTCCATCGGCCTGCTCGGCAATGCGGCCGACGTGCTGCCGGAACTGGTGCGGCGTGCACGCGCGGGCGGCCTGGTGCCGGACCTGGTCACGGACCAGACCTCGGCCCACGACCTGATCAACGGCTACCTGCCTTCCGGCTGGACGGTGGAAGAGTGGAAGGCCGCCCAGCAGGACCCGGTCCAGCACGCGCGCCTGAAAGCGGCAGCAGCAAGCTCGTGCGCCACCCACGTGCGCGCCATCCTCGACTTCAAGGCCATGGGTTCGTATGCCGTCGACTACGGCAACAACATCCGCCAGGTGGCCAAGGACGAGGGCGTCACGGACGCCTTCGATTTCCCGGGCTTCGTGCCGGCCTACATCCGTCCCCAGTTCTGCGAAGGCCGCGGCCCGTTCCGCTGGGTGGCGCTGTCGGGCGACCCGGAAGACATCCATAAAACCGACGAGAAAATAAAGGAACTGTTCCCGCAGCACGCGCGCGTGCACCGCTGGCTCGACATGGCGCGCGAACGCATCGCCTTCCAGGGCCTGCCGGCGCGCATCTGCTGGCTCGGCCTGGGCGAGCGCCACCTGGCCGGCCTGGCCTTCAACGAGATGGTGCGCACCGGCGAACTGAAAGCGCCGATCGTGATCGGCCGCGACCACCTCGACACCGGCTCGGTGGCGAGCCCGAACCGCGAGACCGAAGCCATGCGCGACGGTACCGACGCGGTGTCCGACTGGCCGCTGCTGAATGCCCTGCTGAACACGGCCGGCGGCGCCACCTGGGTCTCGCTGCACCATGGCGGCGGCGTGGGCATGGGCTATTCGCAGCACTCGGGCGTGGTCATCGTGGCCGACGGTACCGAGGCGGCAGCCAAGCGACTGGCGCGCGTGCTGGTCAACGACAGCGGCTCGGGCGTGATGCGTCACGCCGATGCCGGCTATGAAAGCGCAATCGAGACGGCCAAGCGCAATGGCCTGAATCTCCCAATGATCAAGTAAGGCAGTACACCATGAACGACTCGCATCACCACCTGACCCTGCAACCGGGCGAACTGCGCCTGGCTGACCTGCGCGCCGTCTGGGCCGCCCACGTGCCGCTGAGCCTCGCGCCCGAAGCGTGGCAGGCCGTCAACGCCTCCTGCGCCCTGGTCCAGCAAATCACCGCCAAGGGCGACCCGGCCTACGGCATCAACACCGGCTTCGGCATCCTGGCCAAGGCCCACATCCCGAACGACCAGCTGGAAGCGCTGCAGCGCAACCTGATCCTGTCGCACGCGGTCGGCACCGGCGAACTCATCGCCGACAACATCGTGCGCCTGATCGTGCTGACCAAGATCGGCAGCCTGGCGCGCGGCTATTCCGGCGTGCGCCCCCTGATCATCGAGACCCTGATCGCCCTGTACAACGCGGGCATCATGCCGGCGATTCCCTCGCAGGGCTCGGTCGGCGCCTCGGGCGACCTGGCGCCGCTGGCCCACATGACCCTGGCCATGCTCGGCGTCGGCCCGGTGCGTTACAAGGGCGAATTGATGGACGCCAAGCAGGCGCTGGGCGCCGCCGGCATCGAGCCGGTGACCCTGGCGGCGAAGGAGGGCCTGGCCCTGATCAATGGCACCCAGGTCTCGACCGCGCTGGCCCTGCACGGCCTGTTCATGGCCGAGCGCGTGCTGGAGGCGGGCATGGTGGCCGGCGCCCTGTCGGTCGACGCGGCGCGCGGCAGCGATGCGCCGTTCGATCCACGTATCCATGCGGTGCGCGGCCAGCCGGGCCAGATCGCGGCCGCCGCCATCTACCGCGAGCTGATGGCGGGCAGCGCCATCCGCGCCTCGCACCTGGTGGGCGACGAGCGCGTGCAGGACCCGTACAGCCTGCGCTGCCAGCCGCAGGTGATGGGCGCGGCGATGGACCTGATCGCCAATGCCGGCCGCACCCTGCTGATCGAAGCGAACGCCGTCACCGACAACCCGCTGCTGTTCCCCGACGACGGCGCGATCATTTCGGGCGGTAACTTCCATGCCGAGCCGGTGGCCTTTGCCGCCGACACGCTGGCGCTGGCCATCGCCGAAGTCGGCGCATTGTCGGAACGCCGCATCGCGCTGCTGATCGACGCCAACCTGTCCGGCCTGCCGGCCTTCCTGGTGAAGGAACCGGGCCTGAACTCGGGCTTCATGATCGCCCACGTCACCGCCGCCGCGCTGGCCTCGGAAAACAAGTCGCTGGCCCATCCGGCCAGCGTCGACAGCCTGCCGACCTCGGCCAACCAGGAAGACCACGTCAGCATGGCCACCTTCGCGGCGCGCCGCCTGGACCAGATGGCGCACAATACCTCCGTGATCGTGGGCATCGAGCTGCTGGCGGCGGCGCAGGGCATCGAGTTCCACCGCCCATTGAAGAGCTCCGAGCACCTCGAGCACGTGCATGCCCAGCTGCGCGCCCGCGTGGCGCCCTACGATGCGGACCGCTTCTTCGCCCCGGACATCGAGGCCGCGCGTCTGATGGTCGTGAACGGCGAGCTGTCGGCATCAATCAAGGAACTGTTCACGGTTCTGCACCCTTAATCATTTCACCCAGGATAGGCAATGGATTTCCGGTTCAAGGCAGGCAGGCTCCCCATGCTCGTGTCGATGCCCCATGCGGGCACCGACATCCCGGACGAGGTCGCAGCCAACATGGCGCCCTGCGCCACGGCGCGCGCGGACACCGACTGGCACCTGCCGGAACTCTACGGCTTCCTGGAAGAGATGGGCGTGTCGACCATCTCGGCGCGCTGGTCGCGCTACCTGATCGACCTGAACCGCCCACCCGAGAACACCAACCTGTATCCCGGGATGGACACCACGGGGCTGTGCCCGGTCGACACCTTCGGCCGCGAGAGCCTCTACCTGCCGGGCAAGACGCCGGACGAAGCCGAGGTGCGGCGCCGCCTGGAGCGCTACTGGATGCCCTACCACGAGCAGCTGCGCGCGGAGCTGGATCGCTTGACACGTGAATTCGGCAGCGTGGTGCTGTGGGACGCGCATTCGATCGCCTCGATCGTGCCGCGCTTCTTCGAAGGCCGCCTGCCGGACCTGAATTTCGGCACCGCCGAGGGCAAGTCCTGCGCTCCCGGACTGGAACAGGCCGTCATTAGCGTCGCCCGCGCCCAGGACCGCTTCAGCATCGCGGTCAACGGCCGCTTCAAGGGCGGCCACATCACCCGCAAGTACGGCCAGCCGGAGCAGGGCGTGCACGCGATCCAGCTCGAGATGTGCCAGTGCCTGTACATGAACGAACAAGCCCCGTTCGAATATCGCCCTGAGGTGGCGGCGCAAGTCCAGCCGCTGTTGCAGGACATGATCGGCGCGGGGCTAGCGTGGGTGCGCGCATGAGAGCCCTGTTCGCCCGCCATGCGCTGCTGCCGGATGGCTGGCAGCGCGACGTGCTGCTCGAATGGGATGCGCAGGGCGACCTGACCCGGGTCGACGCGCAGGCCGCCCCGCCCCTCGGCGTGGCGCGGGCCGACTACGTCTTGCCGGGCATGGTCAACCTGCACTCGCACGCCTTCCAGCGCGCGCTGGGCGGGCTGACCGAGCGTGCCGGCGAGGGTCCGGACAGCTTCTGGACCTGGCGCGACCTGATGTACCGCTTCGCCGCCCGCATCACGCCCGAGCAGATCGAGGCCATCGCCGCCCAGCTGTTCGTGGAATGCTTGCGCCATGGCTATACCTCGCTGTGCGAGTTCCACTACCTGCAGCGGGGGCCGGATGGCAAAGCCTATGCACGACCGGCCGAAACTGCCGAGCGTGTGGCTGCCGCCGGCCATGCCACCGGCATGGGCCTGACCCTGTTGCCGGTGCTGTACAGCCATGCCGGCTTCGGCGAGCAGCCGCTGCGACCCGAGCAGCGGCGCTTCCGCACCGGCGTCGACGACATCCTCAGGATCGTCGAGGCGCTGCAGCCCCTGCGCGGCGGCCAGCTGGAAGTCGGCGCCGCGCCGCATTCGCTGCGCGCGGCCAGCATCGCGCAGGTGCGCGAGCTGGCGGCCGGCCTGCCGGCCGGGCGTCCGCTGCACATCCACATCGCCGAGCAGATGCCCGAGGTCGAGCAGAGCATCGCCTTCAGCGGCCGGCGTCCGGTCGAGTACCTGGTCGAGCAGGTCGGGCTCGACGAACGCTGGTGCCTGGTGCATGCGACCCACCTGAACGATGCCGAGGTGGCGGCGATCGCGAAGAGCGGCGCCGTCGCGGGCCTGTGCCCGACCACCGAAGCCAACCTCGGGGACGGCCTGTTCCCGCTGCAGGCCTACATCGAGCTGGGCGGCCGCTTCGGCATCGGCAGCGACAGCCACGTATCGCAAAGCCCGGTCGAGGAGCTGCGCTGGCTGGAATACGGCCAGCGCCTGGTCCACCAGCGCCGCAATATTGCGTTCACACGTCAACAGCGCGACGTCGGCCAGTACTTGTGGCAGACTGCCTTGCGCGGCGGCGCCCAGGCGGCCGGCCGCAAGGTGGGCGCGCTCGCGCAAGGCCTGCGCGCCGACCTCCTGGTGCTGGACGGGAGCCATCCGAACCTGGACGGCGTGGGGGACGAGGACGTGCTCGGCCGCTTCCTGTTCTGCGGTAACGACAACCTGGTGCGCGACGTGCTGTGCGGCGGGCGCTGGGTGGTGCAGGGCGGACGCCACGTGGCGCAGGAGGCGGTCACGCAGCGCTACCGCCAGGCCCTGAATGAATTGCGCGAGGTGAGCCAATGACCGTACTGATCCCATTCGCGGGACTGTCGCCGGTGCCGTGGAAGAACGGCGGCGGCAGCACGACCGAAATCGCCATCGGGCCGCCGGACTCCGGCTTCGAGGACTTCGACTGGCGCGTGAGCCTGGCCACCATCGAGAAGGATGGCGCCTTTTCAAGCTTCCCCGGCGTGGACCGGACGCTGGCCCTGGTCGAGGGCCACGGCATGACGCTGGAAATCGACGGTGAGCCGACCCTGGTGACCGATACCGAGCCGGTGGTGGCTTTCGACGGCAGCTCGCAGGTCATCGCGAAACTCAGCCGCGGCGGCAGCACCGACTTCAATGCCATGACGCGCAGCGAGCGCTGCTACCACATCTTCGGCCGGCGCCGGCTGTCGGGCGATTCGTCCACATTCGTGGCGCGCGCCGACGTGACCGTGCTGTTCCTGGCGGAGGGCGACGCCCTCGAGCTGCGCAACGAAAAGGAGCGTATCGGCATGGTGCGCTACGACGCGGTGGTGCTGGAGCCCGGCTCGACTTGGCGTCTCGAAGCGGGGCAGGGCATGATCTATATCGTGGACGTCTGGTACCACGAGGAAGAAGACGAAGAAAGCTATGAGTGAGGCTGTGGACCTGCTGTTCACCAACGTGAATCTGGCCACGATGGTGCCTACCGCCGTGGACGGCTACGGCGAGATGCCTGACGCCGCGCTGGCCGTGAAGGATGGCCGCATCGCCTGGCTCGGCGCGCGCCGCGATGCGCCGCCGGCCAGCGCGGAACACGACTGCGGCGGCGCCTGGATGACGCCGGGCCTGGTCGACTGCCACACCCACGTCGTCCACGCCGGCAACCGCAGCAAGGAATGGGAAGCGCGCCTGAACGGCGCCAGCTACGAGGACATCGCACGCCAGGGCGGTGGCATCATGTCCACCGTGCGCGCCACGCGCGACGCCGACGTCGAGGCGCTGCTGGCGCAAAGCCTGCCGCGCGTGGCCAGGCTGCTGTCCGAGGGTGTGACGACGCTCGAGATCAAGTCGGGCTACGGCCTGGCGCTGGACGCCGAGGCGCGCATGCTGCGCGCCGCGCGCGAAGTGGCCGGGCGCCTGCCGGTGCGGGTTGCCACCACCTTCCTGGGCGCACATGCGCTGCCGCCGGAATTCGCGGGCCGGGCCGACGATTACGTGACTGAAGTATGCGAACGCATGCTGCCGCAACTGGCCGAAGAAGGGCTGGTCGACGCGGTGGACGCCTTCTGCGAACGGATCGGTTTTACCCATGCGCAGACCGAACGCATCTTCCTTGCTGCGCGGGCGCTCGGTTTGCCGGTCAAGCTGCATGCCGAACAGTTGTCCGACCAGCAGGGCGCCGAACTGGTGGCGCGCCATGGGGGCTTGTCGGCCGATCACCTCGAATACCTGAGCCAGGCCGGCATCGACGCAATGGCGCGCGCCGGCACGGTAGCGGTGCTGCTGCCGGGCGCCTACTACTTCCTGCGCGAGACCAGGCAGCCGCCGATCGCGGCGCTGCGCGAAGCGAAGGTGGCGATGGCGGTCGCCACCGACTGCAACCCCGGCACCTCGCCGATGACCTCCCTGCTGCTGGCCATGAACATGGCTTGCACCCTATGGCGCCTGACGCCGCAGGAAGCCTTGCTGGGCGCCACCATCCACGCCGCACGCGCCCTCGGCCTGCACGAGGAGATCGGATCGCTGGAAGTGGGGAAGCGGGCCGACCTGGCCCTGTGGGACATTGCCCGCCCGGCCGACCTGGCCTATGCCATGGGATCGAATCCTTGCCGCAGCGTCGTCAACGGCGGTGTCTTGCGTGCTGCGCACATCAGCGTGTGAACATACGGAGACAGGGCAAGCCTTATCCGTTACGCATGCACAAGCAACGCCCTCTTGAATAGGGTGTGCTTGACCTTCATCAAATCACCAAATTCCAGCTCGGGAATTATCAGTTCAACGGCAGCAAAAAACCGGTTTGGTAACAAGGGTAACCGGATGTAAAGCCTAATTGAATATTAAGAATCCACACTTATAGTGCAAGCGTGTGATTCACCATCTCCCCTCCCCATTTGACAAAAATGGGTTCGCCCACGGCGCCTCACGGCCCCGTGGGTTTTTCTTTATGCGCGCCGTTCGGCTAGTGCAGTCAGCGTGTCGCCGGTAAGGCGGCAAATGCGCCAGTCGGGCAGGATGTCCGCGCCCATCTGCTGGTAGAACCCAATTGCCGGCGCGTTCCAGTCCAGCACCGACCATTCGAAGCGGCCGCAGTTGCGCTCGACCGCGATTTGCGCGAGGCGCGTCAGCATCCTGGTGCCATAGCCCTTGCCGCGGTGCGACTGGCGCACGTAGAGGTCTTCCAGGTACAGCCCCTTTTTGGTCAGGAAGGTCGAGAAGTTATGGAAGAACAGCGCGAAGCAGACCACTTCGCCGTCCTCTTCGCCGATGATGGCTTCGCAGGACGGGCGGCTACCGAACAGGCCCTCGTGCAGCAGGTCTTCGGTGGCGACCACCAGGTGTTCGAGTTTCTCGAACACGGCCAGCTCCACGATCATGGAATGGATGTGGGTAACGTCGGTGGGCTGGGCGGGACGGATGGAGAAAGTGGTGCTCATGGCGTTTCGAGTGGATTGTTCAGGTTTGCGGATTGCACGGGTTTGGCCGCGGGTGCGCGCAGGGCCCAGGCCACGCTGGCCAGGCACAGGACCATGCCGGCAAATTCGACGGGGCCGGGACGGTAGCCTTCGAACTCCATCGACAGCAGGACCGACAGCACCGGCGTGATCACGCCGATGTAGACGGTCTTCTGCGCGCCGATGCGCCCGATCAGGGTGAAGTAGGCGAAGAAGGCGATCACCGAGCCGAAGATCGACAGGTAGACCAGGCCGGCCCAGTAGGTCGAGCTGCTCGGGATGACGAAGCGGTCGCCATGGGCCAGCGCCCACACGGTCACCAGCGACGCGCCCCACAGCATCGACCAGGCCATGGTCAGGGGCAGGTTTTCGCATTGTTCCTTCACCTTGGTGACGACGATGCTGCCGGCCGAACTGGCGATGGTGGCAGCCAGGGCGAGGATCACGCCGGCGATGAAGGCGGGGCTGCCGCCAGCCTGGAAATCGCGCCAGGCGGTGCCGATCGAATGCCAGAACAGCAGGGCGACGCCGGCGATCGCGACCACGCCGCAGGCGATGGTGCGGCGGCTGATGCCGGTGCCGAAGAACAGGCTGCTCAGCAGCGGCGTCCAGAACACCATCAGCGCGAACACCACCGCCACCAGGCCCGACACCACGTACTGCTCGGATTGATAGGTGCACAGGTAGGAGATGCAGAAGGTGAGCACGCCCTGCAGCGCCATCCAGCCATGGGTGCGCAACGGCAGGCGCAGGCTGTCGCGGCGCACCAGGCAGATGAGGAACAGGGTGGCCGCGGCCAGGAAGAATCGGTAGGCTACCGAGACGGCGGGCGGCGCTTCGCCCAGCTGCAGGGTGATGGCGAAGAAGGTCGAGCCCCAGATCAGGGAGGCGACGGTGAAGAGGACGGAAGAAGGCATCGCGCGAGTATACGTGCTCCCGCGCGTTCTTGCAGGTTGAATGAATACGCCTTAGTACGCGAGATTCATGCGGCGATACAGGAAGGACAGAACGAACAGCGGCCCAATCAGCAGGAAGCGCAGGTCCTCGAAGAAGGACGGCTTCTTGCCCTCGATCTTGTGGCCGATGAACTGCCCGATCCAGGCCACCACGAAGATCGCGATCGACACCGGCAGCACCGTCATGTCCGGCATCAGCGCGAGTAAGCCCAGCATCACCGCGCTCATGACGCCCATGCCGAGGGCAAACCCGCGCGACAGCTTGGTGTAGTAGTAGAGCGAGGCGAGCGTCGCCGCGATCGCCACCACCGGGTGGATCGCCCACAGGATGCCGAGCAAACTCAGGACGATCAGCGGGATGCACACGAAGTGGATGATCTCGTTGGTGTGGTTGCGGTGGCTTTCGGCGTAGCGCGCCAGCAGGACGTCGATGTTGCGGGAGGATGCGCTGTGGTCCATGCTTGTCTCCGTGTGCTCTGTTGTTTCGGCCGATTCTACACCGTCTCCAGCTCCTGTTGAACGCTGGGCCGCGGCGCCTGCAGGCGCAGGTTCGGGTGGGCCGCGAACAGCTCGGAAATCCATTCGACGAACACGCGCACCTTGGCCGACAGGTGGCGATTCTGCGGGTAGACCACGTGCACCGGCAGCGCGTCGCTGCTCCACTCGGGCAGCACCTGCACCATGCGCCCCGCCGCGATGTGCTGCGCCAGCAGGTAGTCCGTCATCATGATGACGCCCAGTCCCGCCAATCCCGCCTGCACGTAGGCGTTCGAGTCGTTCAGGGCGATCGAGCCGGGCAGCGCCACTTCGATGCGCTCGCCGTCGCGGGTGAAGTCCCATTTCGAGATCTTGCCGGTCTTGGCCGAGAAGTAGTTGACGCAGCGGTGGCGATCCAGGTCGCGCGGATGTTCCGGCATGCCGTAGCGTTCGATGTAGGCAGGCGAGGCGGCGGTGACGAAGTTGATCACGCCGATGCGGCGCGCGATCAGGTTCGGGTCCTCCAGCTCGCCGCCGCGCACGGCGCAGTCCACCCCTTCCTCGACCAGGTCGACCGGACGGTCGGTGCTGCCCAGTTCGAGCGTGATGTCCGGGTAGCGCTCGAAAAAGGCGGGCAGGGCGGGGATCAGGATTTCCGAGGCCAGGCCGGTGGGCGTATCGATGCGCAGCCGTCCGCTCGGGCTCAGGCGGTGGCGCGACAGCGATTCCTCGGCGTCGCGCACATCCGACAGGATCTGCACGCAGCGTTCGTAGTAGGCCGCGCCGTCCGAGGTGATCATCACCTGGCGCGTCGTGCGGTGCAGCAGCTTGACCGACAAGGTCGATTCCAGCGTCTGCACCAGCGTCGAGACCGTCGCCTTGGGCAGGTTCAGCATTTCGGCCGCCTTGGTGAAGCTGCCGCAGTCAACCACCTGGATGAAAACTTCCATGGCCTGGAGCTTGTTCATGAGGATCTCACCTTCCTGAATTGGTCGATTGTTCGGCAATCTGAACAATCAATTCGTTATTGACATCTTTATCCGATTGTAGTTGAAGACTATAGTGTGTGCATCGCAACAAAAATGTAAACACAAACGGAGCTGGTCATGAGCATGCGGGACGGAATCTTCACCACGGTAGCAGTGACCCTGAGCGGGGTAGCGCTGGCAGGCCTGCTGGGGACCGACGCCTATTCGCAGGCTGCCGGCGCGGAAGCGCGCGGCCTGAAGGCACTCTCGATGCAGCTGGAACTGGATTGCGACGCATGCCCGGAAGGCGAGTCCAGCCGCTGGGCCGCGGCGCCGGAAGGAGGCCGCCCATGAGCGCGGTACTCGAACGCGAAGAAGCCGCCACGGCCAGCGTGGACGTGCGCGAGCTGGAAGTGGCCGGCGCACAGGGAGCGCTTGCCGCGCGCCTGTACACCGCCGGCACGCCCGCCAAGCGCGACACGCTCATCGTCTTCTTCCATGGCGGCGGCTTCGTCTCGGGCGACCTGCAGGAGGCGGACGAATTCCTGCGCCATATGGCCCAATGCAACGAAGAGCGCGCGGTGCTCGCCTCGAACTACACCCTGGCAACGGTGAGCCCCTTCCCGGCCGCGGTGGAAGATGCGCACGCCGTGCTGCTCTGGACTACCAAACACAAGGCAAAGCTCGGCTGGTCCGGCAAGAAGCTGGTGGTGATGGGCATCGAGGCAGGCGCCAACCTGGCCGCCGTCTGCGCCCTGATGGCGCGCGACCGCGCCGCCCCCAAGCTGGCCGGCCAGATCCTGATCATGCCGATGCTCGATCCCGGCCTGTCCACCGGCTCGATGCGCCAGATGAACCAGTGCCCGGACCGCGAAAAAGTCACCAGCGACTGCGCCGCCGCCTACCGCGGCTACCTGCCGCACGCCGCCGACCGCGCGCATCCGTATGCCTCGCCGCTGCGTTCGACCCGGCTGAAGAACCTGCCGCCGGCGCTGATCCTCTCCGCCGAGGACGACCCATTGTGCGACGAGGCTGAACAATACGGCGCCAAACTGATCAACGCCGGCGTACGCACCACGGTGCGGCGCATGCCGCCGGCGCCCCTGCAGGAGCCCGACGGGCGCAACGAATGTGCATGCAAGGTGCACGCGCTCGCCGAGATCGCCACCTTCCTTGCGGGACTGGACCGCTGACCAGCCAGCGCCAGAGCTAACCATCACTGCCTTCCCAACAACCACGTGCCGCGAGCACGAGGGAGGCCCGTTTTTTCCCAAAAATTCGTCGCTTCGGCGACGTGAGGGAACGTCTTTAGAAAGAGGTGAGCCATGAACATGCACCACCTGCGCACCATGCGCTGTTGATCCCGGCGCCCCCGCCGCGCTGAGCGCGCGGCCTCCATACCAGTAAGGAATTCGGCATCCACACCTGCGGGCGTGGACAGGCCCTCTTTTTCCCCGCATCCGGCTCGTACCCGGCTGCGGACAGGGAAGTTTTTGTCTCTTCAATAAGAAAGGTTGATCATGACTAACCAACGACACATGGGCAAAGTAAGGATACTCGTCGGGCTGCTCGCAGCTGCAGGCCTGGCAGGCGCAGTGCTCACCGGCTGCGCCGACGCCAACAGCAAGGACGGCGCAGCCGCCGCGGCGCCCGCCGCGCCGCCGCTTTCCGCCGCGGTCGTTATCGAAAAGCCGGTGCTTGAAACCCAGGAATTCTCGGGCCGCCTGGAAGCCGTAGAAGAGGTCGAGATCCGTTCGCGCGTCAGCGGCTACATCACCGCCGTCAACTTCAAACCGGGCGCCGAAGTGAAGAAGGGCGAGGTGCTGTTCGTGATCGACCCACGCCCTTACCAGGCCGAGGCCGACCGTGCCGGCGCCGCCGCCAGCGCGGCCCGCGCCAGAGCCGACCTGGCGCGCCTGGAACTGCAGCGCGCCGAGCGCCTGCTGCTCGATAAGGCGATCGCCCAGCGCGAGTTCGACGAAAAGGCCGCCGCCCAGAAGGAACTCGACGCCAACGCCAGGGCTGCCCAGGCGCAGTATGAAGCGGCGCGCCTGAACCTGGCGTACACCCGCGTCACGGCGCCGATCGACGGCCGCGTGTCGAAGGCCGAGATCACCCTCGGCAACCTGGTCGATGCCAGCGCCGTGCTGACCTCGGTGGTTTCGCTGGAGCGCATCTACGCCAGCTTCGACGGCGACGAACAGACCTACCTGCGCGTCGGCGCCCAGCGCGACAAGGAAGCGGTGGTGAAGGTCGGCCTGGCCAACGAAGAGGGCTTCCCGCACGAGGGCAAGCTCGAATTCGTCGACAACCAGCTCGATGCCCGCACCGGCAGCGTGCGCATGCGCGCCACCCTGGCCAACAAGGACCGCGCCCTGGCGCCCGGCCTGTTCGCCCGCGTCCAGGTGGGCAGCGGCGAGGCCGGCAAGGCCATCGTGATCAACGACCGCGCGGTCGGCACCGACCAGAGCCGCAAGTTCGTGGTCGTGGTGGGCGCCGACGGCAAGGCCGAGTACCGCCCGGTGACCCTCGGCCCGGTGGTCGACGGCATGCGCGTGGTGCGCTCGGGCCTGAAGGCCGGCGAGAAGATCGTCGTCAACGGCCTGCAGAGGGTGCGTCCCGGGGCGCCGGTGGCGCCGCAGATCGTGCCGATGGATGCCCAGCTTGCCGCCAAGGCTGACGCGACGCTGGCCTTGAACACCGCCAAGGAGTAAGACCATGAACTTCTCCCGCTTCTTCGTCGACAAGCCGATCTTCGCGGTCGTGCTGTCGGTGATCGTCTTCGTAGGCGGCCTGATTTCGATCTTCCAGCTGCCGGTGTCCGAGTATCCCGAGGTGGTGCCGCCGTCGGTGGTGGTGCGCGCCCAGTACCCGGGCGCGAACCCGAAGGTGATCGCCGAAACCGTGGCCGCGCCGCTGGAAGAGCAGATCAACGGCATCGAGGACATGCTCTACATGAGCTCCCAGAACACTTCGGACGGCGCCCTGGCCCTGACCCTGACCTTCGCGATCGGCACCGACATCGACCGCGCCGAGAGCCAGGTGCAGAACCGGGTGCAGCGCGCGCTGCCGCGCCTGCCCGAGGAGGTGCGCCAGATCGGCGTCACCACGGTGAAGAGTTCGCCCAACCTGACCATGGTGGTGCACCTGAATTCGCCGGACGGCCGCTACGACGACCTGTACCTGCGCAACTACGCGGTGCTGAACATCAAGGACCAGCTGGCGCGCCTGAACGGCATGGGCGAAGTCCAGCTGTTCGGCTCGGGCGACTACGCCATGCGCGTCTGGCTCGACCCGCAGAAAGTCGCGGCGCGCAACCTGACCGCCGGCGACGTCGTCGCCAGCATCCGCGAGCAGAACGTGCAGGTCGCGGCCGGCGTGGTGGGGCAGGGACCGAGCAAGGATGCGGACTTCCAGCTGACCGTCAACACCCAGGGGCGCTTATCAAGCGTCGAGGAATTCGGCGACATCGTGGTCAAGGCCGGCGAGGACGGCGCGGTCACGCGCCTGAAGGACGTGGCGCGCCTCGAGATGGGTTCCAGCTCCTACGCGCTGCGCTCGCTGCTGAACAACAAGTCGGCGGTGGCGATCCCCATTTTTGAAGCGCCGAATGCCAATGCGCTGCAGCTGTCCCAGGACGTGCGCGCCACGATGGAAGCGCTTTCGAAGGACTTCCCGGAAGGCGTCGAGTACAGCATCGTGTACGACCCGACCCAGTTCGTGCGCGAGTCGATCGACTCGGTGATCAAGACCCTGCTCGAAGCCGTGGTGCTGGTGGCCCTGGTCGTGATCGTGTTCCTGCAGACCTGGCGCGCTTCGATCATCCCGCTGCTGGCGGTGCCGGTGTCGGTGGTCGGTACCTTTGCCGTGATGCTGATGTTCGGCTTCTCGATCAACACGCTGTCGCTGTTCGGGCTGGTGCTGGCCATCGGTATCGTGGTCGACGACGCCATCGTGGTGGTGGAAAACGTCGAGCGCAACATCGGCAACGGCCTGTCGCCGCATGACGCGACCATCCAGGCCATGAAGGAAGTGTCGGGCCCGATCATCGCCATTGCCCTGGTGCTGTGCGCCGTGTTCGTGCCGATCGCTTTCGTCTCCGGCCTGACCGGCCAGTTCTACCGCCAGTTCGCCCTGACCATCGCCATCTCGACCGTGATCTCGGCCTTCGTTTCCTTGACGTTGGCGCCGGCCATGTCCGCCGCGCTCTTGAAAGCCCACGATGCGCCGAAGGATCGCCTGACCCGCGCCATGGACAAGGTACTGGGCCGCTTCTTCGCCGCCTTCAACCGCTTCTTCGGCCGTGCCTCGCACAGCTACGAAGGCGGCGTGAAGACCGTCCTGCGCCGCAAGGCCGCGACGCTGGGCGTCTACCTGGCGCTGGGCGTGGCTGCGATCTTCATGTTCAAGGTGGTGCCGCCGGGCTTCGTGCCGGCCCAGGACAAGGGCTACCTGATCGGTTTCGCCCAGCTCCCGGACGCCGCCTCGCTGGACCGCACCGATGAAGTGATCCGCAAGATGTCGGCCATCGCCAAGGAAATCCCGGGGGTGGAATCCTCGATCGCCTTCCCGGGCCTGTCGATCAACGGCTTCACCAATGCGCCCAATGCCGGCATCGTGTTCACCGGCCTCAAACCCTTCAGCGAGCGCAAGGGCAAGCCGGAGCAGTCGGCCGAAGCCATCGCCGCCGAGATCAACAAGCGCATGGGCAGCGTACAGGATGCCTTCGTGATGGTGCTGCCGCCGCCTCCGGTGAACGGCCTGGGCACCACCGGCGGCTTCAAGCTGATGCTGGAAGACCGCGGCAACCTCGGCCACGACGAACTGTACAAGGCCACCCAGGCGCTGCAGGACAAGGCCTGGGGCACGCCGGAACTGGCGGGCGTGTTCTCGAGCTACCAGATCAACGTGCCGCAGCTGTTCGCGGACGTCGACCGCGTCAAGGCCAAGCAGCTCGGCGTGCCGCTGTCGACCATCTACCAGACCCTGCAGGTGAACCTGGGCTCGCTGTACGTGAACGACTTCAACCAGTTCGGCCGCACCTACCAGGTGCGGGTGCAGGCCGATGCGCAGTTCCGCTCGCAGCCGGAGCAGATCGCCCAGCTGAAGGTCCGCAACGACAAGGGCGAGATGATCCCGCTGTCGTCCCTGATGCAGCTGAAGGACAGCTACGGCCCGGACCGCGTCCAGCGCTACAACAACTATGTGGCGGCCGACATCAACGGTGGTCCGGCGCCGGGCGTGTCCTCGGGCCAGGCCCAGGCCATCATGGAGCAGCTGGCCAAGGAAACGCTGCCGAAAGGGATCGCCTACGAGTGGACCGAGCTGACCTACCAGGAAGAACTGGCCGGTAACACCATGATCTACGTGTTCCCGCTGTGCGTGCTGCTGGTGTTCCTGGTGCTGGCCGCCCAGTACGAAAGCTGGACCCTGCCGCTGGCGGTGATCCTGATCGTGCCGATGTCGATCCTGTGCGCGCTGGTGGGCGTCAAGCTCTCCGGTGGCGACAACAACATCTTCACCCAGATCGCCCTGTTCGTGCTGGTGGGACTGGCCTCGAAGAATGCGATCCTGATCGTGGAGTTCGCCCGCGAGCTGGAAGACCACGGCCGCAGCATCGTCGACGCCGCGCTGGAAGCTTCGCGCCTGCGCCTGCGTCCGATCCTGATGACCTCGATCGCTTTCATCATGGGTGTGGTGCCGCTGGTGTTCTCGAGCGGCGCCGGCGCCGAGATGCGCCATGCGATGGGCGTGGCGGTGTTCGCCGGCATGCTGGGCGTTACCTTCTTCGGCCTGTTCCTGACGCCGGTGTTCTACGTCCTGCTGCGCACGCTGGCCAAACGTTTCGAGAAAAAGGCGCCGGTGGCGCCAGTCAAAGCCCCGGTCCTGGACCTGGAAGGAGTGCATTGAGATGAAAAGCATGATTGCGAGGGGCGTGGCCCCACTGTTGGCGGCCCTGCTGCTGACCGCCTGCGCCACGCCGGAGTTCAGGCAGCCGGTCATCGAGACGCCGACGGCGTTCCGTGAATCGCAGGTGCCGAGCGCCCTTGAAGTGGACGGCATCGAAGGCTCGCGCTGGAAACCGGCCCAGCCTGCGGAGCAGCAGCCACGCGGCCAGTGGTGGCTGGCCTTCAAGGACGCGGCCCTGACTTCCCTGATCGAGGAAGCCGGCGCCAACAACGCCAACCTGGCGGTGGCGGCAAGCCGCGTCAAGCAGGCGAGGGCGATCGCCGGGATCGCAGCGGCCGACAGGGCGCCGCAAGTCGGCATCGGCATCGGCGCCCAGCGCGCCCGCCCGTCGGCGCTGGAAAGCGGCCTGCCGCAAGGCGCGCCGACCCAGCCGGTGACGAGCTACACGGCCAACCTCACCGCCAGCTACGAGGTCGATCTGTTCGGCCGCGTGGCGGCCGGTGTGTCGGCGGCGCGCAGCGATGCGGCGACCTCGGAAGCCAATTACCGCTCGGTGCTGCTGGCGCTGCAGGCTGACGTGGCCCAGACCTACTTCCGCCTGCGCGCGCTGGACGCCGAACTGGACACGGTGGCGCAAACCGTGCGCCTGCGTGAGGAAAGCGTGAAGGTGACGCAGCGCCGCTTCGACCTGGGCGACATCGGCGAATTCGACCTGTCGCGCGCCCGCACCGAGCTGGCGACGGCGCGCGCCGAGGCGATCGGCCTGCAGCGCCAGCGCGCCACCGCCGAACACGCGCTGGCGGTCCTGCTGGGCAAGCCGGCGTCGCACTACGTCGCCGGCAAGAGCCCGCTACTTGGCGCCACCACACTGCCCGCGATACCGGCCGGCCTGCCGTCCTCGCTGCTGGAACGCCGTCCCGATATCAATGCCGCCCAGCGCGCGATGGAAGCCTCGAACGCCCGCATCGGCGTGGCGCGCGGCGCGATGTTCCCGGCCCTCACCATCAGCGCGGCCGGAGGAGGCGTCGGTGGCGCCATGTCGGAAGTGTTCAAGTGGAGCAGCCGTTCCTGGGTGCTGGGTCTGCTCACCTCGATGCCGATCATCGACGGCGGCCGCAACCGCGCCAACGTCGAACGCAGCGAAGCGGTGCTGGAGGAATCGGTGGGCAGCTACCGCCAGAGCGTGCTCATGGCATTTGCCGAGGTCGAGGACAACCTGGCCGGCCTGCGCATCCTTTCCGGCCAGGCCGAGCAGATCGATGCGGCGCTGCTGTCGGCGCGCCGTTCGGCCGACCTGGCGCAGAAGCTGTACGACGCCGGCCGTTCCAGCTACCTGGAGCTGCTCGATGCGCAGCGCAACCTGGCGGCGGTTGAGCGTACTGCCGTCCAGCTGCGAGGCAACCGGGCGGTGACGACGGTGGCCCTGATTCGTTCCTTGGGCGGCGGCTGGGATGCCGCCCGCGTCGACGGCAATGCCGTCGCCATGAAGTAGTCCTGCCGTCGTTTCGTCTCCCGACGGTTTGCCCTTTGCGGCGGGTACGTGAGTGCTCGCCGCTTTTTTTCGTCCGGCTACAATCGGGGCATGGTGAATCGAACTCCCTCATTGACTGGCCTTGCGCCTGTACTCGCACCGGACACCCGCGTCCTTGTCCTCGGCAGCTTTCCCGGCGCCGCCTCGCTGGCCGCAGGGCGCTACTATGCTCATCCAAGGAACCAGTTCTGGCCCCTGATCTCGGCGGTGGTCAAGGAGGACCTGGCAAGCCTGCCCTATGAAGAGCGCTTGCCGCGCCTGCTGGCGCACCGCTTCGGCCTGTGGGACGTGCTGGCCGGCTGCGAACGCGAAGGCAGCCTCGATTCCGCGATCCGCAACCCGGCCGCCAACGATTTCGAACGCTTGCGGGCGCTCTGTCCGGAGCTGGAGACGGTCGGCTTCAATGGCCAGGCGTCGGGCAAGTTCGCGCCGCAGTTTGCGGCGGCCGGTTACCGCACTGTCGTACTGCCGTCGAGTTCACCGGCACACATGGCGATGACGTTCGAGCAGAAGCTGGAGGTGTGGCGTAGACTCGCCGAGTTGGAAGGGAACACAGCGCTGCCGGCGCAGTCGCCGTTGTTCTAAATTTATCGCTGGCCGCTCAACGGATATGCGTCCCGGTCGCACTCACCCTCCGAAGCATCGCCAGCTTGGCCGAATACAACTGCCGCATCTCCTGCCGCGTGCTGTTGTCGACCGCCTTGGCGATCTGCTCGCGCGCGTACTTGACGTCGCCCAGGCGCAGGTGAGTCACGCCTAGCCAGAACAGGAACTCGTCGTTGTAGGGGGCGCGCTTGAGCTCACGTTCGAACAGGCGCCGCGCCTTGTCGAAGTCGCCCGCGCGTAGCGCCAGCATGCCCTGGTCGAAGTGGTAATAGGGCGGGAAGGGCTCGATGCTGGCGATGCGCTGCGCCAGCACCTGGGCCTCGGCGTGCTTGCCCAGCGTGGCCAGCACCGGCTGCAGGTTGCGCATGACCATCACGTTCTCCGGCTCGCGCAGCAAGGCCGCGCGGTAGGTCTGTTCGGCTAGCGACAGATCGCCGTGCCGGTTGTAGATCACGGCCAGGGTGTTGAGCGCCGCGATCAGGCCAGGGCGCTTGTCCACCGCGGCGCGCGCCCACCAGTAGGCGTCGTCGATACGGTCCTGCACCAGCATCTCGGCCGCGCGGTTGTTCATGTAGAGCGCGACGATGTCGTCTTCGTCCAGGTCGTGTGCGCGCAGGCGTTCGGCTTCCTCCTGCGGGATGAAGTCGACCACCAGGAATTCGTTCAGGCCATTGCTGCGAAAGCCACTGTCGACCGGTTCGCCGACGGCGACGTTGACGTGGGCGCTGCCCAGGTACAGATCCGCCTTGCGGCTCCAGTCATTGCCGACGTCGACGCTGCGAAAGCGCACCGGCATGCGCAGTTGCTTGGCGAAGGCCGCCGTCATGATCACGAGCGACAGGCAGTTGCCGGAGCGGTCCGCGTAGGTCTCCGCGGCAGTGCGGGTCTTCGAGGATTCGTATTCGAGCTTCAGGTCGGTCTTGCTGTACAGCGCTTCGACCAGGCCGCGGCGCGAGCCGCTCTGGCGCAGGTACCTGTTGAAAGCCGGGCTGTTCAGGTAGGACAGCATCGCCGGACTGAGGGTGAACAGGTCGCCGGCGCCGACCGGCTCGCTTGGTGGCGCAAAGCGCGCGTCGGCGAAGGGAGGGAGGGGCGCGCTGGCGGGCTGCACGCTGGCGCAGCCCGCCAGCAGGGAAAGGGACAGCGACAGCAGGATGGCGAGGAACTTCATGACTCACTCCCAGGTGTACTTACAGGCAGTATCCGCCTGTACAGGAGTGATGTAAAGATATGTATCTACTGCTCGTGGAAGGCTTCCACCAGCTCGTCCAGCAGCTCGGCCGTTTCCTCGTCCGACAGCCCGAGGTAGGCGCAGGCGGCGGCGCCGCCCTTGTTCCACTCCAGCGATTCGGCATGGCCCTGGTAGCGGCAGATCGCGCTCTCCGCCAGCACCGACAGGGCGACCAGCGAGCGCACCGCGGCGGCGCTCGCGGCATCGTCGAGCACGGCGAAATCATGGTGGTGCAGGATGGCCCAGCCGACGTCGCCCGACAGGCCCCAGTTGCGCGCCAGCAGGCAGCCGAGCGCCGCGTGATTGGTGCTATGGCGCTCGTCCTCGAGCACGGTGAATGCGCGCTGCGTTTCCAGCGAGGCGGCGGCATAGGTCGCGGCGTAGTCCGGGAAGCGCTCCATCAGCAGCGGCACGCCGGTGTCGCAGAACAGGCCGAAGGTGTGGGCCACGTCCGCCTCGCCGATGCGCAGGCGGCGCGACAGGAACACCATCGCCTGGGCGCGCCGGGTACTGATATCCCAGAAGCTGGCCAGCGCGGCGCTGTTGGCGGGAATCGCCTGGCGCGCCAGCAGGCCGGTCATCAGGGCCGCCACCTGGTTAATGCCCAGGAACAGGATCGCCTGCTCGATCGACTTGGCCTTGCGCCGGCCGCCGTAGATCGCCGAATTGGCCAGCTTGAGCAGCGCACCGGACATGCCGACGTCGCTCGCCACGATCTTGCCGATCGCCTCCGGCGACGGGTCTTCCGATGCCAGTTCGCGCTGCATGTCGGCAAGCAGGCTCGGCCGGGGTGGGATGCGGATCGATTTGATCAGGGCATCGACCTGGTCGAGGTGCGGAACGGGATCGGCGAGGGTATTCATGGGCGGACAGGAGGAAGTGCGGAAGGGAAGCGACCAACCGTGCCACTATACCCCAGCACTTATTTTATTGCAGCAAAGCAATGCAAAATGCTTATCATTAAAATCATATTTTGTGTCAATTTAACCAAAGCGACACTCCTGGACAGGCCGGGTTAGAATCCCGCCATGGCCATTTCGACAATAGCAGGAATCGATTTTTCCCAGCCCGCGGAGATCGTCGCGCGCCAGTTGATCGGTGTGACGGTGCTGGTGGATGGCGTCGGCGGACGGATCGTCGAGACCGAAGCCTATGACCGCGAAGACCCGGCGTCGCACGCCTTTTCCGGTCCTACCGAGCGCAATGCCTCGATGTTCGGGCCGCCTGCCCATGCCTATGTCTATCGTTCTTACGGAATCCATTGGTGCCTGAATTTCGTGTGCCGCGAAGAGGGCCACGGCGCCGGGGTCCTGATCCGCGCGCTGGAGCCGCTCGCCGGCCTGGACCAGATGCGCGTGCGCCGCGATGCGATGGACGAGTGGCTGCTGTGCTCCGGCCCGGGCAAGCTGTGCCAGGCGCTGGGGGTGACCCGCGCCCTCAACGGCATGGCCATCTCGGAATCACCGTTCGAGATCCTGCCCGCGCCGCCAGGCCTGGAGGTCGTGACCGGGCCGCGCATCGGGATTTCCAAGGCGATGGACGTGCCCTGGCGTTTCGGGCTGGCGGGTTCACGCTTCGTCAGCCGGCCCTTCCGCTGAGCCGTCAGGCGCTGCGCCGGCGCTGCGTTCCCTTGGTGGTCGCAGCAGGCAGCGCCGCCACCGCACGTCCGCGCATCGCGCTGCCGGGCGCGCGGCGCTCGTGCAGGCCGTGGAAGCCTTCGTCGCCTTCCTCTTCCGCGATCGCCTCATCCTCGGACTGCACAGCGGCGATGTCCGCACCGTCGTCACCCTCGAACTTGAAGATCGACACCGCCTTGGCCAGGTTGACGGTCTGTTCGTGCAGGCTTTCGGCCGCGGCTGCGGCCTGTTCGACCAGGGCCGCGTTCTGCTGGGTCATGCCGTCCATCTGGCCGACCGCCTTGTTCACTTCGGCGATGCCGTCGGCCTGCTCGGTGCTGGCGATGCTGATGCGGCCGATGATGTCGTTCACCTGGCGCACCGAGGCGACGATGTCGCCCATGCTGGCGCCGGCCTCGCTCACCGAAGCGCTGCCGTCCTCGATGCTCTTCACCGAATCGGCGATCAGGCCCTTGATCTCGCGCGCCGCCGCCGCCGAACGCTGGGCCAGCGTGCGCACTTCGGCCGCCACCACCGCGAAGCCGCGTCCCTGCTCGCCGGCGCGCGCCGCTTCCACCGCGGCGTTCAGGGCCAGCAGGTTGGTCTGGAACGAGATGCCGTCGATGACGCTGGTGATCTCGACGATCTTGCGCGAGCTGGCCTGGATCGATTCCATGGTCGCCACCGCGCGGCCCACCGCCTGGCCGCCATTCGAGGCCAGCTGCGCCGCCTCGGCCGCAAGATCCGACGCCAGGCGCGCGTTGTTGGCGTTTTCCTTCACTGCCGTGGTCAGTTCTTCCATGGTGCTGGCGGTCTGTTCGAGCGAGCCGGCCTGCAGCTCGGTGCGGGTCGACAGGTCCAGGTTGCCGGTGGCGATTTCCTTCGAAGCGGTGTCGATCGAGCGCACCGAGTGCAATATGCTGTTCAGGGCGCCGTTCAGGCGCGAGATCGAGTGGTCGAGCGCGCGCGAGGTGTCGGCGATCTCGTCGCGCCCGGCGCCGGGCGTGCCGGACGGACGCAGGCGGCCCTCGGCCAGGTCGTTCACCACCGTGGCGATCGAATGGATATCGGCCAGCATGGCGCGCCGCACCAGCATTGTCACCACCAGGGACACAGCGATCGACAGCAGCACCATGCCCGCCATGGTCATGCCGAGGGTGCGGAACTCGGCCTTGGCGGCGGCGTGCGCTTCCACGCTCAGCTTCTTTTCCAGTGCCGCCAGGTTTTGCAGGCCGCTGTCGAGGGCGACGAACTGCTTCTCGGCCTTCTGCATCGAGTTGGTAGCGATCGACTGGTCGACCTGGGCCAGCTCGATGGTCTCGGCCACCATCTTGCGGTAGCTCGCCAGCCCTGCCAGCGCGCTCTCGATCGGCGCACGCTCGCCCGGTGCGGCGCCCTTCGACAGTTCGCCCAGCCTGGCTGCAATCGCGGCATGCTTCTTGTGGATGTCGGCGGTCAGCGCGTCCAGGCGGTTCTTCGCGAAGCTGCCGTTCACCCAGGCCAGCAGCTGGTAGATGTTGGCATGCGCGAAGCGCGCTTCGCCCGCCACGTCGGCCACGGCCTGCAGGCGCGCGGCGCGCACCTGCACCATGTGCTCGAGCGAGGCGTTCTGGCGCACCATGCCGTAATAGGCGGCTGCCGACAGCATCGTCAGCAGCACCAGCACCAGGCCCGGGGCCAGCAGGAGTTTCGGGCCGATCCTCAGTTTGTTCAGCATGCTTGACTCCGGGCGTGGACGAAAGGGCGGGGCGCTTTACTTCTTGTAGATGCCGACTTCCAGCACCACGTCGTCGACGCGCTGGATGAAGGTCGTCTTCGGCTCGATCTTGCCGCTGGTCGGATTCTTGTACTGGTAGTCGACCCAGCCCTTGCCCTTGGCGGCGGCCAGTTCGATGATCTCGCGGCGGTACTTCTTGCCGTTCGCATCCGGCACGTCGGTCAGGTCCTTGCCGACGATCGAGGGGTTATAGGGGTGGGCCAGCACGATGCCGGTCTTCAGGTCGCGGATGTCCATGTAGAGCTCGCCCTGGACGTATTCCGCATCCTTCGCGTTGATCTTCTTCATCATCTCGTCCTTGCCCTTGGCCTTGACCAGGGCAACGCCGCGTTCGACCATCGCGATGGCGTCCTTTTCGGTCGGGCCATTGGCGAGGGCAGGGGTGGCGGCAATGGCCAGGCACAGGGCGGCGGTCGTGGCGAACAGTTTCATGTTGACTCCTTGAGTGAATGTTCTGGGATCAATATTGCTAAAGTGCATTGGCAAATGTACCGGGCTGGGATGACGGGGAATTGCGATCGCGCAATCGCATTGCGGAGTCGCGTAGGAACGTTGCGCATTCGTGTCAGTGGATGCTGAGCAGAATGCTCATCCACCATGCATGCAAATCAATCCTGATGTTGTTTTCAGGCAGAGTTCGTTGTTTCGATGTGAACAGCTCATGTAGAATCGTCAGCTTTTATTGATGAGCCGGCATGAAGCGAGAGACACAGATTCCGATCGGGGACCCGCTGGGAAAACCAGCCGACACACCGGGGCACCTGGCCTACCGCCGCGACATCGATGGCCTGCGCGCCGTCGCCGTGCTGTCGGTGGTGCTGTTCCATGCCTTCCCGGCGGTGCTGCGGGGCGGTTTCATCGGCGTCGACATCTTCTTCGTCATTTCCGGCTTCCTGATCACCAGCATCCTGCTGCGCGAGCTGGAGGCGGGCAGTTTCAGCTTCGCCGGCTTCTACGCGCGCCGCGTGCGGCGCATCTTCCCGGCGCTGGTGCTGGTGCTCGGTTCCTGCCTGGCCTTCGGCTGGCTGGCCCTGTTCCCGGACGAATACCAGCAGCTCGGCAAGCACGTGGTCGGGGGCGCCGGCTTCGCGGCCAACTTCTTCTACTGGGCCCAGGTCGGCTACTTCGACACCGCGGCCGACACCAAGCCGCTGCTGCACCTGTGGTCGCTCGGCATCGAAGAGCAGTTCTATATCCTGTGGCCGGTCGTCCTCCTGCTTGGGTGGCGGCTGCGCATGAATCTGCTGGCGGTGGCCGCCGTGCTGGCGCTGGCCTCGTTCGCCGTCAACCTGGGCGGCATCGCCGATCACCCGACCGCCACCTTCTATTCCCCGGCCAGCCGCGCCTGGGAGCTGCTGCTGGGCGCCGGCCTGGCCTGCCTGCATGCGCGCCCCGGCGCCGCCGCTTCACGCCTTGCCGTGGCGCCGAACCTGCTCTCCTGGCTTGGCGCCGCCCTGCTGGCCGCGGGCCTGGCCCTAATTACGCGGGAAGACCCCTTCCCCGGCTGGCGCGCGCTGCTGCCCGCACTGGGCGCGCTCCTGCTCATCGGCGCCGGGCCGCAGGCCTGGCTCAACCGCGTGCTGCTGTCGAACCGCCTCATGGTCTGGATCGGGCTGGTGAGCTATCCGCTCTACCTGTGGCACTGGCCGCTGCTGTCCTTTGCCCAGATCGTCGAATCGCGCACCCCGGCGCCGGCCATCCGCGCCGCGGCGGTGCTGCTGGCCGTCCTGCTGGCCTGGCTGACCTACCGCGTGGTGGAGCGCCCGCTGCGCGGCGGCAGCGGGCGCGGCAAGGTCGCTGCGCTGAGCGCGCTGATGCTTGCCTGCGCCGCCACCGGAGGCTATATCTACCTGAACGATGGCCTGCCGACGCGCAAGCCGGTCCAGGACAACCTGGCCAACCAGAAGGCGCTGGTGCTGGTCGAGGACAAGGCCAATGCCGAGGCCTGCAAGAAGCGCTACGGTTTCGACTCGACCTACGAGTACTGCCTGCAGGCCGACGTCGCCAGGGACCCGACCGTGGTGCTGGTGGGCGACAGCCATGCCTACCACGTGGTGGCCGGCCTGACCAAGTACTACAGCAGCGTCGGCGAGAACCTCCTGATGCTGGGCACCCGCCATCCGTACTGGGGCCTGGACCCGCAGGGAGATCCCTACCAGCAGGCGACCCAGCCGATGCTGGAGCTGGCCCTCGGCATGCCTTCGGTGAAGACCGTGGTGTTCTCGACCCACCTGCGTTTCGGCAGCGCGCCCGAGCACCGCATGTGGGTGGATGCGGCGCGCGAGACCTTCCGCCGCTTCACCGCGGCCGGCAAGCAGGTGATCTTCATGAACGACGTGCCCATCATCAGCTTCGATCCGCGTTCCTGCATCAAGCGCGCCGGCGTGGCCTCGTCGGCCACCCGCGTGCCCTGCGCGATCACGCGCGCCGAATGGGAGCAGCAGGTGGTGCAGCACCGCGAGGTCCTGGGCGCCTTCGCCCGCGAGTTCCCGCAGATGGCCTGGTTCGATTCGTCCACGGCCTTGTGCGACGACAGTAGCTGCCACGCCATGATCGACGGACGCCTGATGTACCGCGACACCAACCACCTGAGCTATGACGGCGACCTGCTGGTGGGCAGGCATTTCGCCGAATGGATGCGCCGGCAAGCGCCGAAATAAGCCTGCACGGACGGCCCGGGGAATGCGCTCCGGGCCGTCCTGTCCAGTATTTGTCCCGTTTTGCCTCTCTCTTGTTTTAACCCCCACCGTAGGAACAGTCTGATTGATTGGCGGCAATTTCTGGCGGCTTTCCGCAACGTAAGATGAATTCTTACCGGCAACGTTTTACCCACGCCGACTAATTCATCCCTCGTTTCCTGGAGAATTTCCGTGATCACGACCGAATCGACGCCCTCCAAGTTCAAGCCCTATACCCGCCAGACGATCCACACGGCACGCCAATGGCAATGGCTGACGCCGGAGCTGCAGGAAGCCGTGCAGGTGGTGTCCCATGTGTTGCCGTTCCGCGTGAACGCCTACGTGCTGGAGGAGCTGATCGACTGGGACAAGGTGCCGGACGATCCGATCTACCGGCTCACCTTCCCGCACCGCGACATGCTGCCCGCCAGCGAATACGAACAACTGCGCGACCTGGTGCTGTACAAGAAGGACGAGGCGGCCACCGCCAAGCTGGTGCACGGCATCCGCATGCGCATGAACCCGCACCCGGCCGGCCAGATGACGCACAACGTCCCGCGCGTCAACGACGCGCCGCTCAAGGGCCTGCAGCACAAGTACAAGGAGACCGTGCTGTTCTTCCCGAGCTCGGGCCAGACCTGCCACGCCTACTGCACCTTCTGCTTCCGCTGGCCGCAGTTCGTCGGCATGGACGACATGAAGTTCGATGCGCGCGAATGCAAGGAGCTGGTGTCCTACCTCGAGACCCATAAAGACGTCACCGACGTCCTGATCACCGGCGGCGACCCGATGATCATGAACACGCGTTCGCTGGCCGAGTTCCTCGAGCCGCTGCTCGAACCGAACCTGGCCCACATCCAGAACATCCGCATCGGCACCAAGTCGGTGGCCTACTGGCCGCAGCGCTTCGTGTCGGACAAGGACAGCGACGACCTGATGCGCCTGTTCGAGAAGGTGGTCAGGTCGGGCAAGAACCTCGCGATCATGGGCCACTACAACCATGCAGTCGAGCTGCGCCACCCGATTGCCCAGCAGGCGGTCAAGCGCATCGTCGGCACCGGCGCCACGCTGCGCATGCAGGGGCCCCTGATCCGCCACATCAACGAAGACCCGAAGAGCTGGGCCGAGCTGTGGACCACCGGCGTGCGCCTGGGCGCCATTCCGTACTACATGTTCGTCGAGCGCGACACCGGCCCGCGCGACTACTTCTCGCTGCCGCTGGCGCGCGCGCACCAGATCTTCCAGGAGGCCTACTCGATGGTGTCGGGCCTGTCGCGCACCGTGCGCGGTCCCTCGATGAGCGCCTTCCCGGGCAAGGTGGTGATCGACGGCGTGGTCACGATCAATGGCGAGAAGCTGTTCGCGCTGCAGTTCCTGCAGGCCCGCAATCCGGAATGGGTGCGCCGTCCCTTCTTCGCCAAGTACGATCCGGAAGCCACCTGGCTCGACCACCTCAAGCCGGCCTTCGGGCGCGACAAGTTCTTCTTCGAACAGGAGAGCGAAAGCCCGCTGCGCGGACCCGGCGGGCGCGTCATCCCGCTGGTGCCGGCAGGGCAGCCGCGTGGCGGCGCTACCCAGGACGCGGCCTGACCCCGGACGCGCATCCACCCGACCCCGACCGGGACCTGGCCCATGCAGGATACCGCCACCGCGCCACGCCTGACCGGCGTGGCGGTCTTTTTCTACGTGTTCCTGCCGTTCGCGCTGGGACACTATCTGTCGACGCTGCTGCGCAACGTGAACGCGGTGCTGGCCCCCGACCTGATGGGGGCGCTCGCGCTCACCCCGGGCGAGCTGGGACTGCTCACCAGCGCCTTCTTCTTCGCCTTCGCGCTGGTCCAGCTGCCGGTCGGGATCGCCCTCGACCGCTGGGGGCCGCGCAGGGTGCAGCTGTCGATGATGCTGGTCGGCGCGCTCGGCGCGCTGCTGTTCGCGCGCGGCACCGGCTTCGGGCAGCTGCTGGTGGCGCGCGCCGTCATGGGCCTGGGCCTGGGCGGCTGCTTCATGGCGGCGGTGAAGGCGGTGTCCACCTGGATCACCCCGAGCAAGCTGCCTTCGGTGCACGGCTACCTGATCGCAGTAGGGGGACTGGGCGCCGCCAGCGCGACCATGCCGGTGCGGCTGGTGCTCGACTATACCGACTGGCGCGGCCTGTTCGCCATCCTGGCCGGGCTGACCGCATGTTCCGGCCTGCTGATCGCGCTCGTGTACCCTCGTGACAAGGGACCGCAGCCCAAGCGCGGACCGCTGGGGCAGGCGCTGCGCGAGGTGTTCCGGGCGCCGGTGTTCCGCAACACGGCCTCGCTGGTCCTGATCCCGCATGCGGTGTTCTTCGGCATCCAGGGGCTGTGGATCGGACGCTGGCTGTCGGACGTCGCGCGCTTTCCCGACGACGCGGTCGCCTACCTGCTCTACATGGGGATGGCATCGGTGATCTTCGGCGCCATCGGGGTGGGCATGATCACCGAGTGGGCCGGCCGGCGCGGCATCGCCCCGCTGGACGTCGCCGCCGCCGGCATCGCCGTCTTCCTGCTGGTGCAGGCTGCCTTCGTGCTCAACTACAAGCCGAGCTTCCAGCTGCTGTCGGTGCTGTTCACGCTGGTCGGGACCATTACGGGAATCGAGTACGCCATCATCGCGCAGTCGATGCCGCGCGAGCTGACCGGACGCGCGGCGACCTGCCTGAACCTCCTGATCTTCATCGGCGCCTTCGTGGTGCAGGCGGGCTTCGGCCTGCTGGTCGGGCTGTGGCCCCTCGACGACGCCGGCCAGACTCCCGCCATGGCATACCGCATGGCCTTTGCCGTGCTGGTGCTGGTACAGTTGCCGGGCCTGGTCGGATTCGTGCGGCGGCGCCGCCGCCAGAGCGCACCGGTGGCCGAGGATGTCGAGGAGGTCCAGGCGGTTCCCACCTGAACCGATTCTCTCGCTGGGAAAGGATGGCGCGATATGGCCGGATTGGCTAGTATCGTGCTGTCCGCCCCCACCGAGAGAACACCATGCGCGACCACTTCCTGCTTCGCCTGTCCAGCGGCGCCATGCTCTTGCTGCTGGCCGCCTGCGGCGACCGCTCCACGCTGTCTCCCGGGGCCGACGTCGGCTCGCATCCGACCCTGGTGTCGCCGGTCCGCTCCCTGATCCCGACCGTGGACATCGCCCCCGCCAGGGGCTGGCCACCGGGCGGCAAGCCGCTCGCGGCGGCGGGACTGGCGGTGCAGGCCTACGCTTCCGGCCTCGACCATCCGCGCTGGCTCCACGTGCTGCCCAATGGCGACGTGCTGGTCGCCGAGAGCAATGCGCCGCAACAGCCGGCCAAGAAGGGCATCAAGGACTGGGTCCAGAAAAAGGTGATGGAAAGGGCGGGCGCGGGCGTGCCCAGCGCGAACCGCATCACGCTGCTGCGCGATGCCGACGGCGACGGCGTGGCGGAACTGAAGACCGTGTTCCTGAAGGGCCTGAACTCGCCCTTCGGCATGGCGCTGGTCGGCGACACGCTGTACGTGGCGAACACCGACGGCATCGTGCGCTTCCCCTACCGCGAGGGCGATACCGCGATCACCGCGCAGGCAGCCCGGGTGGCGCCGCTGCCGGGCGGGCCGCTGAACCACCACTGGACCAAGAACATCATCGCCAGCCAGGACGGGCGCAAGCTGTACGCCACCACGGGTTCGAACAGCAACGTGGCCGAAAACGGCATCGACCAGGAAGTCGACCGCGCCGCGATCCTCGAAGTGGACATCGCCACCGGCAAGACCCGCCTCTTCGCCGCCGGCCTGCGCAACCCGAACGGCCTGGCCTGGAACCCGGAAACCGGGGTGCTGTGGACGGTGGTGAACGAACGCGACGAGATCGGCAGCGACCTGGTACCGGACTACCTGACCTCGGTAAAGGAGGGCGGCTTCTACGGCTGGCCCTACAGCTGGTATGGCAGGCACGTGGACGAGCGCGTCAAGCCGCAGCGCCCGGACCTGGTGGCCAGGGCGATCGTGCCGGACTATGCGCTGGGCGCCCACGTGGCGGCGCTGGGGCTGGCCTTCTATACCGGCGCGCTGCTGCCCCAGTTCACCAACGGCGCCATCATCGGCCAGCACGGTTCCTGGAACCGCAAGCCGCTGTCGGGCTACAACGTGGTGTATGTGCCGTTCAGGGAAGGCAAGCCGGCCGGGAAACCGGTCGAGCTGCTCAGCGGCTTTCTCAACAAGGACGGCGAGGCGCAGGGGCGTCCGGTCGGCGTCGCGGTGGACGGGAAGGGCGCGATCCTGGTGGCGGACGATGTCGGCAACGTGGTCTGGCGCGTGACGCCGAGCGCGCGTTAATCGTAGGGATAACTATCACCGCGTGGGCGGAAACCCGCCCACCCTACGCGCAGCCGCTGACCAGCAGGATCGGCATCCCGGTCCACAGGATCCCCACGAAGGCCAGCACGGCGCCCAGCGCCGCCGCCCAGTCGAGCAGCGCCGCTTCCGTAGCGTTTCGCAGGATGCCGCGCTCGCGCCAGGCCAGCCACAGGCATGCCGCCAGCGCCGCCACGGTCGCGATCCCCAGCAGCAAGCGGTCCGGCCCGCCCGTGCGCATTACCGCCGGCGTGCATTGCGCCGCCGCCAGCAGGTAGCAGAAGGTGAAGTGCGCCGCCCATACCAGCAGGGGCAGGGTGCCGCGCATCAGTTGCCGGAAGAAGTGGTCTTGCATGGTCTACTCCATCAGCCACGGCATCAGCGCCGGCAGGCCATGCACCAGCGCCATGCCGGCCAGGCCCTGCAGCGTCGTGTAGTGCCAGAGCAGGGCGACATTGTCGAGCGTCGCGCGGCTGCGCTCGCCCAGGTGACCGCGCCAGGACCGGAGAACCAGATAGGGGCCGGCGATCGCCAGCACCACCACGTGCAGGCCCTGGTAGCCGAGCAGCCCGCCGATCGCGGCGCCCCAGGCGCTGGCCGTCGGGTCGAGGCCGGCGAACTGGTGGCCGCGCAGATCGAACAGGAAGGAAGCCGTGGTGCAGCCCAGCGCCAGCAGCACCAGCCAGGGCAGGCGGCGCTTGCCGAGCGCGCGCACGGCCAGCAGCATCAGCACCGAACTGGCGACCAGAAGGCCGGCCGAGACCAGCTGCGACGACAGCTCCGGCAGGGCGGCGCCGGGCGGCGGGCAGACCTGCAGGCGCATCGACACATGGACGTAGGCGTAGCCGAAGGACGCGAAGATGCAGGCGTCGACGATCAGCATCACCATCGTGCCCCACCACGACTGCGAGGCGGTGGTCTTCGCATTCACTGGCAGCACCAGGTCGTCCGCGACGCGCGCCTGGTCGATCGGTGGCTTGCGGTCCGATTCCCACAGCCAGGCGATGGTGCCGCCCACCGCCATCAAGCCGAAGATAAAGGCCGGCACGATCGCCTTCACCGTCAGCAGCAGGAAGAAGCCGGCCGTGCCGAGCGCGGCGATGACCGGCAGCCAGCTGTCGGTCGGCAGCACCATCAGGTAGCGCGGCTCGGCCTTGACCGGGCTGGTGGCGATGGTTTCGCGCAGGCCGGTGGCGGTGCCGGGCAGGTAGTGCTGGCCGCGCTCGACTTCCTCGGACAGAGTCGGCTGGTCCCACAGCGGGTTGGTCGAGTGGATGCGCGGGATGCTGCGGTTGCCGTAGGATTCCGACGGCAGCCATTCGAGGGTCGGCGCATTCCACGGATTGCCCACTTCCTTTTCCGGCCGGCGCAGCGCGCGCACGGCGTCGACGATGAACAGCAGCACGCCGAAGGCGAAGATGAAGGCGCCGACCGTGGACAGCATGTTCAGCAGGTTCCAGCCGAGGTGCGCGTCATAGGTGTAGACCCGGCGCGGCATGCCGTACAGGCCGGTGATGTGCATCGGGAAGAAGGCCAGGTTGAAGCCGCCGAACATCATCCAGAACACCCAGCGCCCCAGCTTCTCGGACAGGGGCTGGCCCTTGACCAGCGGCAGCCAGTAATACATCCCGGCGAACACCGGGAACACCATGCCGCCGATCAGGACGTAGTGCAGGTGGGCCACGATGAAATAGGTGTCGTGGGCCTGCCAGTCGAACGGGATCACGGCCACCATCACCCCGGTCAGGCCGCCCAGCACGAAGATGAACATGAAGCCCATCAGGAACAGCGCCGGGGACGTCATGCGCACCCGCCCGTTCCACAGGGTGGCGATCCAGGCGAACACCTGGATGCCGGTCGGGATCGCCACCGCCATGCTGGCGGCCGAGATGAAGCTCATCTCCAGCACGCCCAGGCCGGCGGTGAACATGTGGTGGGCCCACAGCCCGAAGCTGAAGAAGCCCACGCCGACCAGGGCCACGATGATGGCGCGTCGTCCCACCAGCGGGGTGCCGGCGATGGTCGGGATCATGGTCGAGACCATGCCGGCGGCGGGCAGGAAGATGATGTAGACCTCGGGGTGGCCGAAGAACCAGAACAGGTGCTGCCACAGGATCGGATCACCGCCGCGCTCGGCGATGAAGAAGGGCCAGTCGAAGGCGCGCTCCAGTTCCAGCAGGGCGGTGCCGGCGATCACCGCCGGGAAGGCGAACACGATCATCACCGCCACCACCAGCATGGCCCAGGCGTACACCGGCATGCGGCGCAGCGTCATGCCCGGCGCGCGCGTGAACAGGATGCCGACGATCAGCTCGATCGCGCCGGCGATCGCCGAGATCTCGATGAAGCCGATCCCCAGCAGCCAGAAGTCGGCGTTCAGGCCCGGCGAATAGGTGTTGCCGGTATAGGGCGGGTACATGAACCAGCCGCCGTCCGGCGCCAGGCCGACGAAGATGGTGCAGAAGAAGGCCAGGCCGCCGAAGGCATAGGCCCAGTAGGCATAGGCGGACAGGCGCGGGAAGGGCAGGTCGCGCGCGCCCAGCATGTTGGGCAGCAGGTAGACGGCCAATGCCTCGACGATCGGGATCGCGAACAGGAACATCATCACCGTGCCGTGCATGGTGAAGACCTGGTTGTAGGTGTCGGGGCTGAGCAGGGTGTTGTCGGGCACGGCCAGCTGCACCCGCATGACGAGGGCCAGGATGCCGGCCAGGACGAAGAACAGCAGGGCGGTGCCGATGTACAGCAGGCCGATGCTGGTGTTGTTCACCGAGGTGAAGAAGCGCCAGCCGGTGGGCGTGCGCCAGACTTCCTTCAGGCGCTCGAATTCGCCATCCGGACGGGGCAATGAATTAGGCAAATGCGTGGGCAGCGGCTGCGTCATTTCAGGTGCTCGAGGTAGGTGGCCAGCGCGCGCAGCGTGTCGCGGTCGAGGTCTTGCGAGCCGGGCATGAAGACGCCGGGTTTGGCGGCCTGCGGGTCGGCGATCCAGCCGCCCAGCGTGTCGCGGTGGTTGCGCAAGGTGCCCGCGCCGATGTGCATGCGGCTGCCGACGTGGGTCAGGTCCGGGCCCAGGCGCGATCCTTCGGCCACGCCGCGGATCGTGTGGCAGGCCTGGCAGCGTTGTTCCAGGAAGGCGGCGCGGCCGCGTTCGAGGATCGCGTTGTCCGCGGGCAGGGCCGGCTGCGCCTGGCGCGCCAGCCAGGCCTCGAATTCCTGCGGCGCCAGGGCCACCACGTGCAGCGCCATCTTCGCATGCTGGGCGCCGCAGTATTCGGCGCACTGGCCGCGGTAGATGCCCGGCTTGTCGGCGCGCAGGGTCAGGCCGGTGACGCGGCCCGGGACCATGTCGCGCTTGCCGGCCAGCGAGGGCACCCACAGGCTGTGGATCACGTCGGCCGAATTCAGGCCGAGGTAGACATTGCGGCCGACCGGGATGTGGATCTCGTTGGCGGTGACGATCTCGCGTCCGCTCGCCGCGTCGTGGTAGCGCACTTCCCACCACCACATCTTGGCGGTGACCGAGATGGTGAGCGCGTCGCGCGAAGTCTGCGGCGCCAGCTGCGCGCTGCGCCAGGTGCTCCACCCCAGGAGCGCGGTGAGCACCACGACCGGAAAGGCGATGCCGCCGCCCCCGATCCACAGCAGCGCGCGTGCCGGCCGTTCGCGGCGCCGCAGGCTCAGGAACAGCAGCGCCATCACGGCGAGGAAGATCAGAGCGCCGGCGCCGAACATGACCCAGGCGAACTGGCTGATGATGGCGGCGTCCCAGCCGGCCGGCTGCAGGACCGAGTGCAGGGTTCCGGTCATGGCGCTCACCTCAGGGTGTACAGGAAGGCGGCCATGTGGCGCGCCTCCTGTTCCGTCAGGCCCATGGGCGGCATTTCGGTGCCGGGTTTGACGGCATGCGGCACGCGCAGCCATTGCACCATGTTGGCGGGCTGGTTGGGGATGCCGCCGGCGATGTAGCTCAGGCGGCCGATGTAGTCGAGCGAAGGGCCGGCGCCTTCCGACTTGCCGTCCGCGCCCTGCACGCCCGGGATCACGTGGCAGGCGCCGCACTGGTACTGGGTGACCAGCCGCAATCCAAGCTGCACGTCGCCACCGGGGACGGCCGAGCGTGCGTCGTCCTTGCACCCGGCGAGCAATACGGCACAAGCCAGCGTCAATGCGGCCTGTGTGGCGGTGCGGAGAGAATCACGGTAAAGACGGGGGCGCACGTTTGAAATTCGACATTGTGAAGTGGCTTTTATAATACACAAACAATAATGTATTTTTTTTAACGAATCCAATCGGACGCACCCCGACATGCTCTCCAACCGCCAACGGCTGATCGTGAAGACCGCTGTATTGACGCTGCTCGCGGCGGGTGCCATCGCGGGTGCGGCCGGCCTCGCGGTCCTGTATGGCGGCTGGTACAACATCGGCGCCACCGCCCAGCATTTCCCCTACGTGTACACGGTGCTGGAAAAGGGCATGGCGAACTCGGTGCGCCACCACGCACGCGACGTGCAGGTGCCGCGCCTCGGGGACGAACAGCAGCTGCGCCTCGGCGCCGCGGTCTACCGCGACAAGTGCCTGCAATGCCACGGCGGCCCGGGCGTGGCCCAGTCCACCATCGGCATGAGCATGCAGCCGATTCCGGGGCCGCTGGTGGACGCCACCCAGCACTGGGAAGCGCGCGAGCTGTACTGGATCACGAAGAACGGCATCAAGATGAGCGGCATGCCGGCCTGGGAATACCATCTGGGCGAGAACGAGATCTGGGCGGTGGTGGCCTTCGTGAGGGCCATGCCGACGATGAGCGCCCAGGATTTCCGCGCCAGGACGGCGCAGCCGGATGCGCCGGCGCTGGCGCAGGGAGGAGCGAAATGAGCTTGCTGCGCATCGCGGCGGTACTGGCGCTGGCCAGCCTGGCCGCCTGCTCGCCCAAGCGGCCGCCGGTCGGCGTGCAGGGCGACCCGGAACGCGGCAAGATCGCCGTGACGCAGTACGCCTGCCAGTCCTGCCACCTGATCCCCGGCGTACCCGGCTCGAAGGTTTATGTCGGCCGGCCGCTCGAAGGCATGGCCGAGCGCAAGGTGCTGGCGGGGGCGGTGCCGAACGACCAGGCCGGCCTGGTGCGCTGGATCCGCGATCCGCAGTCGATCGACCCGCATACCGCCATGCCGAACATGGGCGTGAGCGAACGCGATGCGCTCGATATCAGCGCTTATCTGTTAAGCCAATAACCTGGCCGTCGGATCCTTGGTATCATCGCCCGCTGGCCCATGCTGGGCGTGTTCGGCGTTTGATATACAAGGAAGACAAGAATGAGATTGGTGCGCTATGGCCGCCCGGGCAAGGAAAAGCCGGGCCTGTTCGACGAAGAGGGCCGCCTGCGCGACCTGTCCGGGATCATCGACGACATCGACGCGTCGCAACTCTCGGACAAGGCGCTGCGCAAGCTGGCGAAGCTTGAGTGGAAGACGCTGCCGCTGGTGCGCGGCAATCCGCGCCTGGGCGTGCCGGTCAAGGGCGTCGGCAAGTTCATCGGCATCGGCATGAACTATGCCGACCATGCGGCGGAAACCGGCGCCGAGGTGCCGAAGGAGCCGATCTTCTTCACCAAGGCGATCAGCAGCCTGTCCGGCCCGGACGATCCGGTCCAGCTGCCGAAGGGCTCGAAGAAGACCGACTGGGAAGTCGAACTGGGCGTGGTGATCGGCACCCGCGCGCAGTACGTGAGCGAAGACGAGGCGCTCAAGTACGTGGCCGGCTACTGCGTGGTCAACGACGTGTCCGAGCGCGCCTTCCAGTTCGAGATGGGCTCGCAGTGGGACAAGGGCAAGGGCTGCGACACCTTCGGTCCGGTCGGCCCCTTCCTGGTGACGCGCGACGAAATCTACGACGTGCAGGACCTCGACCTCTACCTGGAACTGAACGGCAAGCGCATGCAGACCGGGAACACCGCGAACATGATCTTCACGGTGGCGCAGATCGTCAGCTACGTGTCGCGCTTCATGACGCTGGAACCGGGCGACATCATCACCACCGGCACGCCGCCGGGTGTGGGCATGGGGCGTTCGCCGCAGCGCTTCCTGAAGAAGGGTGACAAGCTGAGGCTCGGCATCGCCGGCCTGGGGGAACAGCAGCAGGAAGTGGTGGCGTTTCCTAAGTAAGATGACGGTAGTGGCGCGCTAGCAAACTTGGGTCCCGGCCTGCGCCGGGACGACGTTGTTCCAGTTCGCTGGAATCGGAATCCGTTAAAGCCGCAGGCCTGAAAACCGTCATCCCGGCGCAGGCCGGGATCCAAGTTCGTGCCGCAGCTACCAGCGCGCAAACGCTAGTCCGGCAGCCGCGCCTCGCAGCCTGCCGGCACCGCCGTCCTGGCCGTGTTCATCACCATGGCCAGGAAGGTGTAATACCCGTTGATCCCCATGAGATCGACCACCCCGTGCTCGCCGAACAGCGCGAGCGCATCGGCATACACCCGGTCCGAGACCGATTTCCCCTCGTGCAGCTCGACGCAGAAGTCATGCACCACCGCTTCGTCGACCAGCATGTCGCCTAGTCTGCGCCGCTCGGCGATCGCCTGGATCACCGAGGCCGGGATGCCCACCTGGGCCGCGATCGGCGCGTGGATCGCCCATTCCACCTGCTGGTTCCACTGGCGCGCGGTGACCAAGATCGCCAGTTCCGACAGCCGTACCCCGATCGCGCTGCGGTAGCGCAGGTACTCGCCCATGCGCTGGGCGTATTCCATCAGCTCCGGACTGCGCAGCAAGGGCACGAAGGGGCCGTACACCGCCCCGCGCGGCCCGTCGATGATGGCCTGCGCCGCGGCGCGCTGGGCCGGGGTCATGTCCTCCAGCGCAATCGGTCCGAGTCGGTCGGTCATGGCGTCGATCAAATGTTGTAATTGGAAAATAATTGCACAGCGTTCTCTAAAAATCAAAAGAACCGGTGCACGGCACGCTTATTGTCAAACTCTTGTTCTGACCAAGGGAGTCGCAATGAGCCATATCCTCCACCGCAACCTGCGCCAGGTGCCGCCGACCGCGGTGTCCGCCGACGGCATCCGCATGCGCGACAAGGCCGGCCGGATCTACATCGACGCCAGCGGCGGGGCCGCCGTGTCCTCGCTGGGCCACGGGCACCCTGACGTGATCGCCGCCATGCACCGCCAGATCGACGGCTGCGCCTATGCCCACACCGCCTTCTTCACCACCGACGCGGCCGAGGAACTGGCCGACCGCCTGATTGCCGGGGCGCCGCAGGACATCGGCGGCGTCTACCTGGTCTCGGGCGGGTCGGAAGCGATGGAGACGGCGCTCAAGCTGGCGCGCCAGTACTGGGTGGAGGCGGGCGAGCCGCAGCGCCGCCTGTTCATGGCGCGGCGCCAGAGCTACCACGGCAACACCCTGGGCGCGCTGGCGGTGGGCGGCAACGAGTGGCGCCGCAAGGCTTTCGCGCCGCTGCTGATGGACACCGTTCGGGTGAGCGCCTGCTACGAATATCGGGGCCGCGCGGCGCACCAGAGCGTGGACGACTACACCGCCGGCCTGCTCGACGAGCTGGAAACCAACATCCTCAAGGCCGGGCCGGAGAACATCATCGCTTTCGTCGCCGAGCCGGTGGTGGGCGCCACCGGCGGCGCGATCCCCCCGACGCCGGGCTACTTCCAGGGCGTGCGCGACATCTGCGACCGCTACCGCATCCTGTTCATCGCCGACGAGGTGATGTGCGGGATGGGCCGCACCGGCACCATGTACGCGATCGAGCAGGACGGCGTGGCGCCGGACATCATCGCGATCGCCAAGGGCCTGGGCGCGGGCTACCAGCCGATCGGCGCGATGCTGGCGCACCAGACCATCGTCGACTGCCTGCGGGGCGGCAGCGGCATGTTCCAGCACGGGCACACCTACATCGGGCACCCGGTGGCGGCCGCGGCGGCGCTGGAAGTGCAGAAGGTGATCGAGCGCGACGACCTGCTGGGGCGCGTGCGCAGCCGCGGCGCGACGCTGCGGCGCATGCTGGGCGACGTGTTCGGCACCCACGAGCACGTGGGCGACATCCGCGGGCGCGGCATGTTCCTGGCGCTGGAATTCGTGCAGGACCGCGCCGACAAGCGGCCCTTCGCGCCGGAGCGCAAGCTGCATGCGGCGATCAAGGCCAAGGCGATGGAAAACGGGCTGATGGTCTACCCGATGGGCGGGACCATCGACGGGCAGTACGGCGACCACGTGTTGCTGGCGCCGCCCTTCATTGCGACGGCGGCGGATCTGTCGGAGATCGTGTCGCGCCTCGCCGATGCGGTGGAGGCCGCGTTGAAACAGTAGGGTGGACGGCTCCACCCTGAAATATGATTGATCGGCTGCGCGGATGCCGTCCGCGCGTTCAATCGGTACAAGATCAGCCGCAGCGTTTATTCAACGGTGATTTGAACGCGCGGACGGCAAAGCGTGATCTGGTCCACTGGACCAGATCACCCCTACGCCAGCACCTTCCTGATCCACTTCGAAATATCCTGCACCTCTTCCAGGCACAGCGAGTGCTGCATCATGTACTCGTGCAACTCGACCTGATAACCCAGCGACACCAGCACATCCTTCGATTCGCGCGCACGCGCGAAGGGCACCACGTTGTCGTGGGTGCCGTGGGCCATGAAGATCGGCGTGGCCAGGCTTTCTTCGGTACGTTCATTGATGACCACGTTGGCCAGCGGCAGGTAGCCCGACAGGCACAGCATGCCGGCCAGCTTTTCCGGGTGGCGCATGCCGGTCTGCAGGGTCATCGCGCAGCCCTGCGAGAAGCCGGCCAGGATGATGCGCGAAGCCGGGATGCCGCGTGCCTTTTCGCGCGCGATCAGGGCTTCCACGTCGCGCTGCGAGGCGCGCAGGCCGCCTTCGTCCTCGCGGCGGGTCAGCTCGGCGCCGGTGATGTCGTACCAGGCGCGCATCACGTAGCCGCCGTTGATCGTCACCGGCATGGTCTTCGCATGCGGGAACACGAAGCGGATGCCCGGCAGGCCGGAGAGGTCCAGTTCGTTCACGAGCGGCACGAAGTCGTTGCCGTCGGCGCCCAGGCCGTGCAGCCAGATGACCGCCACTTGCGGGTTCGGCGCGGTTTCGATCTCGATGTTTTGCAGCAGTTCCATGGGTTCCTTAGGAATGACAATGCGGTTCAGGCAGCAGGGGGACGCAGCGCCGACTTCGGGCGGAAGGTCTTGCTGACGGACGGATTGGTTTCGATGTAGGGGCCCTTGATCAGGTCGATGCAGTAGGGGACGGCGGCAAAAATCCCGCCGACGACCGTGTTGCCGGCATCGTCCTTCAGGCCTTCCAGCGTTTCCTTGATCGACTTGGGCTGGCCCGGCAAGTTCATGATCAGGGCCGCGTGATCAGGCGTCTCGCGGATCACCGCGGTCTGGCGCGACAGGATCGCGGTCGGCACGAAGCGCAGGCTGATCTGGCGCATCTGCTCGCCGAAACCCGGCATCTCTTTCGTGGCCACGGCCAGCGTCGCCTCGGGCGTCACGTCGCGCCGCGCCGGGCCGGTGCCGCCGGTGGTGAGCACCAGGTGGCAGCGCACATTGTCGACCAGGTCGACCAGGGTGCGCTCGATCTCCGCGCGTTCGTCGGGGATCAGGCGGGTTTCGACCCGAAACGGCGTGGTGATCGCCTGCGCCAGCCACTCGTGCAGGGCCGGGATGCCCTTGTCCTCGTAGACGCCGCCGCTGGCGCGGTCCGAGACCGACACCAGGCCAATCACCAATTCAGGATTACTCGTCGTCGGACTCGTCATCGCCGGCTTCTTCCTCGTCGTCTGCTGCCGCCTTCTGTTTCTGCTTCTTGCCCAGGTCCTTCAGGATCTGGAAGATCTCGCGGTAGGCCTTGGGCGGCTTGTTCTCCGCCTGTTCCTTGCGCGCGTTGCGGATCAGGGTGCGCAGGTGCTGCACGTCCAGTTCCGGATTTTCTTCCAGCAGCTGGGTCAGGGCTTTGTCGTCGGCCAGCAATTTCTCGCGGCGGCGCTCGAGGGCGTGCAGCGCGGCGGTCTCGGCCTTCGAGGCGCCTTTCCAGCCCTCGATGGTGCGCTTGATGACCTCGACTTCTGCTTCGTCCAGGGTGCGCATCTTCTTGCCCACGAACTGCAGGGCGCGGCGGCGGCCTTCGTGGTTGGTGATGCTCTGGCAGGTGAGGATGGCTTCCTTGACGTCTTCCGGCATCTCGACGCGCTTGACGCGGTCGCGCGGCGCCTCCACCAGCTGTTCGCCGAGCTTCTGCAGCTCGTTCGACTGGCGCTTGGCTTCGGACTTGGAAGGACGTTCGTATTCTTGCTCGAACTCGTTGGACTGGAAGCCCACGGAGCCGCGGTTTGGATTAGGCATGATCTATGGATTGACCCGGATCGATCCGATTGGCGTAGAGCCGGTCAGTGAAAATAGTAAACGGCTGCTATGATAACTGTTTTAGGGCTCGCTACGAAAAACACGACATGAACGACTCCGCTTTTACCCATACCCAGGACCAGCTGAAACAGCTTGCCCGCGACGTGTTGGCCTTCGCGAAAGAGCAGGGCGCCACCGATGCTTCGGTCGAGATCAGCGAAGGCAGCGGCCTGTCGGTTTCCGTGCGTAAAGGCAAGATCGAGACCATCGAGCAGAACAAGGACAAGGGCATCGGCGTCACCGTCTACTACGGCCAGCGGCGCGGCAATGCCAATACCTCCGACTTCTCCACCAAGTCCCTGAAAGATACCGTGGAAGCGGCCTGGAACATCGCCCGCTTCACCGCCGAAGACGACTGCGCCGGCCTGCCCGACGCCGAACTGCTGGAAACGAACCCGCGCGACCTGCGCCTGTTCTACCCCTGGCAGATCAGCACCGAAGAAGCGGTCGAACTCGCCCAGCGCTGCGAAAACGCGGCTTTCGAGGTCGACCCGCGCATCAGCAACAGCGAAGGCGCCAGCGTCTACGTGCAGCAGTCGCATTTCGTCGGCGCCAACTCGCGCGGCTTCATCGGCGGCTATCCGTTCTCGCGCCACACGATCTCGGTTGCGCCGATCGCCGGCAAGGGCAACCGGATGCAGCGCGACGACTGGTATACCTCGGCGCGCGACCCCAGGAAGCTGGCCAGGCCGGAAGCCGTGGGCCGCTACGCCGCCGAGCGCGCGCTGGCACGCCTGAACGCGCGCAAGCTGGACACCCGAACCTGCCCGGTGCTGTTCGAGGCTCCGCTGGCCGCCGGCCTGCTCGGCGCCTTCGTGCAGGCGGTCTCGGGCGGCTCGCTGTACCGCAAGTCGAGCTTCCTGCTCGATTCGCTGGGCAAGCAGGTCTTCCCGGAGCACATCAACATCGTCGAAGACCCGCACCTGATCGGCGCGGTCGGCTCCGCGCCCTTCGACGAGGAAGGCGTGCGCACCACTCGCCGCAAGGTGGTGGAGAATGGCGTACTGCAGGGCTACTTCCTGTCCTCGTACTCGGCGCGCAAGCTGGGCATGCAGACCACCGGCAATGCCGGCGGCTCGCACAACCTCGACATCGTCTCCTCGGGCACGAAGCGCGCCGACGATTTCGAAGGCATGCTGCGCAAGATGGGCACGGGCCTCCTGGTCACCGAACTGATGGGCCAGGGCGTCAACTACGTCACCGGCGACTATTCGCGCGGCGCGTCCGGCTACTGGGTCGAGAACGGCGTGATCCAGTATCCGGTGGAAGAGATCACCATCGCAGGCAACATGCGCGAGATGTTCCAGCAAATCGTGGCGATCGGCAACGATGTCCTGGCACGCGGCAACAAATCGACGGGTTCGATCCTCATCGAAAAGATGGTCGTGGCCGGTAGTTGAAACTAGAGCGCCTGACAAAAAGGGAATTGTCAGGTGCTCCAAGGAGAATAAAAAATGAGCAAGTTCGTTCGCATTGACAAAGAAAACAGCCAGAAGAGCGTCCTGCTCAACCTCGACCTGGTCGCCACCGTCGAGCTGTCCCAGCCCTCGGACCTGCTCAGCTCGGGCAACGAGGCGCGCAAGGCCTACGTGAGTTTCCTGGCATCCGACAAGACCACCATCGCCACCCTGCATTTCGACGCGCTCGCGGACGCCAATACCTGGGTCCACAAGCACCTGGGCGTCGAGCTCTAAGACAAGCGGAGGCGCCATGGCCAAGCTCGTCCTGTCGCAAGCCTTCGATTTCCGCAGCGCCCAGGACTGGACCTGGATGCTGCGGGAAACCAACTTCAACCGCATCTCGATCGCGGACACCACCTACCGCCAGACCTTCCTCGGCGACTTTCCGCTGGCCTCGGACAGCAGCCTGAACGGCAAGATCGCCAGCACCTCCTTTTCCATCAAGGATGCGCTGATCTACACCATCAGCGGTCTCGACCATGCTGCCAGCCTGCTGGCGCCCTACGTCGAGCGCAAGGGCGACCTGCGCGGCCTGTACGAGCCTTTCCTGGCCGGCGACGATACGATCGAGGGCAGCGCTGGCGCCGACGGCCTGATGGGCTTTGCCGGCAACGACCGCATCCGCGGCGGCGGCGGGGACGACTGGATCTCGGGCGGCGCCGGCTTCGATTTCGCGCTGTACGCGGGCAATCGCGCCGCCTACGCCGTCACCCGCACGGCCACCGGCTTCACCGTGGCCGACAGCACCGGCGTGGAGGGCAGGGACAGCCTGGAGGGCATCGAACGCCTGGTCTTTGCCGACACCAACGTGGCGCTCGACGTCGGCGCCGGCGAAACCGGCGGCCGCGCCTACCGCCTGTACGAGGCAGCCTTCAACCGCACGCCGGACGCGGCGGGCGTCGGCTTCTGGATCGGCAAGCTCGATGCGGGCGTGTCGGTGACGGCGGTGGCGCAGGGCTTCATCGACTCGCAGGAATACCGCGACGCCTATGGCTCCGCCATGACGCACCGCGAGCTGGTCACGCGCTACTACACCAACATCCTCGACCGCGCGCCGGAGCAGGCTGGCCTGGACTTCTGGGTGCAGAAACTCGACAGCGGCGTGGCGCGCGCCGACGTGCTGGCCGGGATCAGCGAGAGTCCGGAAAACATCAACGGCTCGGCGGCGCTGATCGCCAACGGCTTTGCCTACACCCCCTATGGCTGAGAACAAGACCAGGGCCAATGACGCCAGCGTGCGCGCCTACCTGGATGCGATTCCCGACGCCGCGCGGCGCCAGGACTGTGAAGCGATCGTGGCGATGATGAGCAGGGTGACGGGAGCGCCTCCCGTCATGTGGGGCGGCAGCATCGTCGGCTTCGACAGCTACCACTACAAGTATGCCAGCGGCCGCGAAGGCGACGCCCCGCTCGCCGGCTTCTCGTCGCGCAAGGGCGACATCAGCATCTATCTGTCCTGCGAAGTGCCGCCGACGGACGCGCTGCGCGAGCGCCTGGGCCGGCACAAGATGGGCAAGGCCTGCCTCTACGTGCGCCGGCTGGAGGACGTGGACCAGCAAGTGCTGGAGCAGCTGGTGGCCGAGGCGGCCGCCGCGACGCGGGCGCGCTACGGCCGGTAAAAAGCCCACCGGACCATACGGTCGGGTGGGCTGTGCCGAGACAGGCAAGGTTCAGCCGGCCTGCCCGATGCGGCTCAGGCGCTGGCCGTAGATGCCCCAGGTGACCGGCTCGCCGTCGACCGTGGCCTTGAGGGCCCAGCCGGTGCCGATCTTCTCGACCGTCACCTCGGCCTCGACTTCCTTCGCCACTTTCTCGGCCCAGGTCTGGGCCGCGCCGCGGCCCTTGAACAGCTCCTGGCCTTCGAACACGACGGTGGCGTCGAACACGGGGGCGGAGAACACGCTCATCGCCCGCTCCTTACTTCGCGCCCAACGCGCGCACCGCGTTCAGCACCGGCTGCAGCACCGCCGCGCCCAGGCGCGCGCTGCGGGCGCCGTCCCAGCCCACCTGCGGATCCGGGTCATTGGCGTTGTCCTTGAACGGCAGTTCCAGGGTCAGCGACAGGCAGCCGAAGGCGTGGGTGATGTGCGAGGAGCCCATGGTGAGGGTCTCGTCGGTGAACGGGGTCTTGCCGTAGCCGTGCACGTCCTGGAAGTCCGGGCTGGCGATCTTGAAGTCCTCGATGAAGCGCTGCTGCTGCGCGGCCTGGGCTTCGGTCCAGGTCGGGAGCGACTCGCTGCCGGCCACGAACACGTAGGGCAGGCCCTCGTCGCCGTGCACGTCCAGGCACAGGTCGACGCCGGTCTCGTGCATCTTCTTCAGCACCAGGAAGACTTCCGGGCTGCGCTCCATCGATGGGTTCATCCACTCGCGGTTCAGGTTGGCGCCGGCCGCGTTGGTGCGCAGGTTGCCGCGCACCGAGCCGTCCGGATTCATGTTCGGCACCACGTAGAACACCGATTCCTTCAGGAGCTGGCGCCCGAACGGGTGGGCCGGGTCGAGCAGGGCGTCGAGCATGCCTTCCACGAACCACTCGGCCATGGTCTCGCCCGGGTGCTGGCGTGCGATTACCCAGACCTTTTTCTTTTCAGGCGAGGGCTCGCCGATGACCAGCATGTTCAGGTCGCGGCCGTCGACGGTGGAGCCGAGGTCCAGCATGCGCACGTTCTCGGCCATCTGGGCGCGGTCGAGCAGCTCCAGGTGGCGTTCCCACGAGTAGGGCTCGAAGTAGGCGTAGTAGACGCTGTCCATGCCCGGGGTGTGCTCGATCGTCATCACCTTGCCGTCGTAGGAGGTCGGCACGCGGAACCAGTTGACGCGGTCGTAGCTCGCCATCGCCTGGTAGCCTTCCCAGCCGGCCGGATAGGCGGCCTGGGCCGCATTCAGGAAGCGGATGGTGCAGGCCTGGCCTTGCGCGCCCTGCAGGCGGAAGTAGAACCATTGCACGATGTCGGCGTGCGAATCCTTGCGGATGTTCAGGTCGATGGCGTTCGCGCTTGTGGCGTTGACGACTTCGATGGCGCCAGCGTCGAACTGGCTGCTGATCTTGATAGACATGGTGTGTCCTGGATTATCGGTGTTGGGTAAAACGCTAATGATACTGCACGAATCAGGCGAGGCCGCCGAATCGCTCATGGAAGTCCTGGTCCGCTTCCGGCGTGGATTCGTCTTCCTTGCGCAGCATCGTCATGATGTGTTCCTCGGCCCGGGCATAGGTGAGACGGTAGATGCGCCCGGCGAGTTCATAGGCGTCGCTGCCCGGCCACGGGGTGGGCAGCAGCCCGAGCGGCAGCATCGGGTCGTGCAGCTGCACGCGGCGGTAGGCGTGGATCAGCAGCGTACGGATGGCGAACGCGTCCTGCGGGGCGATGTCCGCGTCCAAGTCCGCTAGCTGTGTGAAGGTCTCGATGAAGCCGCGGTAGCCGGCTACCACGCCTGACAGATCCCAGGCGTCGCCCACCAGCTCGGGCAGCGGGCGCGCGCCGACGCCGGGCAGTTCGGCCGCATCGCACACAAATACCTTGCCTTCCGCGCCGGCACGCACCAGGATCTCGCGCAGGGTGTCGCGATCCGGGGCCGGGTGCGTCATCACGCCGGTGGCCAGCATCGCGAAGCCTTCCCACTCCAGTTCCTTGCGCAGCAGCGCGCGCAGGTCGCCGTCGATGCTGCCGTTGGGGGCCAGCACGATGGTCCAGCGGCCATCCCAGTCCAGCCCCGGCGGCGAATAGATGCGGCGGTTGGCGCGCTCGAAACGCGGCAGGGCCTTCGGCTCCAGCGCATAGCGGCTGCGCCGGCCCTCGCGGCTGGCGGTCAGCCAGCCTTCCTGCACCAGGCGGAACACGCTGGTGCGCACCAGCCGGTCCGACACGCCCAGGAGACCCAGCAGGTCGATCATGCTGCCCAGCCAGAAGGCGCCGCCATGCGGGGCGATGGCGTCGCCGCACAGGGTCATCACCAGCGATTTATGGCGCGGCGGGTCGTTCGTCAGGAAGCGGTCTATCCATTCCGCGCTGGTGAGTTGTGCCATTGATAACGCCTCAATATGATTCAAAATTTTGGTGTACATCCAATTTTTTGTATCGTATTATGGTTTGGAGAGTTTCGCAACGGAGACCAGCATGTACGCACAAATGGTGGAGACCGGACTCAAGAAAGTCCGAACCGAAGAAGACATGAGCCTTGAAGAAGCGGCGTTCCAGGCGCGCATCGACGCCGGCATCAAGATCGAGCCGAAGGACTGGATGCCCGAGGCCTACCGCAAGACCCTGATCCGCCAGATCTCGCAGCACGCGCACAGCGAGATCGTCGGCCAGCTCCCGGAAGGGAACTGGGTCACGCGCGCGCCGACGCTGCAGCGCAAGTCGGTCCTGCTGGCCAAGATCCAGGACGAGGCCGGCCACGGCCTGTACCTGTACAGCGCCGCCGAGACGCTCGGCGTATCGCGCGACGAGCTGCTGCAGGCCCTGCATGCGGGCAAGGCAAAATACTCGAGCATCTTCAATTACCCGACCCTGAGCTGGGCCGACATGGGCGCCATCGGCTGGCTGGTGGACGGCTCGGCCATCATCAACCAGATCCCGCTGTGCCGCTGCTCGTACGGACCGTACGCGCGCGCCATGATCCGCGTCTGCAAGGAAGAGTCCTTCCACGCGCGCCAGGGCTACGACATCATGATGGCGCTGGCCAAGGGCACGCCCGAGCAGAAGGCGATGGCCCAGGATGCACTGAACCGCTGGTGGTGGCCTTCGCTCATGATGTTCGGCCCCTCGGATGCCGAGTCGGTGAACAGCGCGCAGTCGACCGCCTGGCGCATCAAGCTGTTCTCCAACGACGAGCTGCGCCAGCGCATGGTCGACCAGACCGTGCCGCAGGCCGAATACCTGGGCCTGACCATTCCCGATCCTGACCTCAAATGGAACGAGGAGCGCGGCCACTACGATTTCGGCGAGATCGACTGGAGCGAGTTCCACAACGTCCTGAAGGGCAACGGCCCCTGCAACCGCGAGCGCCTGCGCACCCGCGTGAAGGCCTATGAAGACGGCGAATGGTTCCGCAACGCGCTGGTTGCCCACGCCGAGAAAAAAGCCGCCGCCAAGGCTGCGGCATAAGATGAGAACGATGCGGCGGTGACACCGCCGCATGCAACCCCTTGGAGATTCAGAGATGAGCAAAGAATGGCCGCTGTGGGAAGTCTTCATCCGCAGCCAGCACGGCCTGGCCCACAAGCACGTGGGCAGCCTGCACGCGCCTGACGCCGAGATGGCGATCAACAACGCGCGCGACGTCTACACCCGCCGCAACGAAGGCGTGTCCATCTGGGTCGTGCGCGCCCAGGACATCGTGGCCAGCAGCCCGAACGACAAGGAAGCCCTGTTCGAGCCGGCCAACAGCAAGGTCTACCGCCACCCGACCTTCTTCCCGATGCCGGAAGAAGTCAAGAACCTGTGAGGCCTGCCGTGGACGCAAAGATCGAGTATCTGCTTCGGCAGGGCGACAACGCCCTGATCCTGTCGCAGCAGCTGTGCCAGCTGTGCGGCAAGGGCCCGGCGCTGGAAGAAGACATGGCGCTGTCGAACGTCGCGCTCGACCTGCTGGGCCAGACCCGCATGTGGCTGAGCTATGCCGGCGAGCTGGAAGGCAAGGGCCGCGACGAAGACCGCCTGGCCTTCCTGCGCGACGCCCACGACTACCGCAACTGCCTGCTGGTCGAGCAGCCGAACGGCAGCTATGCCGAGGTATTGACGCGCCAGTTCCTGTTCGATACCTGGCACTACTTCCTGATGGATGGCCTGACCAAATCAAACGATGCGCGCATCGCCGAGATCGCGCAGAAGTCGATCAAGGAAGTGACTTACCACCTGCGCCGCTCGGGCGACCTGGTGGTGCGCCTTGGCGACGGCACCGATGTCAGCCACGCCAAAATGCAGACCGCGCTGGACGAGCTGTGGATGTACAGCAGCGAGATGTTCCTCTACGACGCCGTCGACAATGCGATGGTGGAGCAGGGCGTGGCGCCAGCTAGCGAATCGCTGCGCAAGAACTACCTCGACCACCTGGCCGACGTGCTGAACGAAGCCACCCTGAGCATGCCTGACCCGAGCGCCTGGATGCAGCGCGGCGGCAAGCAGGGCCGGCACAGCGAGCGCCTGGGCTACATCCTGGCCGAGATGCAGTTCCTGCAGCGCGCCTATCCGGGAGCGCAGTGGTAATGAACCTCGTCGGCGTCACCATCGAACAGGTGTGGAGCTGGCTCGGCGAGGTCGCCGATCCGGAGATTCCCGTCATTTCGGTGGTGGACCTCGGCATCGTGCGCGAGGTCGCTTTCGAGGGCGACGCCTGCGTGGTCACCATTACGCCAACCTACTCGGGCTGCCCGGCCATGCAGGTCATCGCGGACGCGGTGAAGGAAGCCCTGCAGGCGCATGGCCTGGCACAGGTACGCATCGTCAGCCGCCTGGCGCCCGCCTGGACCACCGACTGGATGAGCGAGGCCGGCAAGGCCGCCCTGAAGGGCTACGGCATCGCGCCACCTAGCCAGCAGGCGATCGACATCAGCGGCCTGCACGCCGGCATCCGCCGCCGCGCCGCGCCCGAGGTGGCCTGCCCCAACTGCGGTTCGCCGCATACCCAGCTGACCAGCGAGTTCGGCTCGACGCCCTGCAAGGCGCTGTACAAGTGCCTCGACTGCCGCGAGCCTTTCGACTATTTCAAGTGCCACTAAGATGAGCAAATTCTATCCACTGACCGTGGCGAAGGTGAAGCAGGAGACCCGCGACGCCATCGCCGTCACCTTCGACGTCCCGGCCGAGCTAAAAGCCCAATTCGCCTACCAGCAGGGCCAGCACCTGACCCTGCGCGCGATGATCGACGGCGAGGACGTGCGCCGTTCCTACTCGATCTGCTCGGCGGTGCAGGACGAACAACTGCGCGTGGCGATCAAGCGGGTGTCCGGCGGCCAGTTCTCGAGCTGGGCCAACGAACACCTGAAACCGGGCGCCACCCTCGAAGTAATGCCGCCGATGGGCCACTTCAACGTGCCGCTCGATCCAAGCAGCGAACGCCACTACCTGGCCTTCGCTGCCGGCAGTGGCATCACGCCAATCCTGTCGATCGTGAAGACGACCCTGCAGGCCGAACCGAAGAGCCGCTTCACCATCGTCTACGGCAACCGCGCCTCGTCGAGCGTGATCTTCCGCGATGAGCTGACCGACCTCAAGGACACTTACATGGACCGGCTCAAGCTGGTGTATGTGATGAGCCGCGAGCAGCAGGACATCGAACTGTTCAACGGCCGCATCACCGAAGAAAAGTGCGGCCTCTTCCTGCGCCACTGGATCGACATCAAGGACATCGACGTCGCCTTCATCTGCGGCCCGGAAGACATGATGCACGGCGTGTCGCGTTCGCTGCAGGCGGCCGGGCTGGCGAAGGAAAAGATCCGCATCGAGCTGTTCGCCGCCAGCATCCCCAAGCACGAGCACAAGCCGCGCAAAGTCGAAGCAGGGCAACAGCACCACACCGAAGTCACCGTCATCATGGACGGCAACGCAGCCAGCTTCACGATGGACAAGGACAAGGAATCCATCCTGGACGCCGGCCTGCGCGCGGGCATCGACATGCGCTACTCGTGCAAGGGCGGCGTGTGCTCGACCTGCCGCTGCAAGGTGCTCGACGGGCAGGTGGAGATGGACGTGAACTATGCGCTGGAAGATTACGAAGTGGCGCGCGGCTTCGTGCTCAGCTGCCAGAGCTTTCCGATCACCGACAAGGTCGTGGTCGACTTCGATATCGCCGAATAGGCCCACTAGCAGAGAGACCGTCATCCCGGCGAAGGCCGGGATCCAAATTGACGTTCATAGCGAACCACCGAACTTGGATCCCGGCCTGCGCCGGGACGACGTGCGAAGGACAACAATAAAAACGGAGACAACCATGAGCTACGAATCCATCCAGTTCAAGATCGAAAACGGCATCGCCCTCCTGACCCTGAACCGCCCTGATCGCCTGAACAGCTTCACCCAGGCCATGCACCTCGAAGTGCGCGACGCCCTGGATACGCTCCAGGCCGACAAGTCCGTGCGCGTGCTGGTCCTCACCGGCGCCGGCCGCGGCTTCTGCGCCGGCCAGGACCTGTCCGACCGCGCCGTCGAACCCGGCGCCCCCGGCGTCGACCTCGGCGAATCGGTCGAGAAGTTCTACGCCCCGCTGGTCATGACCCTGAAGTCGCTCCCGATGCCGGTCATCTGCGCCGTCAACGGCGTGGCCGCCGGCGCCGGCGCCAACCTGGCCCTGGCCTGTGACATCGTGCTGGCCGCGAAATCGGCCAGCTTCATCGAAGCTTTCTGCAAGCTGGGCCTGATCCCCGACACCGGCGGCACCTGGCACCTGCCGCGCCTGATTGGCCAGGCGCGCGCCACCGGTCTTGCCATGCTGGGCGACAAACTCAGCGCCGAGAAGGCCGAGCAATGGGGCCTGATCTGGGCCTGCGTGCCGGACGAAGCCTTGATGGACCAGGCCATGGCCATGGCCGAGCACTTCGCCGCCGCGCCCACCAAAGGTCTCGCCTTCACCAAGAAAGCCCTGCAGGCCAGCTGGTCGAACACCCTGCCGGAGCAGCTGAAGCTGGAAGGCGAGATGATGCGCGAGCTGGGCTACAGCCACGACTATCGCGAAGGCGTCGCCGCCTTCATCGCCAAGCGTCCGGCACACTTCAAGGCGGAATGAGATGACGGCTCTCCCGAAAGACAGCATCGTCGCCGTCGTCGGCAGCGGCGCCATGGGCAGCGGCATCGCCCAGGTGGCGGCCAGCGGCGGCCACCAGGTCCTGCTGTTCGACACCCGGACCGACGCCGCCGACAAGGCCATCGCGGACATCGGCAAGACCTACGCCAAACTGGTCGAGAAGGGCCGCATGGACGCCACCGCGGCCGATGAGGCGCGCGCGCGCCTGAAACGCATCGGCACGCTGCAGGAAGCGCATCAGGCTGCGCTGGTGGTCGAAGCCATCGTCGAGAACCTGGACGCCAAGCGCGCCCTGTTCGCCGAGCTGGAAGGGATCGTGGCGGACGACTGCATCCTGGCCACCAATACCTCGTCGATCTCCGTCACCGCGATTGCAGCAAAGCTGCGCTGCCCGGAACGCCTGGTCGGCATGCACTTCTTCAATCCGGTGCCCCTGATGGCGCTGGTCGAGGTCATCAGCGGCATCGCCACCGACAAGGCGGTTGCCGATACCACCTACGCCACCGCCGAAGCCTGGGGCAAGAACCCGGTGCACGCGAAGTCGACACCGGGCTTCATCGTCAACCGCGTCGCCCGTCCGTATTACGCGGAAAGCCTGCGCCTGCTGCTGGAGCAGGCCGCCGAGCCGGCCACCATCGATGCCGTGCTGCGCGACTGCGGCGGCTTCCGTATGGGTCCCTTCGAGCTGATGGACCTGATCGGCCACGACGTCAATTTTTCGGTGACGAATTCGGTTTATAACGCCTACTTCGGCGACCCGCGCTTCACGCCCTCGATCCTGCAGCAGGAACTGGTCAACGCCGGCTTCCTGGGCCGCAAGACCGGGCGCGGCTTCTACCGTTACGGCGAGGGTGTCGACAAGCCTGCCGTGCAGCTGGAGGCGCCGCAAGCGAGACCGGAATCGGTGGCGATCGTCGGCAACGAATCCGAGGCGATCGCAGCGCTGGCTGCGCGCCTGGCCGCTGCCGGCTACGCGCTGCCGCGCGAGGAGACCCTGGACGCGTCCCCCGGCTTCGTGTGCAACGGCGCCGCGGTCTACCTCACCGATGGCCGCAGCGCCACCGAGCGCGCCGCCGAGAGCTGGCATGACGACACCGTCGTCTACGACCTGCTGCTGGACCCATCCGGCGCAACCCGCATCGCGCTGGCGCGCGCCGACCAATGCAGCGAGGCCGCGTATCACGCGGTGGTCGGCATGTTCCAGGCCGCCGGCTTTGCCGTCACGCGCCTGGACGACGTGCCCGGCATGGCCGTGATGCGCACCGTCGCCATGCTGGCCAACGAGGCCGCCGACGCCGTCAACCAGGGCGTGTGCAGCGCGCAGGCCGTCGACATCGCGATGCAGAAGGGCGTCAACTACCCGCGCGGCCCGCTGGCCTGGGCCGACAGCGTCGGGCTGGAGCACATCGTGGCGGTGCTGTCCAACCTCGCCGCGACCTATGGCGAAGACCGCTATCGCGTCTCGCCGCTGCTGCGCCGCAAGATCGCCGCCAATCCGCACGGAGCGACCTTCCATGCATAGCGATCCGCAGGCCCTGGCCGAATTGGCGGGCAAGACCATGTACGAGCGTGACCCGGCCAGCCAGGCCCTGGGCATGCTGCTTGACGAGATTCGCCCCGGTTACGCGCGCATGTCGATGCGCGTGCGCGGCGACATGCTCAACGGGCACGCCACCTGCCACGGCGGCTACATCTTCATGCTGGCCGACAGCGCCTTTGCCTTTGCCTGTAACTCGCACAACTTCAATACCGTCGGCGCCGGCTGCAGCATCGACTACCTGGCGCCGGGCCGTGAAGGCGACCTGCTGGTGGCGGAAGCGGTGGAGCAGGCCCTGCAGGGCAAGACCGGCGTGTACGACATCAAGGTCACGAACCAGGACGGGCGCACCGTGGCGCTGTTCCGCGGGAAGTCGCACCGCGTCAGCGGCATGGTGGCAGAGGTCGGGCAGTAAAGTATTTTGCAAGACGACGAGGAGGTCGAGATGGTCCAACGTAATCCGGCGCCGAACGAGCTGGAACCGATCGAGCGCGCGAGCCGCGACGAACTGCAGGCCCTGCAGCTGGAGCGCCTGAAGTGGTCGCTGCGCCACGCCTACGAGAACGTGCCGCACTACCGCGCCGCCTTCGATGCCGCCGGCGTGCACCCGGAAGACCTGAAGTCGCTGTCCGACCTGGCCAGGTTCCCATTTACGGACAAGAAAACCCTGCGCGACAACTATCCCTTCGGCCTGTTCGCGGTGCCGCGCGAGCAGGTGGTGCGCATCCACGCATCCAGCGGCACCACCGGCAAGGCGACCGTGGTCGGCTACACCCAGCGCGACATCGACACCTGGGCCGGCGTGGTGGCGCGCTCGATCCGCGCGGCTGGCGGTCGTCCAGGGGACATGGTGCACATCTCCTACGGCTACGGCCTGTTCACCGGCGGCCTGGGCGCGCACTACGGCGCCGAAAAGCTCGGCTGCACGGTGATCCCGATGTCCGGCGGCCAGACCGAGAAGCAGGTGCAGCTGATCCAGGATTTCAAGCCCTCGATCATCATGGTCACGCCTTCGTACATGCTGAACATCGTCGAGGAGTTCACGCGCCAGGGGATCGACCCGGCGACGTCGTCCTTGAAAGTCGGCATCTTCGGGGCCGAGCCCTGGACCGACGCCATGCGCCGCGAGATCGAGGCGCGCGCCGGCATCGACGCGGTCGACATCTACGGCTTGTCGGAAGTGATGGGCCCGGGCGTGGCGAGCGAGTGCATCGAGAGCAAGGACGGCCCGACCATCTGGGAAGACCATTTCTACCCCGAGATCATCGACCCCGAAACCGGCGAAGTGCTGCCTGACGGCGCGGAGGGCGAGCTGGTGTTCACGTCCCTGAGCAAGGAAGCGCTGCCGATCATCCGCTATCGCACGCGCGACCTGACCCGCCTGTTGCCGCCCACTTCGCGCTCGATGCGGCGCATGGGCCGCATCACGGGCCGCTCGGACGACATGCTGATCATCCGCGGCGTGAACGTGTTCCCGAGCCAGATCGAAGAAATCATCCTGAAGATGCCGGCGCTGGCGCCGCAGTACCAGCTGGTGGTCGCGCGCGATGGCCACCTCGACACGCTGGAAGTGCTGGACGAACTGCGCGACGCTTCGCTCGCAGCAGGCGACGTGGATGCCCTGTGCCGCGAACTCCAGCACTGCATCAAGACCCATGTGGGCGTGAGCACGCGCGTGCGCTTGATGCCGCCCGGCGGGATCGAGCGCACGCTGACCGGCAAGGCCCGGCGCGTGGTCGACAAGCGTCCAAAAAACTGATTATTGAGGAGACACCATGACTGACGCATTCATCTGCGACGCCATCCGCACCCCCTTCGGCCGCTACGGCGGCTCGCTCTCGAGCGTGCGCGCCGACGACCTGGGCGCGCTGCCCATCGCCGCGCTCATTGCCCGCAACAAGGACGTGGACTGGGGCGCGGTGGACGACCTGTTCTACGGCTGCGCCAACCAGGCCGGCGAAGACAACCGCAACGTCGGCCGCATGGCCGCGCTGCTCGCTGGCCTGCCTCCATCGGTGCCGGCTAACACCATCAACCGCCTGTGCGGTTCCGGCATGGACGCCATCGGCAGCGCCGCGCGTGCGATCAAGGCCGGCGAGGCCAACCTGATCATCGCCGGCGGCGTCGAGAGCATGACCCGCGCGCCCTTCGTCATGGCCAAGGCCGACAGCGCCTTCTCGCGCGCCGCCAGGATCGAGGACACCACCCTCGGCTGGCGCTTCGTCAATCCGCTCATGAAAGCGAAGTACGGCATCGACTCGATGCCGGAGACCGCCGAGAACGTGGCGGTGGAGTTCAACATCAACCGCGTCGACCAAGACGCTTTCGCGCTACGCAGCCAGCAGCGCTGGGCCCGTGCCCATGCCGAGGGTTTCTTCAAGGACGAGATCGTCCCCGTGACCATTCACGGTAAAAAAGGTGACTCGCGCGTATTCGACACCGACGAGCAGCCGCGTCCGGACACCAGCATCGAGGCATTGGCGAAGCTGAAGGGTGTGGTGCTGCCAGACGGGACCGTCAGCGCCGGCAATGCGTCGAGCCTGAACGACGGCGCCTGCGCGCTGCTGCTGGCTGCCGAAACAACCGCCGCACGCAACGGCCTGACCCCGCGCGCCCGCGTGGTCGGCATGGCCACCGCCGGCCTGGCGCCGCGCATCATGGGCTTCGGCCCGTCGCCGGCCGTGAAGAAACTGCTGGCACAAACCGGCCTGCGTCTCGACCAGATGGACGTGATCGAGCTGAACGAAGCCTTCGCGGCGCAAGGCCTGGCCGTCATGCGCGACCTCGGCTTGCCCGACGACGCTGCCCACGTGAACCCGAACGGCGGCGCCATCGCCCTCGGCCACCCGCTGGGCGCCTCCGGCGCGCGCCTGGTGACCACCGCCGTCAACCAGTTGCACCGCATCGGGGGCCGCTACGCCCTGTGCACCATGTGCATCGGCGTGGGCCAGGGCATCGCGATCATCGTCGAGCGGGTGTAGGCATGGTCAAGGTGTACGAGATCGACGGCGTACGGCCGGTGGTCCATCCCAGCGCTTACGTGCACCCGAGTGCGGTGCTGATCGGCGACGTGATCGTCGGCCCGCGCTGCTACATCGGCCCGCTGGCCTCGCTGCGCGGCGACTTCGGCCGCCTGATCCTGGAAGAGGGCGCCAACCTGCAGGACACCTGCGTGATGCACGGCTTCCCGGGCGAGGACACCGTGGTCGAAGTCGACGGCCACATCGGGCACGGCGCTGTACTGCATGGCTGTCGCATCAAGCGCAATGCCATGGTGGGCATGAATGCGGTGGTGATGGACAAGGCGGTCGTGGGCGAGGAATCGATCGTGGCCGCGATGAGCTTCGTGAAGGCCGGGATGATCATCCCGCCGCGCAGCATGGTGATGGGCACGCCCGCAAAGATCATGCGCGAGCTGAGCGATGAGGACGTGAAGTGGAAGAGCTTCGGGACGCGCCAGTACCACGAGCTCAACGTGCGCTCGCTGCAGACGATGCGCGAAGTCGAGGCCTTGCTTGAACCCGAGCCGGACCGGAAAGGCATTGAGTTCGATCCGAACGGCATGCACAAACCGAAAGCCTGACTGCATTGCTAGTCCCAAGACCGTCATACGCCCCACAGGGGCCTACGACTACCGGCGAAGGCCGGTACCCAATTTTGCGTGCGAGGTGCTAATGCATCCTTTGGCTACGAAGCGGAATTGGATCCCGGCCTTCGCCGGGCTGACGTTGGATAGGGCGCGGGAATGCACGAGTACCGAATTCCTGAAGAGATAACCGACTGGAGACAAACAAATGGGCAACATCGCAACCCTGCAAAGCCTGATCGCCGGCCGCTGGCACGGTGCCGAGGCGCACACCCCGCTGCACAGCGCGCTGAACAACGAACTGATCTTCCACACCCACGCCGAGAAAATCGACTTCGACGAAGCCGTCACCTACGGCCGCAAGACCGGCATCCCCGCCCTGATGCGGCTCGACTTCCAGAAGCGCGCCCAGGTCTTGAAAGCCCTGGCCCTGTACATGATGGAGCGCAAGGAAGAGCTGTACGAGATCTCGCACCTGACCGGCGCCACCCGTCCGGACAGCTGGGTCGACGTCGAAGGCGGCATCGGCACCCTGTTCGCCTACGCCAGCATGGGCTCGCGCGAGCTGCCGTCCTCGAACGTGCTGCACGAAGGCCCGGCCATCGCCCTGGGCAAGCGCGGCGGCTTCGCCGGCACCCACATCCTGGTGCCGCGCGGCGGCCTGGCGGTGCACATCAACGCCTTCAACTTCCCGATCTGGGGCATGCTGGAAAAATTCGCGCCGAGCTTCCTGGCGGCGATGCCCTGCATCGTCAAGCCCGCCACCGCCACCAGCTACCTGACCCACGCTACCGTCAGGATGATGATGGAGTCGAAGCTGCTGCCGGAAGGCGCGCTGCAGCTCGTCATCGGCTCCACCGGCGACCTGCTCGACCGCCTGGGCGGTTTCGACGCCGTCACCTTCACCGGCTCGGCCGACACCGCCGCCAAGCTGAAGGCGAACCAGAACCTGATCCGCGCATCGGTCCCGTTCACCGCCGAAGCGGACTCGCTGAACTGCGCCATCCTGGCGCCGGACGTGACGCCGGACGACCCGGAATTCGACCTGTTCGTGAAGGAAGTCGCGCGCGAGATGACCGGCAAGGCCGGCCAGAAGTGCACGGCGATCCGGCGCGTCATCGTGCCCGAGCAGCACGCCGATGCCGTGGGCGCGCGCCTGCGCGAGCGGCTGGCCAGGATCACGGTCGGCAACCCGAAGGTCGAAGGCGTGCGCATGGGGGCGCTGGCCTCGATGGACCAGCACCGCGACGTCTCGGAGCGTGTCGAGATGCTCGCGCGCGGCAACGAAGTCCTGTTCAGCGCCCGCGACGGTTTCAGCCCGGTGGGCGAGGGCTGTGCCAACGGCGCCTTCTTCGCGCCGACCCTGCTGCTGTGCCGTAACGCATTGAATAACGACGCCGTCCACGACATCGAAGCCTTCGGCCCGGTGAGCACCGTGATGACCTACCGCGACATCGACGAAGCCCTGCACCTGGCTGCGCGCGGCAAGGGCAGCCTGGTAACCACCCTGGTGACCAAGGATCCGGCCATCGCCGCCCACGCGGTGCCGGTCGCCGCCGCCTCGCACGGCCGCGTGCACATCCTCGAGCGCGAATCGGCGGTCGATTCCACCGGCCACGGCTCGCCGCTGCCGCAACTCAAGCACGGCGGCCCGGGCCGCGCCGGCGGCGGCGAAGAGCTGGGCGGCATCCGGGCGGTGAAACACTTCCTGCAGCGCGCCGCGGTGCAGGGTTCGCCGACCATGCTGGGCGCCGTCACCGGCGAGTACGTGCGTGGCGGCGCGGTCAAGGAAACCGAGATCCACCCGTTCCGCCGCTGGTTCGAAGACCTGGAAGTGGGCCACTCGCTGCTGACTCACCGCCGCACCGTGAGCGAAGCCGACATTGTCAACTTCGGCGGCGTCTCGGGCGACTACTTCTACATGCACTTCGACGAGATCGCGGCCAAGGACACCCAGTTCGGCAAGCGCATCGCCCACGGCTACTTCGTGCTGTCGGCGGCCGCGGGCCTGTTCGTGTCGCCGGCGCCGGGCCCGGTGCTGGCCAACTACGGCCTGGACAACCTGCGCTTCGTGGCGCCGGTGGCGATCGGCGACACCATCCGCGCGCGCCTGACCTGCAAGCGCAAGGTCGACCGCAACCGTACCGATGAGCAGGGGCGCGGCCAGGGCGTGGTGGCATGGGATGTGCAGGTGACGAATCAACACGATGAACTCGTGGCGAGTTACGATATCCTGACGCTGGTACAGAAACGCGGCTAGGACGCGAGGGCGCTGTCCGCCGGAAACCAAGGAGACCTATCGCATGTCGAGACTGGACCTGAGCAGCATTCCCGTACTGAAAGGTACGGGTTACCCCGAAGCCTACGCCGAGCTGGTGGACGGACGCACCAAGCAGGCCCTGGGCGACGCCGGCGGCCTGACCCAGTTCGGCGTCAATCTGGTCGAACTGCAGCCGGGCGCCGCATCCTCGCAGCGCCACTGGCATTCGCATGAGGACGAATTCGTGATGGTGGTGTCGGGCGAGCTGGTGCTGGTCACCGACGAAGGCGAGACCCTCATGCGCGCAGGCGACTGCGCGGCTTTCCCGGCAGGAAAGCCGAACGGGCACCATCTCGTCAACCGCAGCTGGGGGCAGGGGGTATTCCTGTGCGTCGGCTCGCGCGTCAAGGAAGACCAGGCGACGTATCCGGACATCGACCTGCACTACGATGGCGCCACCAACACCTATTCGCACAAGGACGGCAGCCCCTATCCGCCACGCGGTTGAAGGTCAGTTCAGCTTGCGCGCGTAGCGGCTGCGGATGTGCTGGCTCACGAAGGTCGACAGTCCGCGCCCTTCGCGCGCCAGTTCCTGCATCCTGGCAATATTCTCGGCGCCGGCGCTGCGCTCGGTATACAGATAGCGGTCACCGCCGGTGAACTGGATAGTGATCGAGTCGGTGTCGATGTCGTAGGCGACCACGCCGGATTCGCCGCTCGTGTTGCGATAGCGGCGCATGCGCACCTCCATGTTTGTCGTCGATACCTCTCATGTGGGTGTCGATCGCCTCAAGACAAGACGCCTCGCTTCAGTGACCGATCTTGCGCTGCACCTTCAGCAGCCCACTTTCTGTACGCACGGCAACAAGATCCATGTAATCGGCCACCGGGGCCGAGCGCGTCTCGACTGGATGCGTGTGCGTAGCGGTCACGACGATGCTGTCCATGCCCGCGCTTTCCGCAGCCGCCAGGCCGATGGTCGTGTCTTCGAACACCAGGCAATCCTGCGGCGCCACGCCCAGTTTCTGCGCGCCCAGCAGGAAAGGATCGGGATACGGCTTGCCGCGCTTGACGTCGTCGGCCGACACCAGCAGCGGCGGCAGGGGCAGGCCGGCGGCCGCGATGCGCGCCGTCGCCAGGGGGCGCGAGGCCGAGGTGACGATGGCCCAGCGGTCCGTCGGCAGGCTGGCCAGGAAGCGGCCCACGCCGGCGATTTCCTCGATGTCGCCGACGTCCTCGATTTCCGCCAGCGCAATGCCCAGCGCTTCCGCTACCGGGTCGACACCGGGCAGGCCGAGGTTGCGGATGGTGTCTTCGGTACGCTTGCCGTGCACGGTCGGCACGAAAGTCACCGGATCCAGTCCATGCCGGAGCGCCCATGCGCTCCAGACCCGCTCGGCGGACTTGATCGAGGTCAGGATGGTGCCGTCCATGTCGAACAGGAAGGCGGCGTATTCGCGCGAGGGCAGGACGGATGGGTTGGTCGGAGTCACGGATGCATTCTCGTTGTGGAATCGGATTATCCAGCATAGCGCAAAAGGCCTGAAGGCTTCGCCTCTCTTGACGCGATGGCGGCGTGCTGCCAGACTGGCCATCCCATTTACCGATCCGAGGAGACGCCGCATGAACCAGCCTGATACCGTCCTCCGGTCGGCCGCCTGAGCGCTTCGTCCATCTCGACGATGTCTTAAGCGCGCCAGCGCGCCCGACCTTCCATTTCTTGCTTTGCCGCGCCACTGGTGCGGCTGCCCGCGCACGCCTGTTGCGCCACTGAATGGAAAACACATCGTCATGATCGACATCGATTTCCCGACCCTGCACGGGATCGGCTTCAAGCAACATTTCGTCTCACAACTCGCGGCAGCATCGCCGCAAGGGCGCCTCGCCCGCGTCACCTCCGCCCAGCGCGACGCGCTCACGCTCGACGACGGGCGCGAGGCATTCCCCGCGCGCAACGCGCGCTTCGACGCGCGTGGCCAGCCCGTGGTCGGCGACTGGGTACTGGCCACGCACAGCCTGGGCGACTGGTGGATCGCCGACACGCTCGACGCCTTCACCCGGCTGTCGCGGCGCACCCCGTCGGGCAGCCAGGTGCTGGCCAGCAACGTGGATACGGCGCTGCTGCTGATGGGCCTGGACAACGATTTCAATCCGCGCCGGATGGAGCGCTATATCGCGCTGGTGCGGGCCTGCGGCGTGGCGCCGGTCATGATCCTGACCAAGCCGGACATCGGCAGCGAGGTCGCGCACAGGATCGCGCAGCTGCGCCAGCACATTCCCGATGACGTGCCCTTGCTGCACCTGATTCCGTCGGAACAGCTTGACACCGGCGTGCTGGCGCCCTGGCTGGGGGCAGGGCAGACCCTGGTGCTGCTCGGGTCCTCGGGCGTGGGCAAGTCCACGCTCACCAATGCCCTGAGCGGCAGCCTGCAAGCCACCGGCGGCACCCGCCACGGCGACGACCGCGGCCGCCATACCACCACGGCGCGCTCGCTGCACCGCTGTCCGGGCGGGGCCTGCATCATCGATACCCCCGGCCTGCGCGCCTGGCAGCCGGACGCGGACGAGGATGAGCTGGAGCTGTCCTTCAACGACATCGCGGCGCTGGCGGAAGGCTGCCAGTTCCGCGACTGCCGCCATGCGAGCGAGCCGGGATGCGCGGTGCGGGACGTGGTGGATGCGGATCGCCTGCAGAACTATCGCAAGCTGTTGCGCGAGGTGCGGCGGGCGGAGCAGACGGCGCTGGAGCGGATTGCCGAGCGCGGGAAGTGGAAGGTCTTGATGAAGGAAGCGAAGCAGCGCGGCCGGGACAAGCGCGGCGGGTGATGACTTCTTTAAGGTAGGGTGGGCGGGGTCATTTTGGGCAGTGCCCGGAATGACAAACGCCCGCGCGTTCAACCAGCCCAAGAACAGACGCAGTATCTGCTCATGGGGGAGTTGAACGCGCGGACGGCTAAGCCGTCCACCCTACGCGAGCTGCTTGCGCACGCGCGCGATCGCCGCCCGCACCTGGTTCGGCGCGGTGCCGCCCACGTGGTCACGCGCCGCCACCGAGCCTTCCAGCGTCAGCACCGCAAACACGTCCCGCTCGATCAGCGGCGAGAACTCGCGCAGCTTCTCCAGCGACATCTCCGACAAATCGCACTTGGCGATGTCGCAGGCGCGCACCGCGTGCGCCACCGCTTCGTGGGCGTCGCGGAAGGGCAGGCCCTTCTTGACCAGGTAGTCGGCCAGGTCGGTCGCAGTGGCGTAGCCCTGCAGCGCCGCCGCGCGCATGTTCTCGGCCTTCACGGTGATGCCGCCCGCCATGTCGGCGAAGATGCGCAGCGTGTCGGTGACCGTGTCGATGGTGTCGAACAGCGGCTCCTTGTCTTCCTGGTTGTCCTTGTTGTAGGCCAGCGGCTGGCCTTTCATCAGGGTCAAGAGGCCGTTCAGGTGGCCGTAAACGCGGCCGGTCTTGCCTCGCGCCAGTTCCGGCACGTCCGGGTTTTTCTTTTGCGGCATGATCGACGAGCCGGTGCAGAAGCGGTCGGCGATGTCGATGAAGCCGATGCGCGGGCTCATCCACATGACCAGCTCTTCCGAGAAGCGCGACACGTGCATCATGATCAGGGAGCTTGCAGCCGTGAATTCGATCGCGAAATCGCGGTCCGACACGGCGTCCAGCGAGTTGTGGCACACGTCCTCGAAGCCAAGGGTTTTCGCCACGCGCAGGCGGTCGATCGGGAAAGTGGTGCCGGCCAGCGCGGCCGCGCCCAGCGGCAGGCGGTTCACGCGGCGGCGCGCGTCCTGCATGCGCTCGGCGTCGCGGCCGAACATCTCGACGTAGGCCAGCATGTGGTGTCCAAACGTGATCGGCTGGGCCACCTGCAAATGGGTGAAGCCCGGCATGATGGTGTCCGCATGGCGCTCGGCCAGATCGAGCAGGGCGGCGCGCAGGCTGGCGAGCAGGCCGAGGATGTCGTCGATCGCCGCACGCACGTACAGGCGGATGTCGGTCGCCACCTGGTCGTTCCGGGAGCGGCCGGTGTGCAGGCGCTTGCCGGCGTCGCCCACCAGCTCGGTCAGGCGCTTCTCGATGTTCAGGTGCACGTCTTCCAGGTCGAGCAGCCACTCGAAGCTGCCGGCATCGATCTCGCCCTTGATCTGGGCCATGCCGCGCTCGATCTCCGCACGGTCCTGTTCACTGATGATGCCTTGCGCGGCCAGCATCTCGGCGTGGGCGAGCGAGCCCTGGATGTCGAAGGGCGCCAGGCGCTTGTCGAAGAACACGGAGGCGGTGTAGCGCTTGACGAGGTCGGAGACGGGTTCGGTGAAGCGCGCGGACCAGGCTTCGGCTTTCTTGGAGAATTGATCGGTCATGGTGGGATCCCTGTTAGGTATCCCACGATTATAAAGCCTGTGCCCGCCCCTCACCCGAGGTGGATGACAAGCGCCGGTAAATGCGCAATGATGTGCTTACTATTCCAATAAGGGGGAGACATGCATCGTTTGGCCCAACTCGGCCTGGCACTCGCGTTTGCCGCACCTGCAGCATTGGCCCAGCAGGCCGCACCCGCTGCGCCGGCCACGCCCACCGCGGTGGCCGCACCAGCCGCGCCGGCGGCGGCAAGCATGCCGGCAGCGAAAGCGGCGGACGTCGCCTCGATCGACGCCATTATCGCTGCCGTCTACGACGTGATCTCGGGCCCGGCCGGCGCGCCGCGCGACTGGGACCGCAGGCGTTCGCTGTTCGCGCCGGAAGGCCGCATGGGCGCCATGGTCGCGCGTCCGGACGGCAGCTACGTCCTGCGCGCCATGAGCCCGGAGGACTACATCGCCCGCAACACCAAGGCCTTCGCCACCATGGGTTTCTTCGAGACCGAAAAGGCGCGCACCACCGAGACCTTCGGCCAGATCGCCCACGTGTTCAGCACCTACGAGGCGCGCCACGCCAAGGATGAGGCCAAGCCCTTCATGCGAGGGATCAACAGCATCCAGCTCATCCATGACGGCAAGCTCTGGTACGTGCTGAACCTGATCTGGCAGGCCGAGGACGCCAAGCTGCAGCTGCCTGAGCGCTACCTGCGCAACGGCTGAGCTGCCCGGGGAGCGCCGTCCAATTGAAACTTATGCATCAAGAGAACGGCGCTAGAATTGGTTTTTAAGCCACATTCAACGCTTCCATGATTACCAACGATTCGAGCTTCCAGGTCAGTACCGACCAGACGCGGCTGGACATCCCGATGATCTACCGCTTCCTGAGCGAACAATCCACCTGGGCAGTTGGCATTTCGCGTCCGACCGTCGAGCGTGCCATCGAGAATTCGCTGTGTTTCGGCGGCTATCTCGACGGGCGCCAGATCGCTTTTGCACGCGTCATCACCGACTTTGCCACCTTCGCCAACCTGGTGGACGTGTTCGTGGTGCCCGAGTACCGCGGCCGCGGTTACGGCAAGCAGCTGATCGGGGCGGTGCTGCGCCACCCCAGCCTGCAGAAACTGCGCCGCTTCACGCTCAACACGAGCGATTCGCACAGCCTGTACGAGCGCTTCGGTTTCACCGCGCCCCAGCGTCCCGAGACGATGATGGAACGGTACTTTCCGAACATATATTTGTCCTGAGCATACTCAACACGGCGTCCCCCTTCTGGAATCAGGCTTACGATGTGTCTGAACCGGGAGGAAGTCGTATGCTTCGCGTCGTCCGTGCTCTGCTGGTGTTTGCCTTGCTGGGAAGCCAGCCGCTTGCCGCAGCCGATACCCCGCAGCCGAAGGGCTCGCTCGTCATCATCGGTGGCGCACTGCGTGCCGACAATGCCGCCGTGTGGAAACGCATGGTCCAGCTGGCGGGCGGCAAGGGCGCCCGCATCGCCGTGTTCGCCTCGGCCTCGGCCAGCCCCGAAAAAGCCGGCAAGTTCCTGGTCGAGCGCTTCAACCACTATGGCGCCAGGGCCTTCTTCGTGCCGGTGGCCGTGCGCCTGTCCGGCATCGACTACCAGGCGGCCGCCGAGGATCCGGCGCTGGCCAGCGCGGTGCGCGCGGCCGGCGGCGCCTATTTCGCCGGCGGCGACCAGGGCCGCATCACGCGCGCGCTGCGCCGCGAGGACGGCGGCAATACCCGCATGCTCGACGCCCTGTGGGACATGTACCGGCGCGGCGGCATGATCGCCGGCTCCAGCGCCGGCGCCGCCATCATGAGCAGCACCATGTTCGGCCGTCCCAAGACGGTGCTGGCCACGCTCAAGCTCGGCATCGACGAGGACAAGGAGATCGCGCCCGGCCTCGGCTTCATCGGCGACGACGTCTTCATCGACCAGCACCTGCTGGTGCGCGGCCGGTTCGCGCGCATGGTGCCGGCCATGCTCAAGAAGGGATACAAGCTCGGCCTGGGCATCGACGAGAACACCGCCATGGTGGTGGGCCCGGCCCGCGACGTCGAGGTGATCGGCTACCGCGGCGCGCTGCTGGTCGACCTGTCGAAGGCGGTGCCGCAGGACGGGCCGAAGGGAGGGCCGCTGAGCGTCAGCAACGTGCGCCTGAGCTACCTGGACAACGGCGACCGCTTCAGCCTGCTCAGCCAGACCTTCACCCCCGCGCCCGACAAGCTGGACAACCGGATCGACCCGGCCCGGCCCTACTACCGCGAACCGCTGTTCTCGGCCGACATCCTCGGCAACAGCACGGTGGTCGACCTGATGGCCAAGCTGATCGACAGCGACCAGCCGGAAGCCATCGGCCTCTCGCTCGACAGCCCGCACGGCATCCAGCCCGACCTCGGCTTCGAGTTCAAGCTCACCCGCACGGGCGACAGCGTGGGCTACCAGTCCTCGTTCACCGAGCAGTACTCGGTCTACAACATGCGGCTCGACATCCGGCCGATCGTGGTGCAGCGGCCGCTGTACCAGTACCGGCAGCTCGAGACCGTGGCGGACGGCGGTGCCGGCGCCAGCCGGGCCGATGCCGCCAGGTAGGAGCGGATCATTCGCAGCGGCCGCCCAGCTGGCTGGCCAGCATGCGCGCCTGGGCATCGATCAGGGGAAGGTTCGGATCGTGTCCGGCGCGCGGAACGATCGCCAGCTGCTTGCGCGGGGCAGAGATCCGGTCGAAGTAGCGTTGCGCGATTTCCTTGGGCGCCAGCAGGTCCTGCTCGCCATGCACCATGTAGACCGGCAGCTTGAAGCTGGCCGCCTGGCGCTCCATGTCCACCAGCGAAGCGATGCCCTCGCCCTTCATGCCGATGAACTGGATGTAAGAATAGTCCTCGGCCGCCTCGTAGTCGGCACGCGCCTTCGGGGTACCGCGTTCGGCCTTCCATGCCAGCCAGGCGGCAGGCGCCGGATCGGACACCATGGCTTCGTACTTGCGGATCGCACGGCGCAGGATGCCGAAGTTGCGCGGGTTGGTCCACGGCGGCGTGCCGAGCGCCTCGATTTTCTCGACGGTAGCCACGTCCCCCGTCGCGCGGGCGCGCGCCAGGATGGCGTCGCGCGAGACACGCATGGTCTCGGTATTGTTGACGACCTGCGCCACCGGCATCCAGGCGCAGTACAGCTCCGGGCTCTTGGTCGCCATGTGTCCGCCCAGGATCGAGCCCCAGGAGCTGCCCAGCAGGACCAGCTTGCGCTTGCCCAGGCGTTCGAGCAGGTGGCGCGACAGTTCGATGCCGTCGTCGCGCATTCGCTCCAGGCGCAGGGGCGTGTCTTCGCCGGGCGCGTTGCGTGACCAGGTCAGCCCGGCGGCGCGCTGGTCCCAGTGGATGACGACGTAATCCCTGGTCCAGGACGCGTACGGGCCGTTCTCGTAGACCGAGAGTGGATTGCCCGGACCGCCATGCACCAGCAGGAGCGCCGGCTTGGCGCAGTCGGCGCCGTCGATCGAGATCCACTGCTCGATGCCGCCGATCTTGACATAGCCGCTGTCGTGGATTGCCTGGCCGGGCTTGCAGGCGGCGGGCAGGGCCGCGTGCGCCAGTGGGGAAGCCAGGGCCAGCGCGGTAAATAGGCTGCGTTTGAACAGGTGCATGTCGTCTCCCAGGTATCCGGACGATTCTAGTTCGCCGGGCTGATGAGTACAACTGTCATTTCCGACAGGCTTGCCGCCGTTTTACAATGCAGCTTCCGCACCGAATGGGGATCACCATGTTCCGTCTGCCACTCCGATTCTTCGCTGCCGCGCTGGCGCTGGTCACCGGCTTTGCCTGCGCAGCCCAGCCGGCCACTGTCCGCGTCGACTATACGCACAGCGGCAATGCCTTGTCCGACCAGTATGCATTGGAACGCGTCGTCATCGAACCGCTGCCCTGGCCCGGCAACACGGCGCGCAACTTCGACGAGACCAACCGCGGCCAGAACCGGGTCGAGGTGGTGGACGCGAAGACCGGAGACCTGCTGTACTCGCGCGGCTTCTCGACCGTCTTCGGCGAGTGGCGCACGACGGATGAAGCCAACAAGATCAGCCGCAGCTTCCAGGAATCGGTGCGCTTATGTGCGAAAGAGACTATGGTAGTTTGACTCTTGTTGCGTCAGGCGTCCACAGGGTAGCCCGGAATGTGGCCCTTCGGTCAAGCCCCCGGATTGCTAAGCAGCGAACCCCGCTCATTCTTCTTTTCACGCACGAAAATTCGCTCCGAAACGCCACGAATTCGTATTCCGTCTCATAGACAAATCCCCTGCGTATTTACGGTATTAGCCGATCCTACTTTTTTGTAACAGTGGTTGACAGGCGTGGCTAGCTATGGCCAAAACTTGACAGATGAGGACACGTAGTATACAATTTCACCTGTAGAGCCTGAATCCGCAATTCCCCCGCTCCACCCTTCCAGTTTCAATCCCCAATTGAATCAAACTAATTATCCTATCAGCACAGGAGCTATATCTATGGACGAAACAAATGTAACAGACGTACTACCGCCATCCTTCGGCGGTCGATTGAGAACCGAAGCCTACTACACGAAAACCTCAAATGTGATCCGCATTTTGAGGGGACGTAGCAGCTTGCGCATTATTTCCCAGCATCTTAATTCGCAGGGATTCACTACCCCAACGGGACTACCATTCACGCGTGACCGTTTGGCCCGTTATATCAAATCGAACAAAATCTAAAGGAAAACGAATATGGCAACGAAAGCAGCAGTAACAATTGAAGAATCTACACCACTGGCAGAAATCGCACGACGCCCCGACTCGATTACCCTGCTGGGTCATGCGCATGAGGTTCTAGAAGAGATGACGATTCACGCACGCAACGGCTACCACTTGTATCCCGGTGTGCATCCAACGTATTACGAGCGCTCCGGCATGATGTCGATCCTGCTCCAGCTTGGGAATCCTCTTCCGCTCGCCTCACAACGAGCCGCCGAAAGCGTCGCCAACGAACAGCGCAAGGAGGCAGCCGAGTTCGACCGCCGCGTGAAAGATGAAGCTGCACGACTCCACGCAGCACAGATTCAAGCTGACCAAGAGGCACGTATTGCAGCAGCCGAAGCAGTCGCCAATGCAGCCGTCGAGAAAATCAAAGCTGACGTAGCCGCCGAACGCGCTCGCATCGAAGCAGCAGCCCAGCAGTAACCATCTCCCCCGCCTTCCCGGCTGGGAAGCGCATCAGGCCATTCTGGCCCCTGTAGCACAACAACCTAAACCGCAGACGTAGCCCCAGTGTGGGCCATCGCTATTCGTACGTCTGCCGTTTGTACACGATTAATGAAAAGGAAACTAAATGCGCATGACCATTACGCCAACCAGTGTCCCCGGCACCAGCCGCCAACGCGTTGTCTATGACGACGGAACCGAACTGCACCGTCAATACGTCTACCTTGAGCCGCACCAGTGGGATAACTTGAAAAAGCTCGCCTCTCTGCAAGGCGTTTCCGGTTCGCTTGTTATTGGCCGGTTGATCGACCTCGCAACGAAATTCAAGACGCGATAAACGACGGATTAGAACATTTGCAGAATTGCCCGGTTATTCGACCTCTTCCCATAGGAGGAAATGAGGTTGTGCCGGGTTCAAATCCCGAGCTAATTCTCTCTCAGTAATAAAGAGTGAAGTAGAAACAAGAAACAATAACTAATAAATAGAAGGAATAACAAAGTTAGTCAATGTTACTCCTTTCTCCCTATCCCTCCCCCTTACAGGGAGGGTAGAAGTAACGATGAAAGAATCAGATGCCACGTAAGAAATACAGTAACGACATCCTAGCTGGTAACAATAACGGTGGACTTCACTCACGCCGTAAGCTGAACACCGTACAACAGTTCTTCAACACTCATGATTTGAAGACTGCAATCTTGTACCAGTTCATCCTGTCCGGGGCAGACAGGGCCGAGTACCAAGCCACTCTGAAAGCCTTGATGCGTCATATCCGCACCAAATGCCGAGCAGAGTACATCGGAGCCTATGAGGTAGGCGAAGAGAAAGGCGGAAGCCATGCTCACGCATTTGTCATTGTTGAGACAGCAGAGCACTTCCCCTCAGACCTACTAGATGTTCGGGAAGGCGGGTTCATTGCTCGACGCATCAAGCGTAAGGCCAAGAAGGCCAAGGAAGCCGGATTAGACAAGAGCCTGAGCATACGCATCGAGCCACCGAAGAATCCGATGCATGGTGGAGCCATGTTCGCCAAGATGAACACTCCCGCCAAGCTGGCTGATTGCATCAAGTGGGCTACGTACTTCCTCAAGGTACGCTCTAAGGAAGACGTACCGGGCCGGGAGACTTACTTCGGCTCCGAGTTCCTGAGCAACATTGCCAAGCGAGAGGCCAAGCGACAGAAGTACAGGGACGCCCTAACGAAATCCTCTCTTCCTCCTGCTGTCCCACCAGCAGAGGAAACAGTAATCACACAAACAGAAACGAAGGAACAGAATGAAGAAGGAATTGCAACGTCATATGAGGCCGGTAGGATCGCAGCCGGTGGAAGCACCGAAGCCAGCACCGAAGGCACCAGCAGCACAGCCATGGTGGGCACCGGATGCGAAAGCACCGAAGCCAGCGCCAGTAGCAGCAGTAGCACGAAAGCCGAAGATCAATGGCGACGCGGTATTGGCCGAGCTGACACGGCTGACGAAGAAGTCAACCTAGCAGACCTGATAGGCCGGTCCCCCTTCCGGTCCATCGGTCCCCGAGGGAAGGGGATCAAGTTCAATGCTCTTGTTAACCCAGCAGTGGGGGTATATAATTGCCTTGCCGACGTTAGACAATTTTATACCACGAGGCCAACAATATGAAAATCGTAACTTACCTGCGTGTCTCGACTACTCGTCAGGGTGACAGTGGCCTTGGACTGGAAGCGCAGCGTAAGGCGGTGCAGGACTACGCTACAGGGCGTAACGCCACCATCGTGAAAGAGTTCGTAGAAGTAGAGTCGGGCAAGAATAACAATCGCCCCCAGCTTGCCGCAGCCCTGCATCTGGCGAAAGTTACCGGCTCCGTTTTGGTCATCGCTAAACTTGACCGTCTGAGCCGTAATGCGGCCTTCCTGCTGGCCCTGCGTGACTCCGGCGTGAAGTTCATTGCAGCCGACATGCCCGACGCCAACGAACTGACCGTTGGCATCATGGCGCTTGTGGCCGAACAGGAACGTCACGCCATCTCCGAGCGCACTACGGTAGCCCTGAAAGCTGCCAAGGCTCGCGGCCAGAAGCTGGGCAACCCGAACGGAGCCGAAGCCCTCCGCCGTGCTGCCAAGGGCAACGATGCAGCCGTAAGTACGATCAAAGCGAAGGCCGAAGCATTTGCAGCCGACCTCAAGCCGATCATTCAGGACATTACTGCTGCTGGCATCGTGTCCCTCGGTGGGATTGCTAAGGAACTGACTGCCCGTCGCATCTCGACCGCTCGCGGTGGCCCTTGGACGAAAGCCAACGTAAGCAACCTGCTGGCCCGTCTGTCGTAATACGAAAAAAAACCCGGTGGGGAGTACCGGGCAAAGCCGAACGAGAGAGTCTTGGCAAACAGCCCTTACAGTGTAGCTCGGCTGTAATCCGAGACGCGCACTGTAGTTATACAGCTTCCTCAAGCAAGTGGCGGTATGGTGCTAGGGCGTCACATAGCAAGTCTGCAAACCGCTCTGGTTCGAATGCCTTCACCACGTACCCGGAAGCACCCAGTAGCTCGGCCCGTTTGCGGTGGGCCTCGTCGTAAAAGGACGAGACAACGAGCACCGGCGTTGATGCGAACTGGGGTTGGAATCGAAGTTGCTTCAACAGATCGAAGCCTTCGGCAACATGGGTGTGAAGGTTCAGGAGTACAATTGCTATATCTCGGTCTTCTACAAGACTGAGAAGGGCTTGCGTGCCGTCGCCCACGTACACCACTGGGTTTTTAATGCCACAGTGATGCAATGCATTGAACGTCAGTTCAGCATCTTCGGCAGTACCATCAACCAGTAGCACTCTCTTAAACATGCAGAGATGATAACACGTCGGCTTAACGCCTAATGCTAATGTAAATGCAGTGGGATTCTCACGCTACTGGTTGCTCAGTTGTCTTTCGGCATCTAGGAGGGCTTTATTGAAAGCTCTATACGCATCATGCAAGGCTCCGTCCTCTTCAAGGCCGGGAATAGAATGTAACGGCGCAAGGATCGCTCCCAAGCTGACAGGTTTTAGCAGGTAGTAGGCAAAGCCTGCGTCCTTCGATTCCTGCACAACGTTAGTCTCCGAATACCCCGTAAAGGCAACGAATACGGTATGTTCTAACTCAGGCATAGATCGTAGCATCCGGCACAGGTCAAACCCGTGCATGTCTCCAAGCATGAGCGAGCTATAAACCGCATGGGGTGGCCTTGCCCTAGCTGCTGCCATCGCTTCGGCTCCCGTCTTGACGGCTTCTGCGATGAAGCCCATCCGTTCAAGCAAGCTAGTGAAGAGTTCGCATACATCTTCGTTCCGCTCCACCAAAAGGACGCGTAGCTGTGCGGGAGGCATAGTGTCCATACTCAACTAGTTGCTCCGTTAGAGCACAGCACTATCATCTGTTCGGCATACCGAACGTAGGCTGTAGCCTCACCAAGCGACAACGTGCCAGCGATGAATGCCGTTTGCGTAATCAACCCGTCCGTACTAGGCTTGCCGACCACATGGTTAAACACCATTGCAAGAGTGCGACGAGCAAGAAGCTGCTCAACCGTGTCGGTTGGTGCTTCCGGGGTAGGCCAGTATTTGCGCATTAAGATGTTTAGATGACGACGTGTGCCACATTTTACTCTTCAATGCGCAGCTACAGCCAATGGCTAGGTGCAATCCTGCAACAATGCGGTAGACTGAATTATAGGCCCATGGCGGCCTCGATGGCTCATCTGACTGAGATAGCCCCTTGAAGTACCAGACACAGTCGATGCTGTATCCTTACGGATAGGAATAAGACTGTGAGTATGACTAGAAACAACCAAACCATCGAAGTCGTGACGGTGTCCGAAGAGCGACGCCG